>DATFQI010000275.1:0-38970 GCA_035264365.1 Solirubrobacteraceae bacterium
GCAGACGAGGTCGTAGTCGCCGCCCTGTGCCGCCGGCGGGACGCGGATCTCGCCCGTCTTGCGCCGAACCTGGGCAGGCATCATTCGCAGCACGTCCAGGAACGCATGCTTCATCGGGAATCGCGTGACCCGGTCGACGTACCGGCGGTCGGTGAACTCGATCGCGGCCTGGGTGACATCGCACCCGCCCCCCCGCATCGCCTCCGCCATCGCGTCGGACATCCTCACGGACTGCTGGGTGTAGGTGTAGTGGACGAGCAGTACGCGCGGTGCCGTCGCCATCGTCGGCGCTTGGTGTGCGCCACCGTCGAGGACCGACGGTGGATCAGTGGGGTTCACAGAAGCCATGGCGTTTCCTCGTTAGCGGGCAAGTTCGGCCGACGGCCGGAGATTCCGACGCTAACCCGGCACTCCATGGGTGCGCATCGCGCGGATCGGATGAGTCGCGCTCTCGGAGCTCCTGTCCGGCCGGTCTGGCGTATTCATCCCGTTCGCGCGATGCCGACCCAGGCGCGGACACGATGTGATGCGGCGATGCCACCGCACGGCCACGCCGAAGTCGGCGGATCCCTCCAACGCGTCGTCGAGGCCGTCGATCAGCAGCGAAAGCTGCTCGAGCGCGACATCCACGACGGCGTCCAACAGCGCCTCGTAGCGGTGCGCATCCGGCTTGCGCTCGCCGGCGAGATGGCCAACGGCGATCCTGGTCTCCGCCAGGCGCTCGCTGAAATAGGCGAGAACCTCGATGAGGCCATCGACGAGTTGCGCGAGACCGCCCGCGGACTCCATCCACAAGTCCTGACCGACCACGGACTCGTCGCTGCGCTGGCTCATGTCGCCCGCAGCGCCGCGGGACCGGTCGACGTCGCTGGCCCCGGCGTCGGACGCCATCCGGCCGTGCTCGAATCCGCGATCTACTACTGCTGCCGCGAAGCAATCCAGAACGCGTCCAAGCACGGCGGGACCTCGGTCCGTATCTCGATCCGCCTTCACGAGAACGTGCACGGCGTCGGCTTCGAGGTGTCAGACGACGGGCCCGGCTTCGACGTGGCGAATACGCGCGCCGACGGGGGACTGCAGCACATGCGAGACCGCGTCGGTCTGCTCGGCGGTCGCCTTACGATCGTCTCGCAAGCCGGGATCGGCACCGTCGTATCGGGCGCCATCTCATCGCCGTGTAATCCGCGCCGCCCTGTTCGCCTATCGATGTCCTAGGTCGGATGGCTCAGGTGAAGGCATTCACGGCTCGTGCGACGATCAGGCCAAAGAGCGCTAGCGCGATCGTCGATTGCACGAGCATGGCGTACTTGGCCCGGTACGTGAGCGGAAGAACGTCGGTAGGGCTGAAGGCCGTCGCGTTCGTGAAGCCCAGATGCAGATAGTCGAGGAAGACGGGCCGCCAACCGGGAGGCGCGAGTTCCGGGCTCATGTGCTGCGTGAACGCGAAGTCGATCGGGAGCGGCTGCAAGGCCCGGATGATCGGCCCGCCGCTGTCCATCAGCCAGTACATCAGCGCGAACGCGAGGTTGTTGCCGAGCCACACCAGCGTGCCGGCGGCCAGCAGCGGCCCCGGCTCTTCGGTCACCTTCGCTCCGGTGATCAGGTGGTAGATAAGGACCGCAGTGGCCCAGAGCGCCACGACGACGAGGAGGCCCACCAGGGCAATCGAGGTGGGACGCAGCCATCTCGTGCGCTTGGTGCGAGTGCCCGGGTCGGCCGTGAGCAAGACCACGAGCAGGAGCAGCTCGATCGCCGGAGCAGCCCAAGGGCCGCCCACGAGCCGTTCCTGCGGCAGCCACAAGCGCAGGCCGATGGTGAGTCCCATGAACACCACCAGCGACACCACCGGCGGCCACCGGGGCTCGAGGATCAGCGGCTCCTCGACGACGTCGGCCGGCGCTGCGCCACGTCCGTCGTTTCCATGGTCAGCGATCCTCACGACGCAGTGGAACCCGAAATTGAGGGTCGAGGTGTCGACCGCCTCGCCCAGGGAGTCCCACTTGGAGCCGGTGAGGTAGGTGCCGGCCCGCGGAGTCCGCGGGCCGGCACCTTCCAGACTCCAGGCGAGGTTCAGCGCCGCCGCGCCACTCGTCGTGACGTGCGCCGGGCGACTCTGCGAGATCCCATCATCTGTCCTTCTCCTGTCGTTGTCTTGTGGCCTACGCCTTTTGGGCGGCGGCGGTTTCGAGGGCATGCAGGTCGCGCGCCTCCTCGCCCGAGACCAGTCCGATCTCGACGAGGTCGAGCGGGCTGATGAACCCGTCGCTGAGCCGGAAGCCGCCGGCGCGTGCGACCGCGTCGCGAAGCGGCACGGCCCAGTGGTGCTCGATCAGTATCAGCGCCGCCGCGGAGTCGTTCGGGATGTCCTCGAGCACGTCCCATGCCTCCTCGTCGGAGAAGACGTGGACGCCGTTGCCCTCTGAGACGGCCTGCGCGCCGGCGGCAGCGCCCGCCTCCATGCCCTCCTCGCCCTCGATGCCGAGGCCGATCAGCGCGCCGACCTTCGAGCCGAGCTCGACCGCCTCGTCCTTGGAGAGGTTGCTCAGATGCGCGACCTCGATCTCTCCGTCCGCGTCTTTGTGCACCGCGAGCGCATCGATCACGCGCACCGTGTCGCTCTGCTTCAGGCGCTCCAACTCGGCGATGATCTCGCCGTGGAACTCCGGGTGCTCGAAGCCGAGCACGATCAGCTGAACAGGCCCGATGGCCATGGTCCTACCTCCTCGATCGTGAGCTACGACCCTGACGGAACACGAACTTCCGCACATCGCACGAATCGGATGAGGACTGCCCGGCCGGCCCAGACCATAGTGGACACCGAGCATGGCGTTCTGCATCGGCTTTGCGGTTCATCGCTTTGCAGATGAACTCGGCTCGGAGCGATCCGATCCATGATCTCGCTGCCGTTCGACCTCTTGGAATCGAAGCTGCGACCGCCTCGTGCCAGCGGCCGGGGAATCACGCGCAGGGCCGTGGTCGAGCAACTTAGCCGCGCCGCCGACACGCCGATCGTGATGCTCTGCGCGGGTCCGGGCTACGGGAAGACCACCGCGCTCGCACAGTGGGCCGTGTCCATGACCGATCGCCCGTTCGCCTGGATCTCGATTGACCGCCACGACAACGACCCCATCGTGCTGCTCACGTATGTGGCCGTCGCGCTCGATCGGATCGCGCCGATCGACCGCGGCGTCTTCGAAGCGCTCGCGTCGCCCGGTGCATCGATCGAGGCGTCGGTCGTACCGCGCTTGGGAGCCGCGCTGGCGGCCGTCGACCGCCCGGTCGCGCTGGGTCTCGACGACGTTCACGTCATCGCCAATCCGCAGTGCATCGACGCCATCGTCGCTCTCGCGGGTCACGTCGCGGAAGGGTCCCAGCTCGTCCTGTCCGCGCGGGACGGGTCGGCCTTGCCGCTGGGGTACCTGCGCACGCGCGGGCTAGGGCTCGAGCTCGGGCCCAACGACCTGCGGATGGACGAGCGCGAGGCGAGGCAGATGCTCAGCGCAACGGGCCTGGACGTCTCCGACGCGGACCTCGCCGATCTGGTCAGGCGAACGGAGGGCTGGCCGGCCGGGCTCTATCTCGCCGCGGTTTCCGCCGGGACGAACGGAGCCGGTCCCCGACAGGTCGGCGCAGTCTCGGGCAATAACCCGTTCGTCGCCGACTTCCTGCAATCGGAGTTCTTCGCGCACCTCCCGGCGCACGAGCTGCTGTTCCTGACCAGGACGAGCCTGCTCGAGCAGATGTCCGGGCCGCTGTGCGACACGGCGCTGGCGTCAACCGGTTCAGCGGAGATCCTCGAGTCGCTGGCGCGCACCAACCGCTTCGTGGTCGGCCTCGATGGCGACGGCGAGTGGTACCGCTGTCATCCGCTGGTCAGGGAACGGCTGGCCGCCGAGCTCACTCGGTCCGACCCCGAGCTCCTCTCGCCGCTGCTCAGCCGCGCCTCCGAGTGGTGCGCAGCGAACGGGCACGAGATCGCCGCCGTCCGGTACGGCCAGACCGAGGGCAACCCAGCTCGCGTCGCCGCGCTCATGGAACGCTGGACGATGCCAGTGTTCCAGAGCGGCCGAACCGCCACCGTCGATCAATGGTTCGAGTGGCTGGACGCCAACGGCGGCGTGAGCCCATTCTCGTCGGTCGCGGTGATCGGCGCCATGTTCCACTCCGTGATGGGTCGCCCGACGGCATCAGACCGCTACGCCGACCTGGCCGGGCAGGGCACCTATGACGGCCGGCTGCCGGACGGCAGCGCGTCCATCGAGTCGTGGCAGGCTCTGCTGCGGGCGTTCCAGGGCCTGCACGGGCTCGAGGCCATGCAAGCGGATGCGGCGTGCGCCGTCCGCACGTTGGCCCCCGACAGCGTGTGGCATCCCGTTGCGATGGTGCTCCTGGGCATGGCGGCGCTTCTGAGCGGTGCCGCCAACGAGGCCGACGACATATTCGCCGACGTGGCCGACGAGGCACGGGACCTGGGCGCCCCCGACATGGTCGCCGTCGCGCTCGCCGAACGGGCCCTCATCGCCATCGGACGAGACGAGTGGGTCCGCGCCGATGACCTGGCCGAGCGCGCGGTCGCGACCGCAGCGCACTCACACCGCGAGAACGCGGCGCTGAACGCGGTGGCCTACGCCGTCGCGGGCCGGACCGCGCTGCACGCAGGACGGACGGCGAGCGCACGCGAGCACCTGTCTACGGCGCAGCGTCGGCTTCCGCAGCTCACCTACGCGCTCCCGGTCCCCTCGGTCCAGACCAGGCTGGAACTTGCGCGTGCGTATCTCACCCTCGCCGACCGAGCCGGCGCACGGACCATGCTCAGAGAGGTCGACACGATCCTGCGGCGGCGCCCGGCCCTCGGAAGCCTGCCGACCCAGGCGGCGGAGCTGCGGGCGACCGTCAGTACCGCCGGCCACGAGGCACCGGGAGCGTCAGCGCTCACCGCCGCCGAGTTGCACGTCCTCCCGCTGCTCACCACGCACCTGACGTTCAAGGAGGTCGGCGCGCGGCTCTACCTCTCGCAGCACACCGTGAAGTCGCACGCGATGTCGATCTACCGGAAGCTCGACGTCACATCTCGCGGCGCCGCCGTCGAACAGGCGCGGCAGGTCGGTCTGCTCTGACGCCTTCATTCATGCGGTCCGCGCGATGCCGGTCGACTGTGAACGCGCTGTGATGGGGTCACGCTCTCGGGCGCGCACGACTAATGGATCGGATGGAGGGACATGGTGGAGTTCCAAGAGCGGCTTCGAAGCATGGCCCTCAGCGACGATCGCTTCGTGGCGTCTGTGCTCGGCATGGGACGGGACACGATCGAGGCCTCGGGATTGGACCCGAAAACGCACGCGATGGTCAGGCTCGCAGCGCTCATGGCCGTCGACGCCGGGCAGATCTCCTACAACGCGAGCGCAGAGCTTGCGCTCGCGTCGGGGGCGAGTCCGGACGAGATCGTGGGGATCCTGATCGCGGTCGCTCCCGCGATCGGCCTCGGCCGCGTCGTGTCCGCCGCGCCCGAGCTCGGCCTCGCTCTCGGCTACGACGTCGAAGCAGCCCTCGAGGCCCAGCCCGAGACCGACGGGAGAAGGGATCGGTGAATCATGCGATCCGCGCGATGCAGCGGCCGAAGAGGCGCGAGAAGCTCGACGCGACCTTTGCGCCCCACCGGCGCCAGACACGAGAAGGAGTCGTCATGACAGACAAGCGCATCGTGCTCTCGATCTTCGAGAGCGAGACCGCGGCCGATGAGGCGGTGGTCGCACTCAAGAACAGCGGTGTCGCCAGACACGACGCGATCGGCATCCTCGTGCTCGACGGCAATGGCGAGGTCAAGGCCCACAAGGTCGGCTCGCACAGCTTCTTCAAGGGCGCCGGCATCGGATTCATCCTCGGGCTTCTCGGTCCGGTGGGAATCGGCCTCGGGATGGGAATCGGGATGGGCGCGACCACCGGCGGGGCCCTCGGGCTGCTGCACCACAAGGGCCTGGGCCTCAGCGAGAGCGACCGCGAGCGCATCAGCGCCGAGCTCTCGAACGGCAAGGCCGCCGTCGGCGTCCTCGCCAAGTGGGACGAGGCTGGTCCGATCGAGTCGATCCTGACCGATCTCGGCGGCGTCTCGGAGGTTCACGCCGCCAGCGACGAGGCCCTCGAAGAGGCCGCCGCCTCCGTCGAGGCACCTCCGGCAACCGCCTGACCGAGTTCGCAGGGCACCACCCGGGCTCGCTCTCGTTGCGAGCCCGGCATGGCACGCACTGGAGAGATCACAGCCTGTCGACGGGCTGTGATCTCTCGAGGCCGTCGCCGCATAGCGAGTGCCTCGACGAGCCGCACGCTCGACCGCTTGATGCGGCTCTGCTCACGACCTGGGCCGATCACGCACTCTTGCGTGATCCGGTGGGCTCCGGGATACGACCCCACGGAACCCGGCGCCCTCTGACGATATTTGGCTCTACAGCGCGGTCGCGGAGATCCCGTTATCCGCCGTGAAGGCCGCTGGAGTACGAAAATTGTCCCGTCGTTGTCCTCACGCCGATCTACCACTAGACGGAAGATCGATCTTTGCAGGGACGAAGAGTGAGCGACGGGACTCGAACCCGCGGCCGCGGGACCACAACCCTGACACTGGGAGCCCGGCTGGGCTGTCAGCACTGGCCGGGCGCTCCTGCTTCTACTCCTGTCGGAGCACGCAACGGAAGCCGATGTGCGTAGTGGACGTGTCCACCGACTCCCCTTGGCGCGCCGCCGGCCGGTAGCGCAGGCAGTAGCTCGGGGCGCACAGGTGCGAGCCTCCCTTGATCACCCGGCGCTCCAGCCCGTCGTCTGCGGCGGGGCCGCAGCAGGCGGCCGCCGTCTCGGCGGCGCCGAACGGGTCGCACGTCCACTCCCAGACGTTGCCGGTCATGTCGAGCAGCCCGTAGCCGTTGGGCGGGAACGCGCCGGCCGGCGACGTTCCCTCGTAGCCATCGGCGAGCAGGTTCTGCCACGGGAACTCGCCCTGCCAGGTGTTGGCCATCGGGCGCCCGCCCGGGAACGGGTCGTCGCCCCACGCGAAGGTGGCGCCCTCGAGGCCGCCACGTGCCGCGTACTCCCACTCCGCTTCGGTGGGCAGCGCGCGGCCCGCCCATGTGGCGTACGCCTCGGCGTCCTCGTAGGCCACCTGCGTCACGGGATGCCCCGCGCGCGTGTACGTGTTGCTGTTGGGACCCTCCGGCCGGCTCCAGCACGCACCGGGCACGTACGCCCACCAGTTGCGGAAGTCGCGCAGGTCGACGGGCCCGCGCGCACGCTGGAACACCACCGAACCCGGCACGAGCTGGGCGGGATCGGCCTCCGGGAAGTCCGCGGGGTCGGGCGTCCGCTCGGCCACGGTCACGTAGCCGGTCGCTTTCACGAAGCGACGGAACTGCGCGACGCTCACCGGGCGCTCGTCCATCCAGAAGCCAGCCACCTCGGCGCGGCGGACCGGGCGCTCCTCCGGGTAGAAGTCATCGGAACCCATCAGGAAGGAACCGGCCAGGATCCACTGCATCCCCTTGGTGCCGGCGTCCACGACCGGCCGCTCGGCCAGCCTGGTCCTCTCGGGCATCTCGCTCCCTCGCTCGTCGGCCCGAGCATCACAGCGGTCCGGCGACGCGGCAAGCGGGCGAGCATGTACCCGTGTCGTAGTGCGCGCCCGTGTGTCGATCCGGCGTCAGACAGCGCCGGTCGCGCGCGGTGTGGGCGCCATAACCGCTCCGACGATCCAGAGCAACGAGAAGATGATGCCGACGAGGAACAACGCGGTGTGACCCTTCCGTAGCGTCGCGATACCCAGCGACACCAGTGCGAGGAAGTACACCGAGACGAGCAGGATCCAGAGGAACGTCGAAATGCGATTGGCCCCTTCGGTCGGTTCCGGCGTCCCAATGAACGCCGCGTAGATGCGATTCGGCGGTCTCGACGTGCGACTTCGAGCTGCCCTTGGCCTCGAGGCGCGCGAGCAGCGCCTGGCCGGCCGTTGCCATCGTCCGATCCGGGTCGCTGGTGACCTGGACGATCTGGATGAGCTCGCGGAGGCGCTTCTCGGCCTGCGTGTGGGTGAGGCCGTCGCGAGTGCCGGGCTTCCGGACCCGGCCGAGCTTGCGGTTGGTACGGCCGCCCTCGAGCGTGACCCAGCGGCCGTAGTAGCTGCCGTTCTTGATGTAGACGGTTCCTGCGCCGTTAGCGCGCTTCGTTCGAGCCATGCCCTTGCTAGGCAGCGTCTCGCACGATTGGCCCCGATGGAACCGGGAATCGTCCCCGCGTGGTACCCCGTGGGTCCCGAGGCGGCATGACGCTCAACGAAAAAGGGCCTGCTTTGCAGGCCCTTTCGAGGGGTGAGCGACGGGACTCGAACCCGCGGCCGCCGGGACCACAACCCGGAGCTCTACCAACTGAGCTACGCCCACCAGGCGGCACCGAGCATAGCGCCGTCGGAGGGCGCTAGGCCGGTCGTAGCGTGAAGCGCAGGCGCCCGCTGCGGCAGGTGTCCACGTAGTGGCCGCGGCGCGTCACGAGGACCTTCGCGCGGAAGGTCCCGCGCCAGCGCTCGCCGCGGGCGTCGGCGAACCGGGTCCCGCGGATCGAGACCGTGAAGCGCAGGCGGTAGCCGCCGTCGTCGCGGCTGCGGTACACGCCCTCGTCGAAGAACGCGTCCGGCGAGGACTGGTCGTGCGGGCGCGTGAAGGCCGTCTTGTCGCGGACCCGGCCGCCGGTGCGGCAGCGGCCGCGCCAGTTCACGCGCGCGTTGCGCAGCAGCCCGTCGGAGCCGATCACGACCGACGCCGGGCGTCCCTGGCTGGTCTTGCCTCGGAACACCTTGGCCTCGGCGCCGGCCGCCGCGGCGACGAACATCAGCATCGAGAGCGCCGCCAACGCCATCAGCCGGACCATGGTCCGCTGATCGCCGGTTCTCAGCAAACTCAAACCGGACGCCGGAATCCGTAGGCTTGCGCCATGGAGTTCTTGCAGCCTGAGGACTGGGAGGAGGCGCTGGAGGCTCGCGCTGCGCACCCGGGCGCGCTGCCCCTGTGGGGCGGCACCGACGTGATGGTCGACCTCAACTTCGGCCGCGAGCGCCCCGAGGCGATCCTCGATCTCACGCGCGTGCGCGCGCTCGCGGAATGGCAAGAGGACGACGGTCTCCTGAGGGTCGGCGCCGGCGTCAGCTACACGCGCGCGATCGACGAGCTCGGCGGCGCCCTGCCCGGCCTGGCGGCCGCGTCGCGGACCGTCGGCTCGCCCCAGATCCGCAACCGCGGCACGATCGGAGGCAACCTCGGCTCGTCCTCCCCGGCGGGCGACGCGCTCCCTCCGCTGTACGCCTCGAACGCAGAGATCGAGCTCGAGAGCAGCGCCCGCGGCACCCGGCGCGTCCCGATCGGCGAGTTCATCACCGGCCCGAAGCGCAACGTGCTCGAGCCCGACGAGCTGATCGCCGCGTTCCACATCGCACCTGCCGCCGGCCCCCAGCAGTTCTCGAAGGTCGGGACGCGCAACGCGATGGTGATCGCGGTCTGCTCGTTCGCGCTCGCGCTCGACCCGGACGAACGCCGCGTCGGCACGTGCATCGGCTCGTCCGGCCCGACGCCGATCGTCGCGACGGATGCGGAGGCGTTCGCGCAGCAAGCGCTGGACTGGGACGGCGGCGCACCGCCGCAGGACAGCGACCTCGCCCGGTTCGGCGAGCTCGTCGCGCAGGCCGCCTCTCCGATCGACGACGTCCGCGGCAGCGCCGCCTACCGCCGCCACGCGCTCGGCGTGCTCGCCCGCCGCACGCTGGCCTGGGCCTGGAGCGAGCTGTGAGGCTCAACACCATCGTCAACGGCGAGCCGCGCGAGGTCGACGGCCTGTGGGAGGGAGAGAGCCTGCTGCACGTGCTGCGCGAGCGGCTCGGCCTGCCCGGCGCCAAGAACGCCTGCGAGCAGGGCGAGTGCGGGTCCTGCAGCGTCTACCTCGACGGCACGCTCGTCTGCTCCTGCCTCGTGCTCGCCGGCCAGGCCGAGGGGCGCGAGATCGTCACCGTCGAGGGTCTCGCGGGCGAGGGCGAGCTCTCCAAGGTCCAGGAGGCCTTCCTCGCCGCGGGCGCCGTCCAGTGCGGCTTCTGCACGCCCGGGCTGATCGTCGCCACCGACGACCTGCTCAGGCGCAATCCGGAGCCGACCGACGCGGAGATCCGCGAGGCGCTGGCGGGCAACCTGTGCCGCTGCACGGGCTACGAGAAGATCCTCGACGCGGTCCGGGCGGCGGCTCGATGACCCGCCTGGTCATCGAGGGCTGCGCGATCGCCACCGTCGACGGCGAGCGCACCGAGCACGGCGAGGGGCACATCGTCGTCCGCCACGGCTTCATCGACGAGGTCGGCGCCGGGCCGGCGCCCGCCGGCGACGGCGAGGAGGTCCGGATCGACGGTCGCGGCATGCTCGCCACGCCGGGCCTCGTCAACTGCCATCACCACCTCTACCAGTGGGCGACGCGCGGCTTCGCGCACGAGAACACGCTGTTCGAGTGGCTGCAGACGCTCTACCCAGTGTGGGCGCACGTCGACGAGGCGGTCGAGCAGGCGGCCGCGCGCGCCGGGCTGGTCGCGCTCGCCCGCTCGGGCTGCACGACGGTCTCCGACCACCACTACCTGTTCCCCCACGACGGCGGCGACCTGCTCGGGGTCGAGATCGAGGCCGCGCGCGAGGTCGGGCTGCGCTTCCACCCGTGCCGCGGCTCGATGGACCTCGGCCGCAGCTCAGGCGGTCTGCCGCCCGACGAGGTCGTCGAGGACCGCGACGCGATCCTCGCCGCCTGCGAGGCCGCGATCGACCGCCACCATGACACCTCGCCCGACGCGATGGTGCGGATCGCGCTCGCCCCCTGCTCCCCGTTCAGCGTCACGCGGGAGCTGATGCGCGACGCGGCCGAGCTGGCCCGCGCGCGCGGCGTGCGCCTGCACACGCACATGGCCGAGACCGAGGACGAGGAGCGTTTCTGCCTCGAGCTGTTCGGCTGCCGGCCGGTGGAGTACCTGGAGCGGCTCGGCTGGCTCGGCGGCGACGTCTGGCTCGCGCACTGCGTGCACCTGAACGAGTGGGAGGTGCGGCGCTTCGGCGAGACCGGCACGGGCGTCGCCCACTGCCCGAGCTCCAACGCGCGGCTCGGCGCGGGGATCGCGCCCGTTCCGGCCCTGATCGGCAACGGCGCGCCGGTCGGGCTCGGCGTCGACGGCGCCGCCTCCAACGAGGCCGGCGAGCTCGGCGGCGAGCTGCGCCAGGCGCTGTTCTTCGCGCGGCTCGCTCACGGCCCGCGGGGCATGTCGGTCCGCGAGGCGCTCGAGCTCGGCACGATCCACGGCGCGCGCTGCCTCGGCCGCGAGACCGAGATCGGCTCGCTGGAGCCGGGCAAGCTGGCCGACATCGCGCTCTGGCGCCTCGACGGCGTCGACCACGCCGGGATCGAGGACCCGGTCGCCGCGCTCGTGCTCGGCCCACGCCCGCTCGTGGACACGCTGCTGGTCGGCGGCCGCGTCGTCGTCGCCGGCGGCGAGATGAAGACATTCGACGAGGGGATCGCGGCACGTGACCTGCTCGCCCAGTCGCGGCGGCTCGCCAGCCGCGCGGGGGTGGCCGCATGAGCACCATCACCGAGATCCGCAACGGGATCGGCCAGAGTGTCCGGCGCCCGGACGGCATCCCGAAGGTCAAGGGCCGCTTCGCCTACGCCTCCGACGCGTGGGCCGACCGCATGCTGTGGGGCTCCACCCTGCGCTCTCCGCACCCGCGCGCGAAGATCCGCTCGATCGAGATCGGGGCCGCCCTGCGCGTGCCCGGCGTGCACGCCGTGCTCACGCACGAGGACGTGCCCGGCCGCAAGACCTACGGGCTCGAGATCCACGACCAGCCCGTGCTCGCGTGGGAGGACGTCCGCTACCAGGGCGAGGCGATCGCGCTCGTCGCGGCCGACCACCCCGAGACCGCGCGCGCGGCGGCGAAGAAGATCGAGGTCGACTTCGAGGTGCTCGAGCCGCTCACCGACTCCGAGCGCGCGCTGGATCCCGACAGCCCGCCGCTGCACCCGGGTGGCAACCTGCTCCGCCACGTCCCGATCCGTCACGGCGACCCGGACGCCGAGGGCGAGGTCGTCGTGACCGGCGAGTACGAGGTCGGCATGCAGGACCAGGCCTTCCTCGGGCCAGAGTCGGGCCTCGCCGTGCCGGCCGAGGACGGCGGCGTGGACCTGTTCATCGCGACCCAGTGGCTGCACGTGGACCGCGACCAGCTCGCCGCCTCGCTCGACCTCCCGCCGGAGAAGGTGCGGCTCGTGCTCGGCGGCGTCGGCGGCGCGTTCGGCGGCCGCGAGGACCTCTCGATGCAGGTCCATGCGTGCCTGCTCGCGCTCCATTGCGATCGCCCGGTGAAGATGATGTACGGGCGCGAGGAGAGCTTCTTCGGCCACATCCACCGCCACCCCGCGCGGATGCGCTACGAGCACCACGCGACGCGTGACGGCAAGCTGGTCGCGGTGCGCGCGCGGGTGCTGCTCGACGGCGGCGCGTACGCGTCCTCGTCGACCGCCGTGTGCTCGAACGCCGCCTGCTTCGCCGTCGGCCCGTACGAGGTGCCGAACGCCCGCATCGACGCCTACGTCGTCTACACGGACAACCCGCCGTGCGGCGCGATGCGCGGGTTCGGCGCCGTCCAGACGTGCTTCGCCCACGAGGCGCAGATGGACAAGCTCGCCGCCGCACTGGGGATGGACCCGGTCGAGCTGCGCCGCCGCAATGCGATGAGCACCGGCACGAGGCTGCCGACCGGCCAGCCCGTGCAGTGCCCCGCCCCCGTCGAGGAGCTGCTGTCGCGTGTGGTGGCGATGCCGGAGCCGGACGGAGCCGGCGGCGTCCCGGGCGGGATCGCGAACGTCACCCGCGGCGAGGGCGTCGTGCGCGGCGTCGGCTACGCGGTGGGCTACAAGAACGTCTCCTACTCCGAGGGCTTCGACGACTACGCGACCGCCCGCGTGCGGATCTCGCTGGCCGGCGGGGAGCCGCTCGTCGAGGTGCACACGGCGGCCGCCGAGGTCGGCCAGGGCCTCGTGACCGTGCAGGAGCAGATCGCGCGCACGGAGCTCGGCGTCGAGCGGGTCGTGGTCCTGCCGGCCGACACGAACGTCGGCACGGCGGGCTCGTCGTCGGCCTCGCGCCAGACGATGATGACCGGCGGCGCGGTGAAGCTCGCCTGCGAGGCGGTGCGCGAGGAGCTCTCGTCGCTGCCCGGCGACACGCTCGCCGACAAGCTCGCCGGCGGACCGGTCGAGGCCACGCGCGAGCACCACCATCGCGAGACCTTCCCGCTCGACGAGAACGGCCAGGGCGACGCGCACGTCACGTTCGCGTTCGCCGCCCACCGCGCGGTCGTGGACGTCGACACCGAGCTCGGGCTCGTGCGCGTGGTCGAGATCGCCACGGCGCAGGACGTCGGCAAAGCGATCAACCCGCAGGCCGTCGAGGGCCAGATCGAGGGCGGGATCGCGCAGGGGCTCGGGCTTGCGCTGATGGAGGAGATCCAGGTCGTCGACGGCGAGGTCCGCAACGCCTCCTTCACCGACTACCTGATCCCGACCGTGCTCGACATGCCGCCCGTCAAGCTCGACGTGCTCGAGCTCGGCGACCCCGAGGCGCCCTACGGCCTGCGCGGCGTCGGCGAGCCGCCGACGATCTCCTCGACCCCCGCGATCGTCAGCGCGCTGCGCAACGCGACCGGCGCCGCCCTGACGCGCGTGCCCGTGCGGCCCGACGACATCGTGGGGCTCTGATGCCGGTCGGCCCCGCGGAGCTGACCGCGCGCGTGACGATCCCCGGGCCGGACGAGGCGATCGCGGCGGCCCGCGAGGCCGCCGCGCCGTCCAGGCTCGCACGCGAGAGCGGCCCCGGCGAGCTGGCGATCGAGGGGCCGCACGACGCCGTCCTGCTGGCGTTCGGCAGTGCGCTGTCCGCCGCGCTCGGCGCCGGCGCGCGCGAGGTCGACGTGCGCTTCGAGGCGCCCAAGGAGTCGCGCGGGTGAACGGGCGGGGCCGCGCGCGGCTGATCGCCGTGGCGCGCGGCGACGAGCGTCCCGACACCGTCGTCGAGGGCGCGTCGGTCTTCTGCGCGCACACGCGCGAGTGGCTCACCGGGGACGTCGCGATCGCTGACGGGATGGTGGCCGGCATCGGCTCCTACGAGGGCGGCGAGCGGATCGACGCGCGCGGGAAGTGGCTCGTGCCCGGGTTCATCGACGCGCACATGCACGTCGAGTCCTCCAAGCTCACGCCGGCGCAGTTCGCCCGCGCCGTCCTCCCCCACGGGACGACCGCGATCGTCTGCGACCCGCACGAGGTCGCCAACGTGCTCGGCTCCGACGGCGTGCACTGGATGCTCGATGCCTCCGAGGGGCTGCCGCTGGCCGTGTACGTGATGGCGCCGTCGTGCGTCCCCGCGAGCGCGTTCGAGTCGCCCCGGCGCGAGCTGACGGTCGGCGACATGGAGGCGATCCTGCGCCGCAAGCGGGCGCTCGGCGTCGCCGAGATGATGAACTTCCCAGGCGTCATCGCGGGCGACCCGGACGTGCTGGCCAAGCTCGAGGTGCGCGGGGCGTCGCACGCCGACGGGCATGCACCGGGTGTGCTGGGGCGCGCCCTGGACGCCTACACGGCCGCGGGCATCCGCTCCGACCACGAGGCGACGACGGTCGAGGAGGCGCTGGCGAAGCGCCGGCGCGGGATGTGGGTGCTGCTGCGCGAGGCCTCCAACGCGCGCAACCTGCGCACGCTGCTGCCGCTGGTGCGCGAGCTGGGGCCGGCGTTCTGCGCGTTCTGCACCGATGACCGCGAGCCGGACATGCTGCTGCGCGAGGGCCACATCAACCAGATGTGCCGGACCGCCGTCGCCGAGGGCGTGCCCGTCGAGGACGTCCTGGTGATGGCCACGCTGCATGCCGCCCAGGCCCATCGCCTCGACGGCCACGGCGCGATCGCGCCCGGCTTCCGCGCCGACCTCGTGGTCCTCGACGACCTGACGGAGTTCCGCCCCTCGCTCGTGCTGGCCGGCGGCCGGGTCGCCGCGCGCGACGGCGCCGCCGAGCCGTTCGAGCTCCCGGCAACCCCCGCCCACGTCCTCAACACCGTCCGCAGCGCCCCGCTGGGCGCGGACGACCTCTCGCTCGAGGCCGGCGGCGACGTGCGCGTCATCGAGATCGTGCCGGAGCAGCTGATCACGATCGCGCGCACCGTCTCCCCCGCGCGCTCGAACGGCCACGTCGTCACCGATCCCGCACGCGACCTCGCCAAGATCGCCGTGATCGAGCGCCACCACGCGACCGGCCGCGTCGGCCGCGGGCTCGTGACCGGCTTCGGGCTGCGGGCCGGGGCCTTCGCCTCAACGGTCGCCCACGACGCCCACAACGTCGTCGCGGTCGGCGTCGACGACGCCTCGATCCTCGGCTGCGTCGCCCGCCTGCAAGAGCTCGGAGGCGGTTGCGTCGTCGCCTCGGGCGGCGCGGTCACCGGCGAGCTGCCGCTCCCCGTCGCGGGTCTGCTCTCGGATCGGCCGGTCGAGGAGGTCGTCGAGCGCCTCGAGGCGCTCCACGCGCAGCTCCGCGACCTCGGCGTCGAGATCGAGGCGCCGTTCATGACGCTCTCGTTCCTCGCGCTGTCGGTGATCCCGGCACTGAAGATCACCGACCGCGGCCTGGTCGACGTCGACCGCTTCGAGATCGTCCCGCTCGCCGTCGGTGGTCGGTCCGACTCGACGCCGGCGCGGCCGCAACGCTCGTAGACCACGCGGGAGCCGAACGTCCTGGTGATCGACCAACGCCACAACTTCGGCGCGCGCCGGCGGTTCAGCCCGTACGGTGGCGCTTTCGCATCGACATCGCGGGCTCATGGCATCGCTGGCCGAGATGCTCGCTGCGCTCGCTCTGGCGCTGGCTTGCCCAGGGCCGGCCGACGCGCACCCGGCGGCCGACGCGGCGCGCGCGACGGTGCGCGGGCCGATCATCGGCATCGGCGAGCAGAAGCCGTCGATGTTCGCGAGCAGAGCGTGGCACAGGCTCGGGCTACGGCACGCGCGCTACACGGCGCCGTGGGACGCGCTCGAGGATCCGTATCAACGCCAGCTGCTCGATACCTGGATGGCGGCGGCGCGCGAGGAGAACGTGCGCGTGCTGATCGGATTCGCGCACTCGCTCCGCTCCGAGCGGATGGCCCGCGTCCTCCCGAGGCCGCGCCGGTTCGCACGGGCGTTCGCGGGCTTCCGCAAGCGCTATCCGTGGGTCCGCGACTGGGTCGTCTGGAACGAGGCGAACCATCCCGGCGCGCTGACCGCGAAGCGCCCGCGGCGAGCGGCGCAGTTCTTCGACGCCGTGGCGTCGCGGTGCCGCGGCTGCAACGTCGTCGCCGCCGACGTGCTCGACACGCCCAGCATGGTCTCGTGGGTGACGCGCTTCCGCCGCCACGCGCGCCACCGCCCGCGGATCTGGGGCCTGCACAACTACGGCGACGCGAACGGGCTGAAGGTCAAGAGCACGCCACGCTTGCTCGCGCTCACGCGCGGGCGGATCTGGTTCACCGAGACCGGCGGCCTCGTGGTGCGGCGCGTGTACAAGGGCAAGCGCGTGCTGCGGACGTTCCACTACTCGCTCGGCCACGCCGCTCGCAGCACCGCGCACGCCCTCGCCCTCAGCTGCCTGAGCCGCCGGATCACGCGGGTCTACCTCTACCACTGGCAGCCGCCACCGAAGGTCACCAACTGGGACTCCGGCCTCGTCGACCGCCACGGCCGGCCGCGCCCGGCCTACGACGCGGTGCGCCGGTGGCTCGCGCGCGCCCGCGAGCGCGGCGGCCCCTGCGCCGGACCGCAGCGGACGTCGTGACCGGCGACCGGGTCGATCAGACCCGGCCACCGGCCACGGATGTCGGTCAGGCGGAGGTGCGGACGTCGAACCGGTCGAGGTTCATGACCTTGTCCCAGACGGCGACGAAGTCGCGGGCGAACCGCTCGCCGCCGTCCGCGGCGGCGTAGACCTCCGAGAGCGCCCGGAGCTGGGAGTGGGAGCCGAAGACCAGGTCGGCGGCGGTGGCGGTCCAGCGCGCTTCGCCGGTGAGCCGGTCGCGGCCCTCGTACACGTTCTCCTCGGAGCCGGACGGGGCCCACTCCGTGCCCATGTCGAGCAGGTTGACGAAGAAGTCGCTCGTCAGCGCCCCGGGGCGGTCGGTGAAGACGCCGTGCGCCGACCCCTGGTAGTTCGCGTCCAGCGCACGCATGCCGCCGATCAGGGCGGTCATCTCCGGCGCGGTCAGGTTCAGCATGTAGGCGCGGTCGAGCAGCCCGTGATCGAGCGGCATGCGCTCGCCCGGCCGGAAGTAGTTCCGGAATGCGTCGAGGCGGGGCTCGAGCACGGAGAACGAGTCGACGTCCGTCTGCTCCTGGGTGGCGTCCGTGCGACCGGGCGTGAACGGGACCGTGATGTCGTGCCCGGCGTTCCGGGCCGCCTGCTCGACGGCCGCGCAGCCGCCCAGGACGATCACGTCGGCCAGCGACACCGGCTTGCCGAACTCCTGGCGGATCCGGTCGAGCGTCGAGAGCGCCTCGGCGAGCTCGGCCGGCTCGTTGGCCTCCCAGTCCTTCTGGGGCTCGAGCCGGATCCGCGCCCCGTTCGCCCCGCCGCGCATGTCGGTGCCGCGGAACGACGACGCCGCCGCCCAGGCGGTCGCGACCAGCCGGGAGACGGACAGGCCCGAGGCGAGGATCGTCTCCTTCAGCGCCGCGATGTCCGACTCGCCGATCAGCTCGTGGTCGACCGCAGGGACGGGGTCCTGCCACAGCTGCGGCTCGGCGACCCACGGGCCGAGGTAGCGCGTCACTGGCCCCATGTCACGGTGCAGCAGCTTGTACCAGGCCTTGGCGAAGGCCTCGTCGAGCAGCTCGGGGTTTTCGTAGAAGCGCCTCGCGATCGGTCCGTAGATCGGGTCCACCTTCAGTGCGAGGTCCGTCGTGAGCATCATCGGCGCGTGCCGCTTCGAGGGATCGTGGGCGTCGGGCACCGTGTCCTGGGCCTCGGGGTTCGTCGGCCGCCACTGCTTCGCGCCGGCCGGGCTCTCCGTCAGCTCCCACTCGTACTCGAACAGGTTCTGGAGGAAGCCGTTGTCCCACTTCGTGGGCTCCTTGGTCCACGCGCCCTCGAGCCCGCTGGTCAGCGTGTGGCTGCCGTTCCCGCCGTTGACGCTGTTGTGCCAGCCGAGGCCCTGCTGCTCGATCGGCGCGGCCTCCGGCTCCGGCCCGATGTGCTCCGGGCTGACCGCGCCGTGGGTCTTGCCGAACGTGTGGCCGCCGACGATCAGCGCGAGCGTCTCCTCGTCGTTCATGGCCATGCGGGCGAACGTCTCGCGGATGTCCTTGGCGGCGGCGAGCGGGTCCGGGTTGCCGTCGGGCCCCTCCGGGTTGACGTAGATGAGGCCCATCTGCACGGCCGCCAGCGGGCCCGAGAGCTCGCGCTCGCCGCTGTAGCGCTCGTCCCCGAGCCAGGTGTCCTCGGGGCCCCAGTACATCTCCTCGGGCTCCCAGATGTCCTCGCGCCCGAAGCCGAAGCCGAACGTCTTGAAGCCCATCGACTGCATCGCGACGTCGCCGGTGAAGACGAGCAGGTCCGCCCACGAGAGCTTCTGGCCGTACTTCTGCTTGATCGGCCACAGCAGGCGCCGCGCCTTGTCCAGGCTCGCGTTGTCGGGCCAGGAGTTGAGCGGGGCGAAGCGCTGAGCGCCCTGGCCGCCGCCGCCGCGCCCGTCGGCGATGCGGTACGTGCCCGCGGCGTGCCAGCTCATGCGGATGAAGAGGCCTCCGTAGTGGCCGTAGTCGGCCGGCCACCAGGGCTGCGATGAGGTCATCAGCTCGATGAGGTCCTGCCGGAGCGCCTCGACGTCGAGCTGCTTGAACTCCTCGGCGTAGTCGAAGTCAGGGCCGAGCGGGTTGGACAGGGGCGAGTGAACGTGGAGCACCCGCAGGTCGAGCTGGTTCGGCCACCAGTCCTGGATCGTGTGCGGCCGTCCCTCCTTGGGAGTCGGGCTCGGGATCGCTGGATTCTCGCTCTCGCTGACGCTCTCGGTCATGCCGTTCCTTTCGCAGTTCGCTCCACGCAGTCGGGGCACCGGCCCCAGTAGACGACCTCCGCCTCGTCGATCTCGAAGCCGAGATCGTCGACCGCCGTCAGGCAGGGCGGGTCGCCCACCGCGCAGTCGACGTCGAGCATCCGGTCGCAGCTCCGGCAGATCAGGTGGTGGTGGTTGTCCCCGACACGGTCCTCGTAGCGAGCCGGGGAGCCCGCCGGCTGGATGCGCCGGAGCAGCCCCTTCTCGGTGAGGATCTCGAGGACGTCGTAGACCGCCTGGATCGAGACCGCGCCGAGCTCGCCCCGGATCGTCTGAGCCAGCACGCCCGCGGTCGTGTGCGGTGTACTCGAGACGGCCCGCAGGACGGCCACGCGCTGCGCCGTGACGCGCAGGCCGTGATCGCGGAGGATCTCGGTCGGGTCGGTGCCCACCATCTGGACCCTATCCGAGATTGGAACGAGTCGACGGGAGGTCGTATGGACGTGATGTCGCTGTTCCCGCCGGGGAGCGCGCTGGACGCGGACGGCACGCTCACGGTGGCCGGCTGCCGCGCCGACGAGCTCGCCGGCGAGTTCGGCACGCCCGCGCTGGTCGTCGCCGAGCCGGTGCTCCGGGACCGCGCACGCGAGTACGCCGGTGAGCTCGCCGCCCGCTGGCCGCGCTCGCGCGTCGTCTTCGCCTCCAAGGCGTTCCCGTGCACGGCCGTGCAGCGGGTCATGGTCGAGGAGGGGCTCGGGCTCGACGTCGCGGGCGCGGGCGAGATCGTCACCGCCCTCAAGGCCGGAGCGGACCCCTCCCGGATCGTGCTCCACGGCAACGCCAAGTCCGACGAGGAGATCGCGATGGCGGTCGAGCACGGGCTCGGCCTCGTCGTCGTGGACAACGCCGACGACGTCGACCGGCTCGAAGCGACGGTGCCCGCCGGCCGCGCGCAGGACGTGCTCGTGCGGGTGATCCCGGGCGTGACGGCCGAGACGCACGTGCACGTGCTCACGGGCCACGAGGGCTCGAAGTTCGGGCTGGCGCCGGCGGCGGCCACGGCGCTGATCCGCCGGATCGAGCGCAGCCCGCGCCTGCGCATGCAGGGACTGCACGTCCATGTGGGCTCGCAGATCCTGGACGTCGAGCCGTTCGCGCGCTCGATAGCGCCGGTCGCCGCGCTCGGCGAGTTCCCGGTCTACGACCTCGGCGGCGGCCTCGGCGCCCGCTACACCTACGCCGACGAGCCGCCCTCCGTGGGCGCCTACCTGGACGCCCTGACCGGCGCCGCGCGCGAGCACCTGCCGGCGGGCGCGGAGCTCATCGTCGAGCCCGGCCGGAGCATGGTGGCGTCCGCGGCGGCCACGCTGTACCGCGTGCAGACCGTCAAGCGCGGCACGCGGACGTTCGTGGCGGTCGACGGCGGGATGGGCGACAACCTCGAGGTGGCGCTGTTCGGCCAGCGCTTCGAGGCGGCGATCGCCGACCGCGTGCACGAGCCTGGCGAGACGGTGACGGTCGTCGGCCGCCACTGCGAGAGCGGCGACGTGCTGATCGACGGGATCTCGCTGCCCGACCCGCGCGTCGGCGACCTGCTGGCCGTGCCGGTGACCGGCGCCTACTGCTTCACGATGGCCAACAACTACAACGGCACCCGCCGCATCCCGGTGGTGTTCGCGGGCGAAGGGCGGGCACGGCTGGTCGTCCGGCGCGAGAGCTGGGACGACCTGCTCGCCCGCGACGTCGGCTGAGCCGGTCGGCGCGGTCAGCGCCTATGGTGGCGCGGTGCCCGCGCTCCTGCATCCGCTTCCGCCCGGCGTCCACGGTCACGCCGAGCTGCCCTTCGCCCCTGCCGCCCTCGCCTTCGGCAGGCTCGTCACGCGCGGCCGCGGGGGCGGCGCGCTGGTCGTGCGGGTCGGCGGCGAGACGGTGCTCGACCTGTGCACGGGCTTCACCGACCGCGCGCACACGCGCCGGTGGACCCCACGCACGCTGGCGCTGAGCTTCTCGACGACCAAGGGCGTCGCCTCGACCGTCGTCCACCGCCTCGTCGAGCGCGGGGCGCTCGCCTACGACGAGCCGATCGCCACCTACTGGCCGGAGTTCGGCTCGGGCGGCAAGGGGCGCGTGACCGTGCGCGATCTGCTGACCCACAGGGCCGGCCTGTGGAGCGTGCGCGCGGTCGCCGAGCGGCCCGAGGACCTGCTCGACCACCTGGCGATGGAGGAGAAGCTCGCGGCGCGCGCCGTGCCGGCGCCGACGCAGCGCTCGGCCTACCACGCGATCACGTACGGCTGGCTCGTGGCCGGGCTCGCGCGGCGCGTCAGCGGCGGCCGCGGCTTGGCGGAGCTCGTGCAGACCGAGGTCGCCGGCCCGCTGGGCGTCGAGGGGCTGCACATCGGAGTCGACGAGACGGCGCGCGAGTTCGTCGCGGAGCCCGTCGGCTCGGCGCTGCGCCATCTCGGAGCCGCGTCGCGCTTCATCACGCCGGCGCTCACGAGCGTGAAGGTCACGCGCGGCTTCCACGACGCGCTGGTCGCGCCGGGCTTCCACGAGCTCTTCGAAGGCTCGGAGCCCTCGATCTGGGGCACCGAGATGCCGGCCGTCAACGGCGCGCTCAGCGCTGACGCGCTCGCGCGGCTGTACGGCGCGCTCGCCAACGGCGGCGCGGAGCCGGGCGGCCCGCGCCTGCTGTCCGAGAGCACCGTCCACGACCTGGGGCGCGTCCACGTCCGCACCGCCGACGCCGTGCTCGGCCTGCGGATGCGCTGGCGGCTCGGATACCACCACGCCTTCGGCACCGGGCGCGGCGCGCCGAAGGCCTACGGGCACTACGGCTACGGCGGGTCGGGCGGCTGGGCGGACCCGGACCTCGGCCTCTCGCTCGGCTTCGTGACGAACCGGATCGGCTCGGTCACGACTCCGATGGCCGATGCCACGCTGTACCGGCTCAGCCGCGTGGTGCGCGGGTGCGCGCTCAACCGTTGAAGCGCGTGGCGATCGCCTGGACCCGCTGCATCATCGAGGTGCTGGGGTAGTTCTCGGACTCGATGCGCTCGATCAGGTGGGCGACGTACGCCCCCAACTGCCGGGGCGGCGCGAGTTCCTCGAACATGTCCATCTGGGTGGTGCTCGGGTACATGTCCCGGCGGATGCGCTCGAGCAGCACCTCGGCAAAGGCTTCTTGAATGGGATTGGCCATCGGCTGAGCATTGCCCGTCCCGCGCCGCGAGCACCCCTCGGGCTGTCGGCAAGCTGACCGTTCAGGCGCCGAGCTCGCGCGAGCGGCGGGTCGCCGCCGTCACGGCGTCCAGGAACGCGGCGCGCGCGCCGTGGCGCTCGAGCTCGGCCAGGCCCGCCGCCGTGGTCCCGCCCGGCGAGGTGACCGCGGCGCGCAGATCGGCCGGGCTCGTGTCGCCCTGGGCGAGCAGCCGGGCGGCGCCGGCGAGCGTCTCGAAGGCGAGCGTCTCGGCGGTGTCGCGCGGCAGGCCGTTGAGCACGCCGGCCTCGGCGAGCGCCTCGGCGACGAGGAAGACGTAAGCGGGCCCGGAGCCCGAGAGGCCGGTGACGGCGTCGAGCTGGGACTCCGGCACCCGCACGACGACGCCGACCGCCCCGAGCACCTCCTCCGCCCAGGCCATGTCGTCATGTCCCGCGTCGGCTCCGGCGGAGATCGCCGACGCGCCCGCGCCGATCAGCGCCGGCGTGTTGGGCATGGCGCGGATCACGCGCAGGCGCCCGCCCGAGGCCTCCTCGATGGCCCGCGTCGTCACGCCCGCGGCCACCGAGAGCGCGCGCTCGGCGCCCGCGTCCGCCACCGCCGCGGCCGCCGCGGGCACGTCGCCCGGCTTGACCGCGAGCAGCGCGTCGGGCGCCTCGACCGCCGCTTCGGCCACCGTCACGCCGGGGTAATCGCGCCCCAGCTGCTCACGCCGCGCCGCGGCCACCTCCACCACGGCCAGCGACCCCGCCGCCCGCCCGCCGGCGATCAGCCCGCCGAGCAGCGCCTCGCCCATCCGGCCGCCGCCGACGATCTGCAACACGCGGTCCACGCGAAGGAACCCTAGAGGGACGGCGGGCGATGCAGCTAGCCGTACGCGTTCGTCGCGCACCCCGGGATCTGGGGCGTCGTCGCCGAGCGCAACGGCCGCGTCGTCGGTTCGAACTTCCTCGACGAGCGCGGCGAGGTGCGCGGCGTCGGCCCGATCACGGTCGACCCGGACGCACAGGAGCGTGGTGTCGGCCGGGCACTGATGGAGACCGTGCTCGAGCGCTCGACGGGGGCGGCCGGCGTCCGGCTCCTGCAGGACGCCTTCAACACCCGTTCGATGGCCCTCTATGCCGCGCTCGGCTTCGAGATCACCGACCCGGTCGCGCTGATGGCCGGCCGCCCGAGCGGCATCGTGCCGGCCGGCCACTCCGTCCGGGCGCTCACGGTGGAGGACCTGCCGGCCGCCGCGGAGCTCTCGTTGCGGGTCCACGGCTACGAGCGGACGGCCGAGCTCGCCGACGCGCTCGGGGCCGGCGGCGCCACCGCCGTGCTGCGCGACGGGAAGCTCGCCGGCTACGCGACGTCGCTGGCGCACTTCGCCTCGGCGCATGCCGTCGCCGAGACGACGGACGCGATGAGCGCCCTCGTCCTGGCCGGCGACGCGCCCGCGTCGTTCCTGCTCCCGACGCGCCAGCACGAGCTGTTCCGCCGGGCGCTCTCCGCCGGCCTGCGAGTGGTCAAGCCGATGAACTACATGGTCACCGGCCACCACCGCGAGCCCGCGGGCGCGTGGATCCCCTCGGTCCTGTACTGACCCAGGGCGGTCTGCAGCTAGCGGTCAATGGCGAACAGCAGGAACTGCGTGAACTGGGTTGCGGCGAAATTGTCGTCGCTGACGAGGACGACCGACCTGCGCCCGTCCGGCAGCCGCGGGCCGAACGTCATGCCCTCGACGTTGTCGAGCGGGATGCCGAGGTCGTCGAGGTCGAGCACGAGCTCCTTGGTCGCCGTCCCGCCGCTCCCCGGCAGGGACACCTTGTAGATCCGGATCGTGTTGCCGGTGTCAGGCGCCCCGACCGAGAACGAGCGCTCCATCGCGAGCAGGAAGCGGTTGTTGAGCGGCAGCAGCTCGACCACGCCGTTGACGGTGAACGCCGACGGCGGGTTCGGCGCCTCGGCGACCGGGTCGGTCACGTAGGTCCATTGGCGGTCGAGCCGGCCGGACTTCAGCTGGTAGCGCAGGATCCGCGCCGGGCTGCCGCCCGCGAGCGTCGCGGCCGGCCCGTCCTGCACGAGGGCGTTCTCCGTGGCGACGAAGAGGAAGCGGCCGTTCGGGGCCACGCCGGCGCTCTCGAAGCCGAGGTTCTGCCGCACGCCGCGCGAGTGCTCGGCGTTCGGGCTGAACTCGGCTGGCACGGGCAGGTCGGCGATGTAGGTCCCGTCCAACTCGTAGCGGCGGACGAACGGGGCGACCAGCGTGTTGGCGATCCCTTCGGAGGTGAAGATCAGCTCCCGGTCCTTGGTCAGGGCGAGCCCTTCGGGGTCGAGGCTGCTCGCGGCGTATGGACCGCCGCCGGGCGCTTTCAGCCTCGTGACGGCCTCGAAGGTCACGTCCGGGCCGGCCGGGTCGAGCCCCACCGTGTAGTAGCGCACGTCCGCCGGATCGTCGGAGACCGCGTAGAAGACACCGCGCCGCGCGTCGTAGGTGATCGACGAGAGCCCGCCGACGCGCGTGCCCCCGAACGACGTCCCGGACGGCACGATCGCCTGCCCGAGGAACTGCAGGTCGGTCTTCGGCCCCTTCGCCGCCGCCGGCGCGGCCAGCACCGCCACCGTCGCGAACGTCCCGACCACTGCCGCGAGCTTCGATCCCATGACTCCCCCTCCTCGTGCTCGGGGCGAGCCTAGCGCCCAGGAGCCCTAGAACACGTTCGCGCTCAGCCAGTCCGCCGCGAAGAACGCCACGAAGAACGGCGCGATCGCCCACATCAGCGGGTGGATCTCGCGGGCGCGGCCGGTGCTGGCCATCACCACCACGTAGGAGATGACGCCGAGGCCGATGCCGGCGGCGATCGAGAACGTGAGCGGGATGCCGGCGATCGTGAGGAACGCGGGGATCGAGTTCTCCGGGAGCGTCCAGTCGATGTCGGCGACGATCCGGATCATCAGGTAGCCGACCATCACGAGCGCCGGGGCGATCGCCGGGTGGATGAACGTGTCCTCGCCCACCTGCACGTCCTGGCCCACGAGGGCGATGATCGGCACGAAGAAGATCGCGAGCCCGAACAGCGCCGCGACGACGAGCGAGGAGAGGCCCGTGCGCGCGCCCTCGGCGACGCCGGCGCCCGATTCGACGTAGGTGGTGACGCTCGACGTGCCCATCGCGCCGCCGAACGAGGCGGCCGCCGAGTCGACCAGCAGCAGCTTGCCCGTGTCGGGGAGGTGGCCCTGCTCGTCGGTCAGCCCGGCCCCGCGGCCGACCGCCACGGCGGTGCCGATCGTGTCGAAGAAGTCCGTCATGAAGAGCGCGAAGATCACCGGGATCAGCGCGACCGTCAGCGCGTCGGCCAGGTTGGACGGGTCGAGCGCGTCGCCGATCGTCGAGAAGCCGTCGGAGCCGGGCGCCTCGACCACGCCGTCAGGGCCCGAGAGCACGCCGAAGATCAGCCCCAGCACGGTCGCCGCCAGCACGCCGAGGATCACCGCCCCCTTGACGCCGCGCGCGATCAGGACCGCGCCGATGAAGATGCCCGCCAGCGCGACCAGCGCGGGGCCGCTCGTGAGGTCGCCGAGCCCGATCCCGGTGGCCGGGTTGTTGACGACGATCCCGCCTTCGCGCAGCCCGACGAGCGTGATGAACAGGCCGATGCCGACGCCGATCGCGAGCTTGAGCCCGAGCGGGACGGCCCGCATGATCGCCTCGCGCAGGCCCGCGATCACCAGCACGAGCGCGATCAGGCCCTCGATGACGATGATCGCCATCGCCACGGGCCACTCGAGCCCGCGGCCGAGCACGATGTCGAACGCGACCACGGCGTTGATCCCGAGGCCCGGCGCGAGCGCGAACGGCAGGTTGGTGACCAGGCCCATCGCGAGCGTCGCCACGCAGGCGGCGATCGCCGTCGCCACCGCCACCGCGTGGAACGGCATCCCGGCGGCAGACAGGATCGCCGGGTTGACGAACAGGATGTAGCTCATCGTCAGGAACGTCGCCACCCCGCCGAGCAGCTCCGTCCGCAATGTGGTGCGGCGTTCCGTCAGGCGGAAGCGACGCTCGAGGAACCCGCCCGTCGGCGCGGGCCCGGTCTGGCTGGCGGCGGTCATGACGGCAAGCTATCCACGAGCGCGGACGCGCCCGATGCGCCCTGATTGAATCCGGGTCGTGACCGCCGACCGCGAGGCCTTCGTCGCGACCTACGGGCCGCTGTTCGAGCACTCTCCCTGGGTCGCCGAGGACGCTTACGAGCACGGCCCCTACGAGGACCGCCAGGCGCTCTACGACGGCCTCGTCGCCGCCATGTACGCGGCCTCCGAGGACCGGCAGATCGCGCTCGTGCGCGCCCACCCGGAGCTGGCCGGCAAGGTCGCGACCGTCGATTCCGAGCGCGAGCAGTCCTCCGCCGGGCTCGACCGGCTCGAGCGCGACGAGTACGAGACGCTCGTCTCCGCGAACGCCGCCTACCGCGAGAAGTTCGGCTTCCCGTTCGTCATCTGCGTCCGCGACCACGACAAGGCGTCGATCCTGGAGGCGGCGCAGGCGCGCGTGCGCAACGATCCCGCCACGGAGCTGCGCACGGCGCTCGCCGAGATCGCCCGGATCGCCCACCACCGCCTGGAGGCGCTGGCCGCATGAAGATCACCTACGGCAAGCTCAAGGTCCCGCTCCAGCGCGTCATCAAGCGCGCGGACGGCGACCACGACGTGCTGGCCGCCGAGGTGAGCATCGAGGTGCTCGGCGAGAACTTCGCCGCCGCCTACACCGAAGGCGACAACTCCGCGGTCGTGGCCACGGACACGATGAAGAACTTCATCCTGCGCGAGTCGCTCGCCTACGACGGCGACACGCTCGAGGGCCTGCTGCGCCACCTCGGGCGCGGCTTCCTCGCGACCTACCCGGTGATGGAGGCGGTCCGTATGAGCGGCCGCGAGCACCGCTTCGACCGCCTCAGCGGCAAGCTGTTCGCGCGCGAGCACGGCGACCACGCGGTCGCGATGGTCGAGCTCGGCGAGGACGGCATCCGCGACCACCGCTCCGGCCGCGAGGACCTGCGGCTGCTGAAGGTGACCGGCAGCGCGTTCACCCGCTTCGCCCGCGACGACTACACGACGCTGCCCGAGCGCGTCGACCGCCCGCTGCTGATCCGGATGGACGTGCACTGGCGCTACGGCGACCCGGACGCCGACCACGTCGACCCGTGGGAGGTGCGCGAGGAGGTCGCCGCCACCTTCGACGACTTCGTCAGCGAGTCGATCCAGCACCTCGTGTACGAGATGGGCACGCGCATGCTGGCCCGCTGGCCGCAGCTCGCCGAGGTCTCCTTCGGGGCCGAGAACCACACGCGCGACCCCGCGGGGGAGGACGGCGACCGCAAGCTCTACACCGACCCGTTCCCGGCGCAGGGCCTGATCACCCTCACGCTGACGCGATGAGCGGCCGGCTCACCACGCACGTGCTCGACACCGCGCGCGGGCGCCCGGCGGCCGGGATCCCGGTCGAGCTCGCGCGGCTGGACGGCGAGGACCGCGAGATCGTGGCCAGCACGACCACCAACGCCGACGGCCGCACCGACGCGCCGCTGCTGGACGCGCCGGAGCCTGGGACCTACGAGCTGACCTTCGACGTCGGCGGGCACTTCACCGAGGGCTTCCTCGGCCGCGTCCCGGTGCGCTTCACGATCGCCGACGCGGATGCGCACTACCACGTGCCGCTGCTCGTCTCCCCCTGGTCCTACAGCACCTACCGGGGAAGTTGAGCGGTTGAGCACCGCCGCCACCGTCCTCGAGCGCTGCGCCGCCCTCGGGCAGGTCAGCGAGGAGCCGGACCGGCTCGTGCGCCGCTACGCGACGCCCGCGATGCGCGCGGCGAACGAGCTCGTGGGCGGTTGGATGCGCGACGCCGGGCTGGAGGTGCGCGAGGACGCCGCGGGCAACCTGATCGGCCGCCGCGACGGCCCCGGCAAGACGCTGCTGCTGGGCTCGCACCTCGACACCGTGGTGGACGCCGGCCGCTACGACGGCCCGCTCGGCGTGCTCGCCGCGTTGGCCGTGCTCGAGCGCCTGTGGGACCGCGCGCTGCCCTACGCGGTCGAGCTGATCGGCTTCGCCGACGAGGAGGGCATCCGCTACGGCACCACGTTCCTCGGGTCGGCCGCCGTCGCCGGCCGCTTCGCCCCCGCCTGGCTCGCGCTCACCGACGACGGCGGCGTCACGATGGCCGAGGCCCTGCGCGAGTTCGGCGGCGACCCGGGCGCGATCGCCTCCGCCGCGCGGCGCCCGCAGGACCTGCTCGGCTACTGCGAGGTCCACATCGAGCAGGGCCCGGTGCTCGAGCGCCGCGGCGCGCCGGTCGGCATCGTCACCACGATCACGGGCCAGACGCACGCCGAGGTCCGCTTCCTCGGCGAGGCGGGCCACGCCGGCACCGTGCCGATGAATGCCCGTCGCGACGCGCTGGCGGCAGCGGCGGAGTGGATGCTGGCCGTCGAGTCGGTCGCGCGCCGCCGCCAGGGCACCGTCGCGACCGTCGGGCGGATCGCGGTCGAGCCCGACGCGCGCAACGTGATCCCGGGCGAGGCGCGGATGACCCTCGACGTCCGCCACACCTCCAACGCGGTGCGGCGCGAGGCGATCGCCGACATGCGCGCCGAAGGCCAGCGGATCGCCGCCGGGCGCGACGTCGAGCTCGACTGGGACGCGCGCGGCGAGACGGCCGCCGTCCCCACCTCGCCCGACCTCACCGACCTGCTGGCCGACGCCGTCGAGGCGGCGGGCCATGCGCCCGAGCGGCTGCCCAGCGGGGCCGGCCACGACGCCGTCCAGATGGCGGCGCTGACCGACGTGGCGATGCTGTTCGTGCGCTGTCGGAAGGGCATCAGCCACAACCCGGCCGAGGCGGTCGAGGAGGCCGACGTGGCCGTGGCGCTCGACGTGCTCGAGCGCTTCCTCGGTGCGCTGAGGTGATCGTCCGCGGCGGCACGGTGGTGCTGCCCGGCGCGATGCCGGTCGAGGCCGACGTCGCGCTCGAGGACGGCGTGATCGCCGCGATCGGGCCGCAGCTCCCGGGCTCCGGCGAGGAGGTCGACGCGCGCGGGCTGCACGTGCTGCCGGGCGCGATCGACGCCCACGTGCACTTCAACGAGCCCGGCCGCAGCGACTGGGAGGGCTGGGAGACCGGCACGAGCGCGCTCGCCGCCGGCGGCGCGACCGCCTGCGTGGAGATGCCGCTCAACGCGCACCCGCCGACGGTCGACGGCGCCGCGTTCGACGCCAAGCTCGCCGCCGCCCGCGCCTCGGCGAAGGTCGACTTCGCGCTCTGGGGCGGGCTCGTACCCGGTCCGCTCGAGCGCATGGACGAGCTCGCGCAGCGCGGCGTGGCCGGCTTCAAGGCGTTCATGTGCGACACCGGGATCGACGACTTCGACGCCGTCGACGACGACCAGCTCGCCGCGGGGATGGAGCGCGCCGCCTCGCTGGGGCTGCCCGTGCTCGTGCACGCCGAGCGCCCGTCCGAGCTGCGGCCGATGGACGGCGGCGACTGGCGCGCGTGGGTCGCCTCGCGCCCGCCGCGCGCCGAGGTCGCGGCGATCGAGCGGGCGATCGCCCTCGCCGACGCGGCCGGCTGCTCGCTGCACGTCGTGCACGTCTCGACCGGCGCCGGCGTGGCGGCCGTCGCCGAGGCCTGCCGGCGCGGCGCCGACGTGACCTGCGAGACGTGCCCGCACTACCTCGCGCTGACCGAGGACGACCTCGAGCGCCTCGGCACGCTCGCCAAGTGCGCGCCGCCGTTGCGCTCCGCCGCCGAGCGCGACGCGCTGTGGGAGAGGCTGAAGCGCGGCCAGATCGCGCTCGTCGCCTCCGACCACTCGCCCTGCCCGCCGGCGATGAAAGAGGGCGGCTTCGCGGCCGCCTGGGGCGGCATCGCGGGCGCGCAGTCGACGCTCGCCGTGCTGCTGCACGAAGGGGCGGCGCGGCGCGTGCCGGTGGCCCAGCTGGCCGAGCTCGTCACGGGCGCCCCGGCGCGCCGCTTCGGGCTCCCCAAGGGCCGCCTCGAGCCCGGCGCCGACGCCGACCTCGCGCTCGTCGATCTGCGCGCCGAGCACGCAGCAGAGCCGCTCGACCGCCACCGCGCGAACCCCTTCGCCGGGCGCCCGCTGCGCGCCCGCGTGGTGCGCACGCTGCTGCGCGGCGAGACGATCTTCGAGGACGGCCGCGTCGCGCCCGGCGCCCGCGGCCGCCTGCTGAAACCCGAGAGGAGCCACCCATGAGCGACCTGACGATCAACGCCGGCCCGTTCGCCTTCGAGGCGCGCTGGGAGCGCGAGGACGCGCCCCGGACGTGCGAGGCGTTCGAGGCGTTGCTGCCGTTCCGCCAGAAGATCATCCACGTGCGCTGGAGCGGCGAGTCGGCGTGGATCCCGCTCGGCGACATGAGCACCGGGCTGAGCTTCGAGAACCACACGAGCCACCCGGGGCCCGGCGAGATCCTGCTCTACCCCGGCGGCTACAGCGAGACCGAGATCCTCTTCCCCTACGGCGGGACGCTGTTCGCGAGCAAGATGGGGCAGCTCGCGGGCAACCACTTCCTGACGATCACCTCGGGCAACGAGCAGCTGCGCGAGCTCGGGCGCACGGTGCTGTGGGAGGGCGCGCTCGACGTCGTGTTCGACGCGAAGTAGGCCTGCCCCGGCCGTTCGGCTGCGCGAAGGGGCAGCAGGACCGCCCGCAAGCCTGCGTCTGCGGCCCTCGACCGGCGCCCGGCGGAGTGAGAGCGTCGCGGCGTGCACCCCACCAGCCCCGCGAACGTCGCGGCGCTCCTGATGGTCCTGGCCGCCGCCGTCCTGATCGCCCTGACCGCGATCGCCGTCCGGCCCGCCCCGCAAGGCCCCGTCGAGACCTCCACCCAGGCGGCACCTGGACCGAAGCCGCGCGTGCACGAACGCGACCCCTCCTCCGCGCGGCGCACACGGCGTCGCGGCACCGGGCGACGGACCGCCCGGGCCGCGGCGCCGACCCCCTCTCCGACCGCCACCGCCGCGCCGGTGGCGCCGCCGGACACCGCGGCGCCCGTGGTGCCGCCGGAGACCGTGGTCGAGACCTACTACCGGGCGCTCGACGCCGGCCGCTTCGAGGCCGCCTGGACGATCCTCACCCCCGGCGTGCGCGCCTCCTTCGGCCCGTTCGAGACCTGGCGTGCCGGCTATGCGACGACGCTCTCCAACTCCCCGCGCGACATCGAGGTCGCTCACGAGGGGGTGGGTGGGAAGAGCATCCGGATCGCGCACGAGCTGGTCACGGAGGACCGCTCGTGGTGCGGGCCGGTGCAGCGCAGCTTCGCGGTCCGCTGGAGGCTGGTGCTCACCGACGGCGGCTGGCGCGCGACCAGCCTCACCGCGGAGAAGCGGTCGGGCCGCGACCCCGGCGACGCCTGCCCGGCCCGTCATGATCTCGCCGGTGCCACAGGAGGAGCCTCAGCCGGCTGAGCTCGTCGCGGTCGGCGAGGCCGAGCTGGCCCGCATGCGCGACCGCCTGGCCGAGATCGAGGCCGAGTACGCGATGCTCGAGGCCGAGCTCGCCGTCTTCCAGGCCGACTACACGCGCGAGGTCGTCACCGTGCTCGCGCAGCTGCACGACGTCGAGGCGCGGATCCTGGCGCTGACCGGCGACCCCGCGGAAGCCGGCGAGGCGCGCGAGCGGGCGCGCCGCACGACCGCCGCGGCAAGCGCGCTCGCGCCGCCGCCAGAGCCGGTGCCGCCCGCCTCGCTCAAGCGCCTGTTTCGCGACGCCGCCAAGCGGATGCACCCCGACCTCGCCCCGACCGCGGAGGCGCGCGAGCACGCCGAGGCGTTCATGAAGCGCCTCAACGACGCCTACCGCGCCGCCGACGGGGAGGTGATCGCCGATCTGGTGCGCCAGTGGGACGCCTCGCCGTTCGCGCCCGGGTCGGAGGAGGACGGCGTGCGCCGCGTGGCCGCCGTCCAGGCCGCGATGACGCGCGCCCAGCGGCGGCTCGACGAGCTGCGCGACTCCGAGTTGGCGCGCATGATGGAGCGCGCTATGGCCTCCGCCGCCGCGGGCGAGGACCACATCGCGACGCTGCGGCACCACGCCGAGCTGGCGGTCGCGGACGCGCGCGCCCGGCTCGCACGCCTGGAGGCCCGCGGCTAGGCGGGCACCGGCACCACGGCGCGGATCGTCGTGCCGCGACCGGGCGGGCTGGAGACCGTCAGCGTGCCGTCGGAGGCGCCGACGCGGTCGGCGAGCCCGCTGAGGCCCGATCCGTTGGAGGCGTCGGCGCCGCCGATCCCGTCGTCGGCGACCTCCACCACGAGCTCCGAGTCGACCTGGGCGATCCGGATCGTCGCGTGGCTGGCCTCCGCGTACTTGGCGACGTTGGTGAGCGCCTCCGCGACGGTGAAATAGGCCGTGGCCTCCAGCGACGGCGCGAGCCGCTCGCGCGGGACCTCGACGACCTCCACGGGCACCGGCGCGCGCGTGCCGAGCGCCTCGATCGCCGCCGCCAGGCCGCGCTCGGTCAGCACCGCCGGGTGGATGCCGCGCGCGAGCTCGCGCAGCTCGGCCGAGGCCTCGGCCAGCCCCTCGCCGATCCGGTCGAGCTCGCCCGCAGCCGTGCTGGGATCCGCGAGGATCTTCTTGCGAGCGATCCGGACGTCGAGCCCGAGCGCCACGAGCCGCTGCTGCGCGCCGTCATGCAGGTCGCGCTCGATCCGGCGCCGGGCGGCGTCGGCCGCCTCCACGATGCGCACGCGCGAGGCGCGCAGCTCCTCGGTGCGGGCGCGGTCGATCTCCTGGCGGCGCAGCGCCTCCTCGGCGGCCCGGCGCTCGGTGATGTCGAACAGCGCGCCGTCCATCCACAGCCGCCCGCCCGGCCCGTTCACGAGCTGCCCGCGATCGAGCACCCACCGCACCTGCCCGTCTGCGCGCAGGATCCGGTACTCGACCACGAACCCTGCCTCCGGGTGGGCGTGCGCGGACGCGACCGCGCGCGTGACGCGCTTGCGGTCGCGCGGGTGCACGATGCTCATCAGCGTCCGCTTGGCGCTGGCCACGAAGTCGACCGGCGGATAGCCGGAGATGCGCTCGATCTCGTCGCTGATCAGCTCGAGCGTGTGGCCGGCGTGCCAGGCGGAGCGGTAGATCGCACCCGGGACGTTGACGAGCAGGGCGCGCACGAGCATGTCGTCGGCGCGCTGCTGGGCGGCGCGCACCCCGGCGCGGGCGCGCGCGAGCAGCTCCCCGCGCGTGAACGGGCGGTGCAGGTAGTCGTCGGCGCCGGCGTCCAGGGCCGAGTCGGCGCCGCGACCCTTGGCCGGAACGGTGATCGCCAGCAGCCAGGGGTCGCTGAGCTGGACGCGCTCGCGCAGCATGCGGCAGACGCCCGCGGCGTCCATCCCGGCCGGCTCGCGGTCGACGATCACCAGGTCGGCCGGCTCGTCCTCGAGCATCTTCACGGCGCTCCTCGCGTCGCGGACCGTGCGCGGCACGTGCCCGGCGGAGCGCAGCCAGGGCGTGACCTCGGGCTCGACCATGCCGACCACGAGCACGCCAGACTGGCGACGGCGTACGGACTCAGGGGACGGCACCTGGCGATTATCGCCGACTTGATGAACGCTTGAGGGACTCCTGAGGTGAGCCTCATCGGATGCCGTCAGATTTCACGGCAGCCGTTCGACGAAGCCCGAGATCCGAGCCTCGGGGCGAGCGGAGTCACAAGCGCCGGGACCGACGGGTAGCTCCCCTTCCGCCTCCCGCCCGGCGTGCGGTCCAGCCGGGAGGGGGCCGTTCCCCTGCGGTCCCCTCCCGCTGGCCCGACTGCGTGGCCCGGAGGGCGGGTACCCGGCACGGTCATGGACACCACGGCCCCGGTCCGGCAGGCACGCTCGCACGGCACGCGCATCGGAACCTCCCGCGGGTTCTGCTGGTTCGCCCGCTTCGGCCTCGCGGCGCGCGGCGTCGTCTACATCGTGATCGGCTTCCTCGCGATCAAGGTCGCGCTCGGCGACGGCGGCAAGGCGGCCGACCAGCAGGGCGCGATGGCGGCGATCGCCAAGCAGCCGGCCGGCACGATGATGCTCGCGGCGGTGGCGATCGGCCTGCTCGGCTACGCCTCGTGGCGGCTGCTGCGGGCGGCGCTCGGCGGCACGCGCGGCCAGGACGACCTCAAGGACCGCGTCGACGGCGTCGCGAGCGGCATCTCCTACGCGATCCTGTTCGCCGCGGCCGTGAAGATCCTCGCGGGCGCCGGGGGCGGCGGCGGCGGCGGCGGCGCGGACCCCGACCAGGCCGCGGGCGGCGTGCTCGGCTGGCCGGGCGGCCCGTGGATCGTCGGGATCGTGGGCGCCGTTGTGATCGGCGTCGGCCTCCAGCAGGGCTATAAGGGCATCACCCGCTCGTTCATGGAGGAGACCGACACCCACTCGATGGACGACCGGGTCAAGCACGGGTACACGGCGTTCGGCATCTTCGGCCACCTCGCCCGCATGGCCGTGTTCGGGCTGATCGGCTGGTTCCTGATCAAGGCCGCGATCGACTACAAGCCCAAGGAGGCGGTCGCGCTCGACGGCGCGCTCGCCAAGCTCGCCCACGCGCCCAACGGCCCGCTCCTGCTCGGCATCGTGGCGGCCGGCCTGATCGGCTTCGGCGCGTTCTCGCTGGTCGAGTCTCGCTACCGGCGCGTCTAGGTCCATGGCGGTACAACCTGGGCGGTGCATCAGGTCATCGTCCTCAACGGCGGCTCGAGCTCCGGCAAGACGACGATTGCGGCGCGGCTGCAGGAGCTCCTGCCCGACGACTGGCAGCGGTACGGCATCGACGACCTCGTCGACGCGCTCCCTGCGGACGCCGGCATCGCCTTCGGGGAGCACGGCGAGATCGAGATCGACGAGCGCTTCCGCGAGCTCGAGACGGCGTGGATGTCCGGGATCGGTGCGATGGCCCGCGCGGGCGCGCGCGTGATCCTCGACGACGTCTTCCTCGGCGGTGCCGCCTCCCAGGAGCGCACCCGGGCGCACCTCGCCGGCCTGGACGTGCTCTGGGTCGGCGTCCACTGCGACCCCTCGGTCGCCGCCGCCCGCGAGGCCACCCGCGACGACCGGATCGCGGGGATGGCGGCCTCCCAGGCCACGATCGTCCACGAGGGCGTCGCCTACGACCTCGAGGTCGACACGACCTCCACCGCGCCCGTCGAGTGCGCGCGCGTCATCGCGTCGCGCGTCATCTGAAGCGTCCCGCGCCGCGACGCCCGCAGCTCCCACAGCACGAGCGCGGTCAGGAGCGCCCCGACCGCCACGGCGAGCAGCAGTGCGCTGACCTCGCCGCCGATCGGCACCAGCAGGACGAGGCACCCAGCGACCAGCACCCGGGGGACGTCCGTCGTCCCGGTCATCCGCCGTCCGAACAAGGTCTCGCCGGCCAGGAAGAGCGCAGGGCCGCCGAGCATCATCGCCAGGCCGACCCCATGCAGCGCATCGTGTGGATGGGCCATCAGCAGATCGGTGCCGACCGCGGTCGCGATGATGCCGGCGACGATCGGCAGGTGGAGGTAGGTGTAGGCGTCGCGCGCGAGGCGGCCGGGGTCATCGCACGTGGCCAGCGTGATGCGCGCCTTTTCGGCGGTCGCGCCGAAGTACAGCCACCACAGCGCCGCGGTCTGGACGAAGGCGACGACGAGGCAGACCACGACGGTCGGCGTCAGCCCCGCGGCGGAGGCGGTCGCTCCGGTGACGACGATCGATTCGCCGAGGGCGATGATGATGAAGAGCTGACAGCGCTCGGCGAAGTGGCCTCCCTCGATGTCGTAGTCGGTCGTGGACGCCCGCCCACGGCCCGGCAGCCAGTAGCCGGCCGCGGGCGCGGCGAGCTCGAGCGCGAGGGCCGGGATCCACAGCACGAGCCGCTGGTCGCCGTCGAGCGTCGCGCCGGCGAGCCACAGCACGCCGGACGCGGCGCTCCAGACGACCAGCCGCTCGAACACCTCGCGGAGCCGGTGACGCCGCTTGAGCAGCAGCGCCGCGGCGGCGTTGCGGCCCACCTGCAGCGCGACGTAGCTCCCGGCGAACAGCAACGCCTTCTCACCGAACGCATCCGGCAGCGCGGCGGCCATCAGCAGGCTGCCGACCATCACCCCGGTGAGCACCCCGCGGACAGCCGGGGAGGCCGGGTCGAACCAGTTGGCCATCCACGTCGTGTAGATCCATGCCCACCAGACGACGAGCAGCAGGAACGCCGCCCGCGCCAGGCCGGCGACGGTGAGGTCGTCGAGGATCTGGTGCGACAGCTGCGTGACGGCGAAGACGTAGACGAGGTCGAAGAACAGCTCGACGGTGGTCGTCGGCTGCGTCGCACGCTCGTCGCGCGGCCGCAGGTGGCGCAGCGGCGTGGCGGCCGCGGCGGTCACCGGTCGGAGCCTCCCTCGCGGGCACCGGCGACGATCCGGTGCGGCAGCAGGTCCAGGAGGGCCCGGCCGGCGTGTCGGAGGCGCTGCAGGAGCAGCGACCCGTGGTCCCGATGGCGGGCGCGGAGGTGGTGGACGATCAGGTACGGCGTGGACAGGACCGCGACGATCAGCCCGAGGACGAGCCCCGCGACGAGGACGGGGACGACGACGAGGAAGGCGAGGATCGCCAGCGGCGGGCAGACCAGCAGTCCGATCAGGACCACGGCGGCGACCTCGATCCCGCGGAGGCCCTCGGCGGCGGCGAGACCGACCAGCGAGGCGTCCTCCTCGAGCTTCTCGGTGGGCGAGAGCGGCGTGTATGCGCCAGGGGCGGTCATCGGATCCACCTCAGGCCACCGCGCGCAGCGCGGCGGCGTCGAGGATCAGCCCGGCGGTCGTGCCGGGGTGGGCGACGGGGACCGCGTGCGACGCGCCGGGGATCTCGATCGTGCGGTGGGCGCCGGCGCGCTCGGCCATGTAGTGCTCGAGCGCCTTGGGGATGTTGCAGTCCTCCTCGCCGAAGACGAACCAGGACGGCAGCTCCCGCCACAGCGGCCGCTCGCCGGACGGCTCGACGAGCGCCTCCTGGGTGACGGGGCGCTGGGTGGCGGCCATCCGCGCCGCCTGCGACGCGGAGACGTCCGCGCAGAACTGCTCGTGGAAGCGCTCTTGGACGATCGTCAGGTCGGTCGTGCCGTCGCTGAGCCGGACGGGCTGCAGCGCGTCGCCGAGCGTGCTGCCGGGGAAGACCGCCGACAGCTCGAAGCAGCTGTCGCCGTGCTTCGGGGCGAACGCGGCGACGTAGACGAGCCCGACGATCTCGCCGGCGTCGGGGTCGACGTTCGTGATGACGGCGCCGCCGTAGGAGTGACCGACGAGCACGACGGGGCCCTCGATGGCCCGGATGTGGTCGCTGACGTAGGCGGCGTCGGAAGCGACCCCGCGCAGCGGGTTGGCGACGGCGACGACGGGATGGCCCGCGTCGAGCAGGCGATCGATGACCTGATCCCAGCTCGAGGATTCGGCGAAGGCGCCGTGGACGAGCACGATGGTGGGGCGCATGGCGGTTCCCTTTCGGTTGGCGCGGAACGGCCACACCGTCGCGCCCCGAGGCCCTCGCCCGCGTCCGTGTGATCCCCTAGTCCGTGCCCTAGGCGGGTGCCATCGCCTGCTCGGCGTCCGGGAGCGCCGCGCGGAGCTCCTTGCGCGACCGGATGCCGAGCTTCGCGAACACCTTGTGCAGGTGGTACTCGACGGTGCGCGCGCTTATGAACAGCTCGGCGCCGATCTCCTGGTTCGTCTGGCCCTGCTGCGCGAGCCGGGCCACCTGCGTCTCCTGCGGGGTCAGTACGTCCCGTGTCTCGACCGTGAGCCTGCGCACCGTCTCGCCCGTGGCCGTCAGCTCGCGGCGGGCACGCTCGGCGAACGCCTCCGCTCCCATGCGTCCGAACTGCTCGTGGGCCGTGCGCAACTGCTCGCGCGCGTCGACGCGGCGGCCCTCGCGCCGGAGCCACTCGCCGTAGAGCAGGTGGGCGCGGGCGAGCTCCGCACGGACCCGGGTGCGCCCGAGCCGCTCGATCGCCTCGCGATAGAGCCCGTCGGCCTCCTCGCCGTCGCTCAATAGCGCCTGTGAGCGTGCCAGGACGCCGAGCGCCCAGTCCGTGCCGGCGGCGCGCATCCGCTCTTCCAGCCTCGGCAGCGCGGCGGCGGCGACGTCCGGCAGGCCGGCGCGGGTCGCCGCCTCGACGAGCTCCGGCAGCGACGCGCTGTCGTAGCCCCAGTCGCCGTCCTCGCTGCCGCGCCTGGCACCCTCGAGCGCGGCGTCGTAGCGACCCAGGCCGTTGTTGAGGATGGCGGTCGCATAGCCGGCCAGGGCCGGCACCGTCCCCTCGGCCCCGTTGCCGAGGCCGGCGTTGATCAGCTGCATCGCCTCGGCCTCGACGCCGCGCCAGGCGGCGACGAGGACTCCCGCGAAGCGGAACCCCGCGTTGCCGGTCGCGACCGCGATCTCGTCCGCCTCCTGGATCAGCACCGAGGCCGCGTCGAGCTCGCCGGCGAAGACCTGCGCGCCCGAGCGGTAGACGAGCGCGACCGGGAGCAGGGCGAGTGCCCCCGTGTCCCGGGCCAGCCGCACCGCGCGGGAGGAGAGCGCGTGGAACGCGTCGTCGTCCCACAGCTCGAACACCGCCGTCGAC
>DATFQI010000276.1:0-3738 GCA_035264365.1 Solirubrobacteraceae bacterium
AAGAAGGCGATCTGGACGCCTCCGAGGGCGATCATCGCGCCGGCGCTGAGGAACGAGATCGCGAAGGCTCCTGAGGTGCAGGCCTTCTGGAGCGCGAACAGGCGGCCGTGCATCGACTCGGGTGCGGCGTGGGAGAGCAGCAGGCGGTCGTGGACGAGCGCGAAGCCGTTGCCGAAGCCACCGATGACGAACACCGGCAGCAGCAGCCAGAAGCTCGGGAGCATCGCGCAGGCGAGCAGGTCGAAGGCCATGCAGGCGAGGCCGACCTGGTAGGCGCGGCGCCACTCCCAGGCGACCTTGAAGCGGGCGGCGAGCGAGCCGGCGATGGTCCCGACCCCGCCGGCCGTCATCAGCACGGCGAGGCCGGAGCCGCCGATGTCGAGCACCTCGCGCGCGAGGATCACCTCGCCGACGTTGGTCATGCCGATGCACAGGACGGCGGCGGTCGAGGAGCCGATCAGCGCGCGGACCTCGGGGCGGCCGGCGAGCTCGCGGATGCCGGCGCGGGCCTCGGCGAGCAGCGACGGGCCGCGCTCCGCGGCGGGCACGGCCGGAGCCGCGGCGCCGTCGACGCGGATGCCGGCGATCAGCAGGCCGCTGATCGCGAACGAGATCGCGTTGAGCGCGAGCAGGCCGTCGGTGGGCAGCACGAACAGCAGCAGCGCCGCGAGCGCGGGGCCGAGCGTGAGGCCGAGGTCGTCGAGCGCGCCGAAGACGCCCATCGCCGCCGGGCGCCGGTCGCCTGGAGCGAGCCGCGGCAGGCCGGCCAGAGCGGCCGGCCCGAACAGCGCGGTGCCGACGCCGGCCAGCGCGGCGCCCGCGATCGTCAGCCCGAAGCTGCCGCCGAACAGCAGCAGCAGGAACGCCGCGCAGCGGACCCCGTCGCCGAGCAGCGCGCACGCGCGCCAGCCCCAGCGGTCGACGAGCGCGCCGATCAGCGGCCCGAGCACGACCGCCGGCAGCAGGTCCGGCAGCAGCACCGCGACGACGGCCCAGGCCGAGCCGAAGCGGTCGTAGGCGAGCAGCGGCAGCGCCACGTAGGCGAGCCCGGAGCCCAGGCACGACTGCGCATGGGCCGCGAAGAAGCGGCGGCTGGGAGCGTCGGCGAGAGCCGCGCGGAGCACGCCTACGCTCCCGCCAGGACGGGCACCGGCTCGCGACGGAAGCGCCGCGGGACGATCCGCGACCCGCAGGCGACGTGCAGGAGCACGAACGCGCCCGTGAGGATCAGCAGGTCGCCCACCGAGTAGACGTTGGAGACCGGCCAGGAGGCCGGCGTCGGGATGATGTCGCCGAGGAAGGCGAGCTTGGGGTCCGCGAGCGCGGTCGAGTTGATGAACTCGTCCGACGCCGGCGAGCGCCCGATCGCGCGCAGCGCGTCCGGGTCCGCCGGCATCACGCCGCCGTTGACGGTGATGCAGAGGAAGTTGCTCAGCCCGCCGAGCGCCACGATCGGCAGCCCGGCGATCCGCCGGTTGAACCAGGCGAACGCCCCGAGCAGCAGGTAGGAGAGGATGTGCAGCGGCTCGCCGACCGCCCCGAGGTCGCCCGGGAAGATCGAGACGATCCCGATCTGGATCGCGATCGCCGCGCCGGCCAGCCAGGCCTTCTGCAGCTGCACGTCCGCGAGCGCGGACAGGCGCCCGCGGGCGAGCGGGACGGACAGCAGGCAGAGCAGGTAGGCGATTCCGAGGATCATCTGCAAGACCAACATCGGCGCGTGCGCGCGAGGGCCCGACTCGAACAGGTGTCCAATTGCTCAACTCGGGACTCCAGTTCGCCGAAAAGCCAGTTGCCCGGCTCCTGAAGGGGGAGCCAGAAGACAAGGAGGTCAGTCATGAAGCTGCGCCTTTACCGGATGGCGTTCACCGCGAGCGTCGTCGCTGTGTTCCTGCAGGGCCTCGGCGCTGGGATGAAGTGGTCCTGATCGCTTCCGCGCGATCCGTCAACCACTTCTACAGCTCGGAGGATTTCTCATGAACGCAAGGAACGGCCGCAAGTGGTGAGCACGAGGGTGCCTGCGACCGCCGCATCTGTGTGGTTGTCGGGGCAGGGCACCCTCGTAGTCCCACCCCGCTGATGAACGTCTCGCCCGTGCTTCGCCGCTACAACGCACTCGATCTGTACGTGACCCTCGTGGTCGCCACGGGTGCTGCCTGTGCGGTGGTCGTGCTCGGCACGGGCTTCGAGACCCTCGACCAGTTCCTCGACCCGGAGCTGGCCCTCTTCGCCCTCTGCGCCCTCGTCGGCGAGCTCGTCCCGCTGAAGGTCCACACGCGCGGGTCCGAGGGCGAGGTCACCACCTCGACCTGCTTCGCGCTCGCGCTGATGCTCGCCGGCGGACCCGCCGTCGGCATGGCCGGCCTGCTCGTCGCCAGCATCCTGGCCGACACGATCAACCGCAAGCCGGTCAAGAAGATCGCCTTCAACGCCGCGCAGTACGCGATCTCGGTGAGCGCGGCCTCGCTGCTGCTGATCTTCACCGACGTGCCCGAGACGGGCGGCCCGCTCCCGTTCGGCCCCGAGGACCTGATCCCGATCCTCGGCGTCGCCGGGATCTTCTTCGTCGTCAACAGCGCGCTCGTCTCGACCGTCGTCGCGCTCGCGCAGGGCGTCATCAAGCTCGGCCGCTACCTGGCCAACGACCTGTTCTTCCAGGCCTCGACGGCCGGCCTGCTGCTCGGCCTCTCGCCCGTCGTGGTGCTGGCCGCCGAGTTCAGCCTGCCGGCGCTGCTGCTCCTGCTGCTCCCGTTCCTCGCCGTGCATCGCGGCGGCCGCGCGGCGATCGCGAAGGAGCACCAGTCGCTGCACGACGCGCTCACCGGCCTGCCCAACCGCACGCTGTTCCGCGACCGCATCGAGCAGGCGATCACCGCCGGCCGGCGCGCGGACGTCGCCTCGGCCGTGATGCTGATCGACCTCGACCACTTCAAGGAGATCAACGACACGCTCGGCCACCACGCCGGCGACCGCCTGCTGGAGGAGGTCGCGAAGCGCCTGCAGGCGTCGCTCGGGGCCCAGGACACCGTCGCGCGCCTCGGCGGCGACGAGTTCGGCGTGCTGCTGCCGGCGCTGCGCCGCCCCGGCGACGCCAACGTCGTCGCGCGCCAGCTGCTCGCCGGCCTGCGCGAGCCGTTCTCGATCGAGGGCCTCACGCTCGAGGTCGACGCCAGCATCGGCATGGCCTGCCACCCCGCGCACGGCACGGGCGTGGAGTCGCTGATCCAGCGCGCCGACATCGCGATGTACTCCGCCAAGGAGGCCGGCGGCGGACACGCGATGTTCGAGCCGCGCCTCGACCGCTTCAGCCCGCGCCGCCTCTCGCTCGCCGGCGGCCTTCGCCAGGCGATCCAGAATGGTGAGATCACGCTCTTCTTCCAGCCCAAGGCCGAGCTCGACACCGGCGCGGTCGTCGGCGTCGAGGCGCTCGCCCGCTGGGAGCACCCGCGGCTCGGGCTCGTCGGCCCGAGCGAGTTCGTGCCGATCGCCGAGCAGACCGGCCTGATCGCCCCGCTCACCTCCTACGTGCTCGACAGCGCGCTGCGCCAGGTGCGCGAGTGGAAGGACGCGGGTCTCGAGCTCAGCGTCGCGGTCAACCTCTCCGCGCGCTCGTTCCTGGACACCCAGCTCGCCGTCGAGATCCCGCGACTGCTCGAGCGCACCGGGGTCGAGGCACGGCTGCTCGAGCTGGAGATCACCGAGAGCATGCTGATGCTCGACCCGGCGCGCGCGAAGCTG
>DATFQI010000277.1:0-4706 GCA_035264365.1 Solirubrobacteraceae bacterium
CGGGCGAGCTCGCCGCCGCCGGCTTGGAGGCATGAAGGACTCCACGGGCGACTTCGCCCGGCACGAGGGCTACCTCGACGCCACCCGCGACCAGGACTTCGAGCTCTACATCGGCTCCGAGGCGCTCGTCCTGCGCGCCCACCGCGAGGGCGCCGCGGGCGCGATCACCGGCCTGGCCGGCGCCCGCCCGGAGCTCTTCGTGCGCCTGCGCGAGGCGCTCGGGGCCGGCGACGACGCGGCCGCCGAGGCCGCCCAGTCCGAGATCGCGACGGCCAAGGCCGAGGTGGAGTCCGAGGGCTCCACCGTCGCCGCCGTCAAGCGCCGCGTCGCCGCGCAGCTCGCGGGCTACCCGGCCGCTCCGCGCGCCCCGTTCGCGTAGGCGACGGCGCCGTTGCGCATCCTCAGGCGGCCTGGCTGTCGTCGCCGGCCGGTGCCTCTTCCTCGCCGCCGCGGCCCGGCACCGTGGGGATCGCGCCGATGCTCTTGAGCAGCTTCTTGATGCCCTTGCGCTCGGCACGGCCCGCGCGCGCGAGCTGCTTCTCATAGGACGCGGCCTCGGCGGGCGTGATCGGGGGAGAGGAGAGCGACTTGGCGCCCTTGGCAAGCACGCGCCCGAGCGTGCGCAGCACCACGACGTAGTCGTCGGACTCCTTGCGCGCCCAGTAGGGCGGCTTGAGGTCGTCGAGCCGGCGCGCGTAGATGTCGGCGATGTCGCTGAGCTCGCGCAGGTCCTTGGCGGCCTCCTGCGGCGTCGAGGCGGAGCCGGCGTTGATGCGCTTGGTCCGCTTGACCAGCTTGCGGTCGAGGTCGGCGAGCTGCTGGGCGAAGACCGGCGCGCGCACCGCGTCCGGGATGAACACGTGCTCGTCGTGGGCGGCGCACTTGCGCAGCCCCAGCTCCTTCGACTCGGTCTCGACCTTCTGCAGCGAGCCGCCGAGCTTCGGCAGGAACCTGTCCAGCCGCTTGATCTTGAAGTCCTCCGTGGCGCCGGAGAGCTGCTTCATCGTGCCGTCGAGCTCCTCCAGGCTCTGCACGAACGGCTTGACCTTGTCCTCCGAGCCGGCCGGCGCCTTCTGCGCGCGGATCGTCTTCGACGCCGCCTGCACGTCGGTGACGGCCCGCACCGTCAGGCGGTCGAGATCCACGAGGTTGACCGGCCAGCCACGCTTGGCGATCGCCTTGTTGGCCTTCTCGCAGGCGGCGTCGGCCGTCCGCGTCCACTTGTCGAGGGCGGCCCGCTTCTCCCGCGCCGACGGACCGTCGGACCCACCACCGCCGCAGCCCGCCAACGCCATCGCCGACACGAGAACCACGCCAAGAGACTTCATCCACCGCCCGCTTCGGTCGCCATCGCCCGCACACCGGATACCCGTGGAGCGGTCATCCCAGACTCGTGAGATCTGCTGAGCAGCAACGGTTCCGTCCGCCCCGCAGTCCATACATTCACGCGTGACCCACAAGGACGCACGCCTGACCCTGGAGCCGTACGAGTTCGCGGCCGCCGAGCGCCTGTCCGCGCAGCTCGGCGTCTCCGGCGTGCTCGCCCAGGTGCTGGTGCGGCGAGGCATGGCCGAGCCGCAGGCCGCGCGCGCGTTCCTGGAGGCCGCCGACGAGCACCCGCTGGACGCGTTCGGCGGGCTCAGGGAGGCGGCCGAGCGCATCGTCGGCCACGTCCGGCGCCACTCCCGGATCACCGTCCACGGCGACTACGACGTCGACGGCGTGACCGCCTCCGCCGTGCTCATCCGCGCGCTGCGCACGGTCGGCGCCGACGTCGACTGGTACCTCCCGAGTCGCAGCACGGACGGCTACGGCCTCGCCGCCGCGACCGTCGACCGCCTGGCCGAGCGCGGCACCGACCTGCTGATCACCGTCGACTGCGCGATCACCGCGGTCGAGGAGGTCGCGCGCGCCCGCGCGGCCGGGATGGACGTGATCGTCACCGACCACCACAGCCCCCGTGCCGACGGCGATCTGCCGGACGCCGCGATCGTGCACCCCCGGATCGGCGAGTACCCATGTCCGGACCTCTGCGCCGCCGCCGTCGCGTACAAGCTCGCGCAGGCGCTGCTGCAGGCCAACGGCGAAGACCCGCGCATGGCCGACGAGGACCTCGACCTCGTGGCGCTCGCCACCGTCGCCGACGTCGTCCCGCTGCTGGGCGAGAACCGCCGCCTCGTCCGCCAGGGCCTCCGCAAGCTCGCCTCGACCCGCAAGCCCGGCCTCAGGGCGCTGATGGACGTCGCCAAGGTCGACCCGAGCACGGTCGACGCCGGCGCGATCGGCTTCCGCCTCGGCCCGCGCCTGAACGCCGCCGGCCGCCTCTACCGCGCCGACGCCGGCCTCGAGCTGCTGCTGACCGAGGACCGCGAGCGCGCCCGCGCGGTCGCACTCGAGCTCGACGCCAACAACACGGAGCGCCGCGACGTCGAGACGCGGATCCGCTTCGAGGCCGAGGCCCAGGTCGCGAAACTGGAACCCACCCACCCGGCCGCCGCCTACGTGCTCGCATCCGAGGGCTGGCACGCGGGCGTGATCGGCATCGTCGCCGCGCGCATCGCCGAGCGCCACCACCGCCCGTGCATCCTGATCGCGCTCGACGAGAACGAGGGCACGGGCTCGGGCCGCTCGATCCCCGGCTTCGACCTGCTGGGCGGCCTCCACGCCGCCTCCGGCCACCTGCAGCGCTACGGCGGCCATCGCGCGGCCGCCGGCCTCACGATCGCCAAGGCAGACGTCCCGGCCTTCCGCGAGGCGTTCGCCGCCCACGCCGCCGGCGTCCTCACCCCGGAGGACCTGCGCCCCGAGGTCCGCGTCGACGCCGTCGCCCCGGGCAGCGCGCTCACGCTCAGCCTCGCGGAAGAGCTCGAGCAGCTCGCCCCGTTCGGCTCGGGCAACCCGGCCGTCTCGCTGCTCGTCCCGGCGGCCCTGCTCGACGACCCGCGCCCGATGGGAGAGGGCCGCCACGTGTCATTCACGCTCAGCGCGGGAGGAGCCCGGTCGCGCTGCGTCCTGTTCGGAGCGGGCAGCAAGCTCCCGGCCGAGCCCCAGGACCCGGTGCAGGCCGTCGTGCGACTGGAGCGCAACCACTGGAACGGCACCACCGAGCCGAGGCTGATCCTCCGCCACGCCCACCGAGCCACACAGCGAACGATCGACGTCATCGGCGAGCCACAGTGGCTGAACGGCTTGCATCGAGAGCTGGATCGAGACCTGTCCGGCTACGTCGCCGACCGCGTGGCGACCCCCGCCCAAGGGAACTCGTCGACCGGCGACGGAGGATTGGAACCCACCCACCCGACCCCTGGGCGGGGGTCGGCCACGCGGGCGAGCGCGGGGCGGCTGATCCTTGATCGCCGGGGCCGCGGCATCGCCGGAGTGCTCGCCGACCTCGTAGCGAGCGGAGAGGATGTCCTCGCGGTGACGGCCCACGCCCCCCATCGGGCGAGGGTGCTCCGAGACCGCGTGGGTGGCTTCGCCCTCTGCTCGTGGCACGCCCTCGAGGACCAACCGCAGCTCGCGGCGGAGTTCGCGCACGTGGTCGTCGTCGATCCCCCCACGGGGCCGGGCATAGACCATCTGTCCGGCCAGGGCTGGACCCATCTGGCGTGGGGCGCGCCTGAACTACAATTCGCAGAACGAATCCACACATGGGACTTCGCCCTGCGCGACCCGCTGGCCGCCCTCTATCGCGCGCTCCGCGCATGCAGGGAGACCGGCGGGGAAGCCTGCGAGGCACTGCTCCGGGGCGAGGGGCCGCAACCCAGGTCCGCGGCGCTGGCCGGCCGCCTGGTGCGGGTCCTCGCGGAGCTCGACCTCGTGGACTTCGATCGTGAAGGGCCGGCCCTCAGGGCCGTCGAGGCGCCCGAGCGGACCGCGCTCGAACGCTCGGACGCCTTCAGGGCCTACCATCGACGCCTTGAGGACGGACTCCGATTCCTGAGCAGCTCCCCGATAGCGGCAGCGGCCTAGACGACGGCGATCAGCCGCCGATCGCCGGCGGCGCCCCGGAGGGCGCGGTGGCGGTCGCCGGGCATGCGCCGGTCGACCGCGCGATGCCGCACCCGGGCACCGGCCCGACGTTCCCGTCGGACCTGACGCGCCTCGAGCAGGACCTGCTCGCGGACCTGTTCGCGATCGTCGAGGAGCACGCCGACGAGGTGGCCGAGGCCGTCGACCGCGACCGCGTGGTGCAGGCATTCGTGTTCGCTTGCGAGCACCACGCCGACCAGCGCCGCCAGTCCGGCGAGGACTTCATCGTGCACCCGGTCGGGGTCGCGAAGATCTGCGCCGGCATGCGCCTCGACACGGCGACGCTGTGCGCGGCGCTGCTGCACGACACCGTCGAGGACACGACCGCCGACCTCGCGGAGGTCAGCGAGGCCTTCGGCGACGAGGTCACGGGACTCGTCGACGGCGTGACCAAGCTGACCGGGATCGTCTTCCAGTCGCGCGACGAGGCCCAGGCCGAGAACTACCGCAAGATGATGGTCGCGATGGCCACGGACATCCGGGTCATCCTGATCAAGCTCGCCGATCGCCTGCACAACATGCGCACGATCGGCGCGATGCCCAAGCAGAAGCAGATCGACAAGGCCAAGGAGACCCTGGAGATCTACGCGCCGCTCGCGCACCGCCTCGGCATCCACGCGATCAAGTGGGAGCTCGAGGACCTCGCGTTCGCGACGCTGCACCCGCGCAAGTAC
>DATFQI010000278.1:0-2007 GCA_035264365.1 Solirubrobacteraceae bacterium
AGCGAGCGTCCGCACCGGCTCGACAGAAACGACCGCAACCACGCGCGAGAGCGCCAGCGCGCGTCGGGCGGCTCGCGGCGCCGGCTGGGCCATGGGGCGAGACGCGGGACGGCGAGCGTTGCGATGCTGTCCTGGCGGATCGCCTTCAGCGTTGTCCGGGCTGAACGAGGCCGGACTCGTAGGCGAGGACGACGGCCTGGACGCGGTCGCGGAGGCCGAGTTTTTGCAGGAGGCGCGCGACATGTGTCTTGACGGTCGCGTCGCCGATGATGAGCTCTTGGGCGATCTCGGCGTTGGAGAGGCCGCGCGCGAGGAGCCGCAGGACCTCGAGCTCGCGGGCGGTCAACTCGGCGACCGTATCGGGCCGGGCGTTGGGGGAAGGTCGCTGGGCGAACTGCTCGATCAGCCGCCGGGTCACCGACGGCGCCAGCAGCGAGTCTCCCTGCGCGACGACGCGGATGCCGGCGATGAGCTGATCGGCGCCGGCGTCCTTGAGCAGGAAGCCGCTGGCGCCAGCGCGCAGCGCCTCGTAGACGTACTCGTCGATGTCGAAGGTGGTGAGGATGAGCACGCGAGTGCGCCCGGCCAGGCGGCGCGTGGCCTCGAGCCCGTCGACGCGGGGCATGCGGATGTCCATCAGCACGACATGCGGGTGCAGGACGGCGACGCGCTCGAGCGCCTCGGCGCCGTCTCCCGCCTCCCCGACCACCTCGAGATCGGGCTCGGATTCGAGGATCTTGCGAAAGCCCGTGCGGACCAGCGCTTGGTCGTCGGCGATGAGGATGCGCACGCTCACAGCGGCAGGCGCGCCCGTACGCGGAAGCCGTGCCCGTTGCGCGCCCCGCTGTCGAGCGCGCCGCCGTACAGCGCGACGCGCTCGCGCATGCCGACCAGCCCGTGGCCGCCCTCGTGTCGATCGAGTGGTCCGCGGCCGTCGTCGGTCACCTCAAGCTCCACATCGGCGGCTCGATAGCGCACGGCGACCCACGCGCGGGCGGGGCCCGCGTGCTTGAGGGCGTTGGTGAGCGCCTCCTGCACGATGCGGTAGGCGGAGAGGTCGACCCCGGGCGCCAGCGGCCGTGGCTCACCCTCCACCGTCAGCGCGACGGGGAGGCCGGCGTCGCGGACGTGCTCGAGCAGCGCGTCGAGCTGCCCGAGCCCGGGCTGGGGCGCCAGCGCAAGCCCGCGGTCGTCGCGCAGAATGCCCACCAGGCGGCGCATCTCCACCAGCGCTTGACGCCCTGTGGAATCGATCGCCGCGAGCGCCTCGCGCGCGGACGCCTGCTCACCGTCGAGCACCCGCTCGGCCGCCTGCGCCTGCACCACCATGACGCTGAGGCTGTGCGCCACCACGTCGTGGAGCTCGCGCGCCATGCGTGCCCGCTCGGCGGCTACCGCCGCGCGGGCCTGCGCCTCGCGCTCCCGCTCGAGGCGGTCCGCCCGGTCGGCCAGCGCGCTCGCCTGCTGCTGTCGCCCGCGTAGCGCATAACCCAGACCCCACGCGGCCGCCAGCAGGAACCAGCCCGGGACCACCGCATCGAAGGCGGCGCTGCCCGACACCAGGTCGACCACGTCGCCCGCCACCACGACGGCGCCGGCGAGCACGCCCGCCATCGCCGCCCGGCGCGGAGCCGCGTGAGCGGCCACCGAGTAGAAGCCGATCAAAGCAACCAGCCAAGTCTGCGTGGGCGGCTGGTCGGAAAGCCCACGACCCACCACCGACAGCACCAAACCGGCGGCGAACATGACAGAGAACGCCACGACCGGTCGCCGCCGCCGCCACAGCAGCGGCAGGCACATGCCGAGCACCAGCAGCCCGTTGGCCAGCCGCGGGCCAGGGATCCCGTCCTCGAACAGCGGCGCCACCCAGACCTCGTACTCCGCCGACCCCGCCAGGCAGGCAAAGAGCAGGCCGTCCAGCAGGTCGCCGGCGTGTGAGCGTGCCCACCCGAGCGCGCGCATGAGCCGACCGTACTCCGCTCGCCGCGGGCCGCGCATCCGCCTGGA
>DATFQI010000279.1:0-21669 GCA_035264365.1 Solirubrobacteraceae bacterium
CCGACTCGCGTTCCGTCGTCCGGGTCGGCCGCTTCGCGCTGCCGGTCGACGAGCTGCGGACCGACTACGTGATGCCGCAGGAGAACGGCAACCGCTCCGAGGTCCGCTGGGCGCGGCTCACGGCCCCGGACGGCGCGAGGCTCGAGATCCGCGGCCGCCCGCACGTCGAGCTGACCGCCCGCCGCTGGACCAGCGAGGACCTCGACGCCGCCCGCCACGCCGCCGACCTGCGGCCGCGCGACCGCGTCTTCGTCAACGTCGACTTCGCCCAGCACGGCCTCGGCAGCGGCGCGTGCGGCCCGGCGGTGCTGCCGCAGCACCGCCTCGAGGCGCGCCCCGCCGCGTTCGCGTTCGCCCTGCGCGCGCTCGCGTAGCCTGGCGGGCATGATCGCGCCTGTCGTCGACGCCGCCTGGCTCGCCGCGCACCTCGATTCCGTCGTGCCCGCCGACGTGCGCTGGTACCTCGACGGGCGCCCCGGGCGCGCCGAGTACGACCGCGGCCACCTGCCCGGCGCGGTCTTCGTGGAGCTCGACGACTGGCTCGCCGCCCCCGCGAGCCCGCAGGCGGGGCGGCACCCGCTCCCGGATCCCGAGGTGTTCTCGCGCGGGATGGCGGAGCTGGGCATCGGCGACGGGGACACCGTCGTCGCCTACGACGACCAGGGCGGGGCGGTGGCGGCGCGGCTCGTCTGGATGCTGCGCGTCACTGGACGCGACGCCGCGCTGCTCGACGGCGGCATCGGCGCCTGGGAGGGCCCGCTGGAGACCGAGCCGTCGCAGCGGCCGCCGGCGGCCTTCAGCGTGCGACCCTGGCCGGAGTCGGCGCTCGCGGACGCCGGCGCCGCGGCCGATCCCGCCAACGCGGTGATCGACGCGCGCCCGCACGAGCGCTTCCTCGGCGAGCGGCCCGACCCCGTCGACCCCCGGCCCGGCCACGTCCCCGGCGCCCGCAGCCTCCCGGCGCGCGAGCACGTCGGCCCGGACGGCCGCCTGCTCGGCCGCGACGAGCTGCGCCGCCGCTTCGCCGCCGCCGGCGTCGACGGCACCAGGCCCGTCGTGTCCTACTGCGGCTCGGGCGTCACGGCGTGCCACAACCTCGTCTTACTCGAGCACCTCGGGCTCGGTGGCGGTCGCTTGTACGCCGGGTCGTGGTCGCAGTGGAGCCACTCCTCGCGCCCGGCCGAGACGGGCCCGTAGCGTCTGGTTCCATCGACGGGTCGATTGTTCACGCCTGGCATGAGTTATCGACCCGTCGATGCGAAGCAGGCGGCGCGGGCGGCTCCCTCGCCACCCTACCCAGTCGCCGTTGACGTTCGCCGGCGTGAGAAGGTGCGCCGATGCCGCTGTCCGCCTCGCAACTCGTCGCGGCATTCCGCGCCAGGGACCTCTCGCCCGTCGAGGCGACCGAGGAGACGCTCGCGACCATCGAGCAGCGCGACGGCGAGCTCAACGCGTTCTGCCTCGTCGACGAGGAGTCCGCGCTGGCGGACGCGCGTGCGTCGGAGGCCCGCTGGGTCCGCGGGGAGCCGGCCGGCCCGCTCGACGGCGTGCCCGTGGGCGTTAAGGACCTGCTGGTCACGAAGGGCTGGCCGACGCTGCGCGGCTCGACCGCGATCGACCCGGCCGGGCCGTGGGAGGACGACGCGCCGGTCGTGGCGTCGCTGCGCCGCTCCGGCGCCGTGCTCCCGGGCAAGACGACGACGCCGGAGCTCGGCTGGAAGGGCGTCACCGACAGCGCGCTGACCGGCATCACCCGCAACCCGTGGGACCCCCGGATGACGCCCGGCGGCTCCAGCGGCGGCAGCTCGGCGGCGCTCGCCGCGGGCATGGTGCCGCTCGCGCTCGGCACCGACGGCGGCGGCTCGATCCGGATCCCGTGCGCGTTCTGCGGGCTGCCGGGCCTCAAGCCCACGTTCGGCCGCGTGCCGGCATGGCCGGCGAGCCCGTTCGGCCCGGTCTCGCACGTCGGCCCGATGGCGCGCACGGTCGCGGACCTGGCGCTGATGCTCGACGTGATCGCGCAGCCCGACGCCCGCGACTGGCAGCAGCTCCCGCGGGCCGCGGGCTCGTTCGGTGCTGGGCTCGAGGACGGCGTCGCCGGCCTGCGGATCGCGTTCAGCCCCGAGCTCGGGTTCGCCGCCGTCGATCCCGAGATCGCGGGCCTGGTCGCGCAGGCGGCGTCCGCGTTCGGGGCGCTCGGCGCGCACGTGGAGCTGGTGGACCCCGGCTTCGCCGACCCCCGCGGCACCTTCGACGTCCTCTGGTCCACGGGCGCGGCGCGCGCGATCGCGCTGCTCCCGCGCACCGACGGGATCGACCCGGGCCTGGCGGCGATCGCCGAGCAGGGCCGCACCTACAGCGGCGTCGACTACCTGACGGCCTGCGGAGAGCGCGACGCTCTCGCGATCGCGATGAGCCGCTTCCACGAGGACTGGGACCTGCTGCTGACGCCCGCGATGCCGATCGCCGCCTTCGAGGCCGGCCGCGAGGTGCCGGACGGCAGCGCCGACCCGCGCTGGCCGGGCTGGACCCCGTTCACCTATCCGTTCAACCTCACGCAGCAGCCGGCGGCGACCGTGCCCTGCGGGTTCACGTCCGGCGGGCTGCCGGCCGGGCTGCAGCTCGTCGGGCCGCGCCACTCGGACGCCTTGGTGCTGCGCGCAGCGAGGGCGTACGAGAAGGCGCACCCGCAGAATACGGTTGCCCGTACCGATACCTCCTAGGGGTATTGAATAGCCTGCGGCGCATGTTGCAGACGCCCACCGCCCACTTCATCCGCCACTACCTCGAGATGGTCATCGCGATGCTGCTCGGGATGGCCGTTCTCGGGATCCCCGGGTTCATCGCGCTCGAGGCCGCCGGGGTCGACACCGACGCCGCCGGCGTGCTCCTGTGGGGCATGGCCCTCTCGATGACCGTGCCGATGGTCGCCTGGATGCGCCACCGCGGTCACGGCTGGCTCCCCTGCTGGGAGATGGCCGCCGCGATGATCGTCCCCACGATCGGCGCGCTGGCGCTGCTGGAGGCCGGAGCGCTCGGCGACGCGCACGCCGCGATGGGGGTCCAGCACGTCGTCATGTTCCCCGCGATGCTCGGCGTGATGCTGCTGCGCCGCGACGAGTACACCGCCCACGAGCCGGCCTGAGCCGGCTCGCGGGCGGCACTCTCCGGTCAGCCGCCGGTGACGGTGAACGACTGCCGCATCGTCGCCTTCGAGCTGTTGCCCGCGTAGAGATCGATGCGGCCTGGCTCGACGACGAACCTGCCCGAGTTGTCGTAGAAGCCGAAGTCGCTGCGGTCGATCTTGAACGTGACCGTCCGCTGCTCGCCCGGGGAGAGCGTCACGCGCTCGAACCCGCGCAGCCGGCGCACCGGCTGCGAGATGCTCGCCACCGGGTCGTTGAGGTAGAGCTGCACCACCTCGTCCCCGGCGGGTCCGGCGACGTTGCGCACGTCGACGCTCGCGTTCAGCGATCCCCGCGACGAGACGCTCGTGCGCGACAGCCGGAGGTTGGTGACCTCGAACTGGCTGTAGCTGAGGCCGTAGCCGAACACGTACTGCGGATCGCAGCTCTTGATGTCGCGGTGGCGCGAGACGTACTTCTGCGTCACGTCACACGGACGGCCGGTCGGCTCGTGGTTGTAGTAGATCGGCACCTGGCCGACGCGGCGCGGGAAGGACACGGGCAGCTTGCCGCCCGGGTTGACCTTGCCGAACACCACGTCGGCGACCGAGTTGCCGGCCTGCACGCCCGGGAACCACGCCTCGAGGATCGCGGGCGCGACCCCGACCACGCCGTCGAGCGTGAGCGGGCGGCCGTTGAAGAGCACCACGACGAACGGCTTGCCCGTGCTCTTGATCGCCTCGATCAGCTGCTCCTGGTTGCCCGGCAGGTCGAGCACGCTGCGCGCAGCGGCCTCGCCGCTGTGCGCCCGCGTCTCCCCGACGGCGACCACGACCTGGTCCGCCGCGCCGGCAACGGCCTTCGCCTCGGTGAAGTCGGTGGTCGGGCAGTCCTCCGACTCGTCGTACTGCGGCGGCTCGTTGCCGGGCAGCTTGCAGCCCTCGGCGTAGGTGGCGCCCGGGCTCTGCGCCCGGATGCCGTCGAGCACCGTCACCTTCTTGGAGTCGTCGCCGCGGCCCCACCACGGGCCGACCATGTCCTTGGCGTTGTCGGCGAGCGGGCCGATGACGGCCGTCTTCTTGCTCGGGTCCAGCGGGAGTACCTTGCCGTCGTTCTCGAGCAGGACCATCGAGCGCCCGCCGGCCTTGCGTGCCGCCGCGAGGGCCTCCGGCTGCTCCTGCGCCGCCTCGGCCTTGGCCACGTCGACGTAGGGGTTCTCGAACAGGCCCGCGCGGAACTTGACCCGCAGGATCCGCCGCACCGCGTCATCCAGGCGCGCCATCGAGATCTTGCGCTGGGCCAGGAGCTGCTTGCCGTTGTCGCGGATGAACGTCGAGACCATCTCGGAGTCCGTGCCGGCGTTCAGCGCCTGGGCGCCCGCGTCGGCCGGGGAAGCGGCCGTGCCGTGGTTGAGCAGCTCGGCGACGGCCGTGTAGTCGCTCTCGATGAAGCCGTCGAAGCGCCACTCCTTCTTGAGGATGTCGGTCTCGAGGCGCTTGTTCGCGCAGCCTGGCACGCCGTTGATGGCGTTGAACGAGCACATCGCGGTGTCCGCGCCGGCGTCGACGGCGGCCTTGAACGGCGGCAGGTAGAGGTTTCTCAGCCGCTGCTCGGACATGTCGGTCGTGTTGTAGTCGCGCCCGGCCTCCGGCTGGCCGTAGGCCGCGTAGTGCTTGACGCTCGTGACGACCTTGTCGCTCGCGGAGTAGTCGCGGCCCTGCGCGCCCTTGACGCGCGCGGCGGCCATCACGGAGTTCGGGTACGGGTCCTCGCCGGCGGCCTCCGAGATGCGGCCCCAGCGCGGCTCGTGCGAGACGTCGACCATCGGGCTGTAGATCTGCTTGAGCCCGACCGCGGCCGACTCGCGCGCGCCGATCTTGTGGTCCTCGGAGGCCACGTCCGGATCGAACGAGCTGCCGGTGGCCAGCGGGATCGGGAAGATCGTGCGGAAGCCGTGGATCGTGTCGTAGGCGAACAGGATCGGGATCCCGAGCCGCGACTGCTCCACCGCGACCTTCTGGAAGTGGTTGATCTTGACCGGGTCGACGAGGCTGAACACGCCGCCCACGCCGGCCTTGGCCTCGCGGTCGCCGCGGGCGCCGCCCTCCTCGTTCATCTGCCCGTCGGAGAGGAGCTGCACCTGCTGGAGCTTCTCCTCGGTGGTCATCTTCCTGAGCAGCGCGTCCACGCGCTTCTCGACGTTCTTGCTGGCGGCCGGCCTGGCCGGCTCGAGTGCCGCCTCGTCCTTCGGACCGCCGGCGGCGTACACGCCTCCGGCGACGGCTGCGGACGTCGCCACCGCGGCGATGGCCGTGGCGAACCTACCCCTGCGCAAATTCATACGCCTCCCCTTCCAGAGGTGAGCGCGGGCCCCTTACCCGAGCGCGGGGGGAACCTACCCCGCCTCACGCCCGCCGACACCGCAGGTGCCGGGGGCGCGGGGAGGTGGCGGGTCAGCGCTCGCTGACGTCGAGCCCCGGCGAGGTGCAGCGGGGGTCGTGGCACGGGTAGGGGCCGTGCGCGCCGCCGTGGAAGTGCACGCCGTCCGGCGTCCACTCGGCGGTCAGGGAGCGAGTCAGCTTGGAGAGGAAACGGCGAGCCATCTCGGGGTCTCCTTTCGGTCGGTCGTGGTCGGGTCCGGCAGTGAAGGGGAACCGGCGGCGAGACCGTGAGGACCCGCCGCCGGTAGGGGAGGAGAGAGGGCTTGCATCCAACTTGCATACAAGCCGTGCACTAGCCTACCAGCCGTGTCACCGGCACCCCCGACGGGCGAGCACGAGCTGCTCCCGCGCGGCCGCTCGGCCGCCCAGCTCGCCTACGACTACGTGAAGGCCCGCCTGCTCGACGGCCGCTTCGCGGGCGGCACGCTGCTGAGCGAGAACGAGATCGCCCAGCGCCTCGACGTTTCTCGCACCCCGGTGCGGCAGGCGTTCGTCCAGCTCGAGGCCGAGGGACTGCTCGAGCTCTACCCGCGCCGCGGCGCGCTCGTCGTCCCGATCTCTCCTTCCGAGGCCGAGGACGTCTTCGAGGCGCGGATGCTGATCGAGCAGCACGCGGCCCGGCGCGCCGCCACGGGCGGCGGCGGCGCCCTCGCGTCGCTCGCGGCCGCGCTGCGCGACCACATCGCCGACCAGGAGGACGCGCTGGCCGAGGGCGGCGCCGGCTTCGCCTGGTCGGACCGCGCCTTCCACCGCGCGATCGTCGAGGCCGGCGGCAACCGCCTCCTGACCCGCCAGTACGACGGACTGCGCGACCGCCACCAGCGGATCGCGGCCGTCACGATCGCCCGCGACCCCTCGCGCATCGAGCGCTTCGTCGCCGAGCACCGCGAGATCGCCGCGGCCTTCAAGGCCGGCGACGAGGAACTCGCCGCTTCGTTGCTCGGGGCGCACCTGCAGGGCGCGCACGAGCTCTCGCGCCGTCCGCGCTGACGGCGACGCCACCGAACGTCAACTGCGCTCCGTAGGGGGTGAGGGGTGCCCGAGCGCCGCGGCTTCAACCGACGGGTCGATTGTTCACGCCTGGCATGAGTTGTCGACCCGCCGATGCGGAGCAGGCGCGGTTGACGTTCGCCTACAGCGCGTCGGCGATGACGGAGCCGAGCCGCCGGCCCGCCTCGGCGAGGTCGGCCTCGTCCAGGGCGCTGAAGGAGAGCCGGAGCTCGTTCGCTCCCGCGCCTCCCGCGTAGAACGGCGCACCGGGGACGTAGGCGACGCCGGCCTCGAGCGCTGCCTCGCGCAGCTCCATCGCGTCGAGCCCCTCGGGGAGCTGCACCCAGGTGAGGAAGCCGCCGGTGGGCTGGGTCCAGCTGACCTCGCTGGGCATCGAGACGCGGAGCGCGCCGTCGAGCGCGCGCCAGTGCGAGCCGTAGAGCTCGCACGCCCGCGGGAGCTGCGTCTCGAAATGGCCGCCGCGGCCGTACTCCTCGACCATGCGCTGGCCGAGCGCGCCGGCGCACTGGTCCGTATTGGCCTTGGCCGCCGACAACTGGGCGACGATCTCAGACGGGCCGATCGCCCATCCGAGCCGCACGCCCGGGAAGAACACCTTCGAGAAGGTCCCCGCCTGCACGACCGCGTCGGGCGCGAGCGACCACAGCGTCGGCAGAGGGGACCCGCCCCAGGCGAGCTCGCGGTAGGCGACGTCCTCGAGGATCGGCACGCCGTGCCGGCGGCACAGCTCCACGAGCGCCTCGCGGCGCTCCAGCGGCAGCGTCCGCCCGGTCGGGTTCTGGTACTCGGGGATGACGTAGACGAACTTGGGCCGCAGCCCGGCCACCAGCTGCTCCTCCAAGGCCTCGACCACGAGCCCGTGCTCGTCCATCGGGATCTCGACGACGTCGGCCTCGGCGCCGCGGAAGGCCATCAGCGCGCCCAGATAGGTGGGCCCCTCGACGCAGACGACGTCGCCCGGGTCCAGCAGCGCGGAGCAGGCCAGGGCGAGGCACTCCATCCCGCCGCTGGTGACCATCAGCGCCTCGGGCCGCTCGCCCTGCAGCGCCTCGACCCGGTCCGACAGGTACTCGCGCACGCTCGCGATCCCCTCGACCGGCGTGTACTGCAGCGCCAGCCCCGGCTCGTCGCGCAGCACCCGCGCGGCGATGTCGCCGAGCACGTCCGTGGCGAAGGTGGCGGGATTGGGGAAGCCGCCCGTCAGCGCGAGCACGCCGTCGGGCACGCCGGCCAGGATCGCCGCGAGCTCCTCGCCTCCGCGCAGCCCCGCCCGCTGGGCGAACAGCCCGCTCCAGTCAGCGCGCGTGGACATCGATCGTGAAGCCCAGGGAGCTGGTCCGGCCGTCGTCCAGCGCGGCCACGTGCTCGGCGAAGTTGGTCTGGTCGTGCAGCGCCTCGCCCCGGCCCATCGCCTCGAGCATCGCGCGCTCCTTGGCGGCGATCGTCTCGGCCGGCTCGAGCGCCGCCTCGATCTGCGCCGCCGGCGCGATCACGATGCCGTCGTCGTCGCCGACCACGATGTCGCCCGGCGTGACGTCGACACCGCCGAAGCGGACCGGTGCGCGCAGCGGCGCGCGCGAGACCGTCGTGCCGGAGGCCGGGATCGTCCCGCGCGCGAACACCGGCAGGCCGAGCTCGCGCAGGCCGTGGACGTCGCGGCAGAAGCCGTCGATCACCACGCCCGCGAGCCCGCGACGGCGCGCCTCGGTGGCGAACAGCTCCCCGAGCACCGCGAGCCGGCCGCCGCCCGTGGCGATCACCAGCACCTCGCCCGGCCCGGCCTCGGCGAGCGCGGCGAAGGTGGGGAGGTGGTCGTCCGCGGCGGTCACCGTCAGCGCCGGGCCGGCGAAGCGCACACCGGGGACCATCGCCCTGATCGCGGGGTCGCAGACCGGCAGCGACTTGTCGGCGTCGCACAGCGCCGACACCTCGATCGCCTGCAACCGCTCCGTCAGGTGCGTGGGATCCATGCGGCGCACGATAGGTGTTCGGTGCCCTCGGGTAGTTCCCGGGCACAACCGGACCTCGGGAGGGAGCGGCGATGATGCGACGGAAGTGGCTGGCTGCGGGAGCAGCGACGATCCTGCTGGCGGCCGCCGGCTGCGGCGACGACGGCGGCGGCGGAGGCGGAGACGGAGACGACACCGGCGGCGGCAAGGCGATCGAGAACGCCAAGCAGATCGACGTCGGCTCGATGGAGGGCGCGAAGGGCGAGATCACCTACTGCCAGGGCAAGGACACCACCGGCGAGACGAAGGCGTGGGGCAAGCAGTTCAACGAGAAGCACAAGTCGCAGGGCCTGTCCGTGAAGATCGTCGAGTTCCCGGCGTCCGCCGACGAGCAGCGCACCCAGTTCGTCCAGCGCCAGGAGGCCAAGGCGGGCGACTGCGACGTCTTCCGCTCCGACGTCATCTGGACGGCCGAGTTCGCCTCCCAAGGCTGGCTCTACGACCTCACGCCGTACATCGAGGACCGCAGGGACGACTTCATCCAGCCCTCGATCGACACCGCGACCTACGAGGGCAAGATCTGGGGCGTGCCGCATTACACCAACGCGGCGCTGCTCTACTACCGCAAGGACAAGATCGACGAGGCCCCGGCGACCTGGCAGGACGTCTACCAGCAGGCCGCCGACAGCGGCGGGATCGTCTTCCAGGGCGCGGCCTACGAGGGCCTGACCTGCGACTGGCTCGAGATCGCCTATGCCGCCGGCGGCTCCGTGATCTCCGAGGACGGCAAGGAGGCGACGATCGACTCGCCCGAGAATGTCGCCGCCACGAAGCTGATGGCCGACGCCGTCAAGAACGGCGCCGCGCCGAAGGCCGTCGCGACCTACATGGAGCCCGAGTCGCTGACCGCGTGGCAGACGGGCAAGCCCGCGATGATGCGCAACTGGCCGTACGCCTACGGGCTCAGCGAGGACACGCCCAAGCTCAAGGGCAAGTTCGACGTCGCCCCGCTGCCGTCGTTCGAGGGCGCCGGCAAGGCCGCGATCCTCGGCGGCGGCAACAACGTCATCTCCGTCTACTCGAAGAACCCGGGCGGGGCGCTGGCGGTCGTCGACTTCCTGGCCCAGCAGGACTGGCAGACCCAGTTGACGGCGGAGTTCTCGCAGGCCTCGCCGCTGAAGGCGACCTACGACCAGCCCGAGGTCCAGAAGGCGATCCCGTTCTCGGATGACCTGCGCACGGCGCTCGAGCAGGCCAAGCCGCGTCCGGTGTCCCCGGTCTATCCGCAGATCTCGCAGGCGATCTACAAGAACGTCAACCAGGCGCTGACGGGCCAGAAGTCGCCCGAGGACGCCATGAAGCAGGCGCAGTCGGACATCGAGAAGGCGCTCTCGACGTTCTGACGCCTCCCGTGGCTCGCGCGGCTCGGCGAGGATGCCGTGCCGCGCGAGCGCTGATCCGCGCTACGGCAGCGGCTGCAAGCCGTGCCCGCCGCGCTGGGACTCGCTGCGATAGTCGGCCTTCTCGCAGTTGCGGAACTTGTAGGCCTTCCGGCGCGACTTCGCCACGTGGTAGATGTCGCGCCCGGGCCCGCAGTCGACGAAGCCGCGGCCGAAGTGCACCGAGATCGCGTCGTTGCCGGCCCCGCCGAAGATCACGTTGCGGCCGTGCGACCCGTAGATGAAGTCGTTGCCGCGCCCGCCGTAGATGCGGTCGCGCTGGTTGGTCGGCTGGGCGGCGCCGCCCTCCCAGTCACCCCACAGCACGTCGGAGCGGCCGCGCCCGAACAGCCTGTCCGAGCCGTGGTGGCCGAGCAGCTCGTCGGAGCGCTGCGTGCCGTGGAACGTCGTGGACTGGCCGTTGTTGGCCTTCACGACGCGGCCGTGGATCGTGGGCCAGTACTCGTGCGAGGCGCAGTTGTCGCAGGGCCGCCCCGGGATGTGGTCGGCGACCGCGGGGACGGCGGCGAGCAGCATGAGCAGGGCGGATGAAAGGGCGATGCGGATCGTGCGGGTCACGGATCGGACCTCCGAGTCGGAACAGCGGGGGAGGGTACTCACCCGCGCCGAGATGGTCGACTCGGATTGCGTGCGGATGCCCCGCGCGACTGCCGCCGCTCATCCGGTGCGGCGGCGGCCGCGCAGGAACTTCGGCAGCGGCACGACCCCGCGGTTGAAGATCGTCTCGCCGTACGTGCGGTCTTCGCGGCTGGGCCGCTCGTCCTCGTCGTGGGCGAGCGAGCGGACGCCGCCGAGGCGGCCCGCAGCCTGCGGTGGCGACGGGGTGACGGGCTTGGGGCGCTTGGGCATGACGGCTCCTCGGGAGGCGGGGCGTGCACCCGTCCTTCGGAGCTGGCGCTCAATCTGTGACGCCGAGCCGCGCGGCCGTCTCGGCGGCCGCCGCGCGCGCCTCCTCGTAAAGGGCGCGCACGAGCTCGCCGGCCGGGCGGTCGGAGATCAGCTCGTGCGCCTGGCCGGCCCACAGGTGCAGCGACTCCGGGTCGCCCTGCTCGCGGGCGCGCGCCCGCAGCGGCGCGGTGACGTGGTGCACCGCCGGGTATGCGTGCGGCGCGTCCTGCTCGTGCTCGCGCATGAACGCGTTGACGATCCCGCGCGCGCTGCGGCCGGTGAACGCGCGCGTGACGGCGGTGCGCCCCGGGCCGGCGAGCGCCTCGCGGTGCACCGGCGCGGTGGCGGACTCGGGCGTGCGCATCAGCGCCGTGCCGACCTGCGCGGCGGCCGCGCCCGCGGCGAGGACGGCGGCCACGGCGCGGCCCGTGGCGATCCCGCCGGTGGCGACGAGCGGGAGCCCCGAATGTGCGGCGGTGATCAGCTGCAGCAGGGCCAGCAGCCCGACGTCGCCGGGCACGTCGTCGACGAACGCGCCGCGGTGGCCGCCCGCCTCGTAGCCCTGCACGACCAGCCCGGTGGCGCCGGCGGCCGCCGCCGTGCGCGCCTCCGCGACGTCGGTCACCGTGACCCACACCTCGCTGCCGGCCGCGCGGAAGCGCTGCACGAGCTCCGGCTCCGGGCAGCCGAACGTGAACGAGACGACCGGAACCGGGTCCTCGAGCAGCCGCCGCACCTTCTCGGCGAAGCCGTCGTCGTCGGAGCGCGGCTCGCCCGCTCCCTCGCCGAGCCGGTCCCGGAATGCCGCCATCGCGGCCGGGTCGGCCTCGGTCGGCGTGACGATGAACACGTTGATGCCGAACGGCCGCGACGTGAGCGCGCGCGTGGCGGCGATGTCGTCGCTCATCGCCTGCGGCGTCTTGTAGCCCGAGGCGACGAAGCCGAGCCCGCCGGCCTCGCTGACCGCCGCGGCGAGCGCCGGCGTCGAGGCGCCGCCCGCCAGCGGCGCGCCGATGATCGGGATCTCGAGCGAGGCGAGCATCAGACGGCCGGGCTCGGCTCGACGTGGGGCTCCTCGACGTCCGCGCCGAGCCGCGGCGCGAGCGCGGCGAGCGTGGCGACCGCGTCGCGCAGGACCTCGGGCGCGGCGGTGAAGGGCAGCCGCAGGTGGCGCTCGAAGGTCCCGTCGACGCTGAACGCGGGCCCCGGCGTGACGATCAGACCCTCGCGCGCGGCGGCCGACGCGAGCCGCGTCGAGACCGGCGACGGCAGCCGCACCCAGAGGCTCAGCCCGCCGCCCGGCTTGCGGAAGGTCCACGCCGGCGCGTGCTCCTCGAGCGCCTCGGCGAGCGCGTCGCGGCGCTCGCGCAGCAGCGCGACCCGCGAGCCGACGACCTCGGGCCAGCGGGCGAGCAGCTCGAGCGCGAGCAGCTGCTCGAGCACCGGGCTCGCCATGTCCACGTCGGCGCGCACGGCGGCCAGCTTGCGGATCAGCCGCGGGTTGGCGCGGATCCAGCCGAGCCGCAGGCCGCCCCAGGCCGCCTTGCTCATCGAGCCGAGCGTGACCACGCCGCCGCCGGCGTCGTAGGCGGCGAGCGGGCGCCGGCGCGGCGAGCCGTCGATGCGCAGCTCCGCGGCCGTCTCGTCGGCTACGACGAGCACGCCGGCGCGCGAGCAGGCGGCGACGATCTCCCGCCGCTGCGCGTCGCCCATCGTCAGGCCGGTCGGGTTGTGGTGGTCGGGCATCGTGACCGCCAGCCGCGGTGCGGCCGCCGACAGCGTCTGCTCCCAGCCCGCGGCGTCCCAGCCCGCCTGCCAGAGCGGGACCGCGACAGGGCGGGCGCGCACCCCGCGGACGGCGGCGAGCGAGCGCGGGTAGGCGGGGGCGTCGACCAGCACGCGGTCGCCGGGCGCGCACAGCAGCCGCAGCACGAGGTGCAGCGCGTGCTGGGCGCCGGCGGTGACGAGCACCTGGTCGGGCGTGGTGTCCACGCCGCGTTCGCAGAAGCGCTCGGCGATCGCGGCGCGCAGCTCCGGCAGCCCGGCGGCGGCGTAGCCGTGCGACGGCGCGCGGCGGCCGAGCGCGCGGGCGGCGCTGGCGGCGGCCTCGCCGAGCTGCGGCTCGGGCGCCGGCAGCGCGGCGATCGAGAGGTCGACGCCCCAGGCCGGCGCCGGTCGTGGTGCGGCGCCGGTCTGCGCGTCGGGGAGCGTGAGCCAGCTTCCCGCGCCGCGGGCGCTGACGAGGAAGCCGTCCTCGCGCAGCCGGTCGTAGGCGCGCGAGACGGTGCCGCGGCTGACGCCCAGCTCCGGCGCGAGCGCGCGCTCGCTCGGCACGCGCGTGCGCACGGCGAGCCGCCCGTCGACCACGAGCGCGCGCAGCGCCTCGGCGAGCGCCTGCGCGGAGCCGCCGGGCCGGCGCCAGTCGTCGCCGAGGACACCGGCGAGCGAGGAGGGGGCCACCGCGGTGCTCATGGGGCCATGATCGCGCGATTGGCCCTATCTGTCCAGGTCCAATTGACGCATCATGGACCCATGCTCGCCCGACGCCTCCTCCAGCTCTACGCCGGCTTGACGCTGTACGGCGCGAGCGCGTCGCTGATCATCCTGTCCGAGCTCGGCAACGACCCGTGGGACGTGCTGCACCAGGGGCTCTCGCGCCAGACCGGGATCGGCACCGGCATCTGGGTCTGCATCGCCGGCGCCCTCGTGATGCTGCTGTGGATCCCGCTGCGCCAGAAGCCGGGGCTCGGCACGCTCAGCAACGTGATCGTCGTCGGGCTGACGCTCGAGCTCTGCCTGATCGCGTTCGAGCCGACGCACGACCTCGCGGCGCGCTGGACGCTGCTGCTCTCCGGCGTGCTCCTCAACGGCGTCGCGACCGGGCTCTACATCGGGGCCCGCTTCGGGCCGGGACCGCGCGACGGGCTGATGACCGGGCTGGCCGCGCGCGGCATGTCGTTGCGCGTGGTGCGGACCGGGATCGAGCTGACGGTGCTCGCGGTCGGGTTCGCCCTCGGCGGGACCGTCGGGATCGGGACGCTCGTCTACGCGCTCGCGATCGGACCGCTCGCGCACGTGTTCGTGCCGGCCTTCACGACGTCGCCGACGCCTTCGGCGGCCGTCGTGCTCCCCGCTTCCGCTTCTGCGCCGATCCCTTCCCGCTGAGGCGCTCGGCCTCGAAGGCCAGCAGCACGACCTGGGCGTCGCCGAGCTCGTCCTCGTGCGGGCGCTTCTGCGCACGCTCCTTGGCCGCCTCGTCGATCCGCTCGACCTGCTCGACGAACTTCAGCGCCGCCTTGTTGAGCTGCTCCCAGCCCTTCGCGTCGAGCTTGAGCGAGGTGCGCGAGAGGTGCGCCTCCGCACGGTCGAAGCCGCCCTCGGCCGCCGACTTGCTCGCGTACTCGTTGATCGTCTGCAGCGCCGAGCCGAGCGCCGCCTGCTTGGCGATCGGCGGAGCCTGCGCCCACGCGTCCTCGGAGACCATCGGGCGCTTGCCGGCACGGTAGTGATGCTCGATCGCGCCGCGCACGCGCGTCTCGTCGGCGAGCTCGATCAGCCCCAGCTGGTGCAGCGAGCGCACGTGGTAGGCCGTCGTCCCGAGCGTGGCGCCGAGCCACTCCGAGAGCTGCGACGGACTCGCCGTCCGCTCCTGCAGCATCGCGAGTATCCGCACCCGGAGGGGGTGGCTCAGCGCCTTGACATAGCGCGGATCATCGATATTGGTGATCGGCTTCATCCGATTGCTGACTCCTGGGTGCGGCGGATACAGGGTGTGAGTAGTCAACCAACTCAACTTGAGACGCGCCGGAGCGGTTGCTGTGACGCGTCGTGGGCGGCACCGGATACGCTCCCGCCGTCGTGGGGGACGCGGGCGATACGAGCGACGACGGCCTCGACCGGGAACGGCTCGAGGAGTGGTTCGCCGCGACGGTCCCCGGCGCCGCTCCGCCGCTGCGCTACGAGCGAATAGCGGGCGGTCGCTCGAACCTCACGTTCCGGGTCTCCGACAGCGACGGCGGCCGCTGGATCCTGCGCCGCCCGCCGCTCGGCGCCACGCTCGGCTCGGCGCACGACATGGCGCGCGAGCACCGCATCCTCACCGGCCTCGCCGGCGCCGACGTCCCGACTCCGCGCCCGCTCGCGCTGTGTACGGACGAGGCGGTCACCGGTGCCGACTTCTACGTGATGGAGCTCGTCGACGGGCTCGTCCTGCGCGACGAGGACGAGGTCTGCGCGGCGTTCGACGAGGACGGCCGCCGCCGCGTCGGCGAGCAGCTCGTCGACACGCTCGCCGACCTGCACGCCGTCGACCCCGACGCGGCCGGCCTCGGGGAGCTCGGCCGGCGCGAGGGCTACGCCGAGCGCCAGCTCAAGCGCTGGATGCGCCAGTGGGAGGCCTCCAAGACGCGCGATCTCGACGCCATGGAGGAGACCCACCGGCTGCTGTCGGCGCGGGTGCCCGAACAGCGGGCGACCACGCTCGTGCACGGCGACTACCGGCTCGACAACGTGATCGTCACGTCGGCGGGCGAGATCGCGGCGGTCCTCGACTGGGAGCTGTGCACGCTCGGCGACCCGCTCGCGGACGTCGGGCAGCTGCTCGTCTACTGGGCCGAGCCGAGCGACGAGGTGGTGCCGCTCACGCGCTCGCCCACCCTGGCGCCCGGCTTTCCGCGGCGCCAGGAGCTCGCCGAGCGCTACGCCCAGCGCTCCGGCCGCGACGTCTCGGACCTGGACTTCTTCGTCGCGCTCGCGTACTGGAAGCTGGCGGCGATCCTCGAGGGCGTGCTGGCGCGCTACTCGGCGGGCCAATACGGTGAGACCTCAGAGGAGTTCCGGTCGTTCGACAAGATCGTCGAGCAGCTCGCGGACGCGGCGCTGGGCGCCGCGCGCCGCCTCGGGTGAAAGGAGCGCCGTGGCCTCGGAAAACGTGTTCGCGATCGTCCTCGCCGGAGGCGAGGGGAAGCGGCTCGCACCCCTGACCGCCGACCGCGCCAAGCCCGCCGTTCCGTTCGGCGGCAACTACCGGCTGATCGACTTCGCGCTGTCGAACCTCGTCAACGCGGGGTTCCTGCAGATCGCGGTGCTGACGCAGTACAAGAGCCACTCGCTGGACCGCCACATCGCAACGACGTGGCGGCTGTCGCCGCTGCTGGGCAACTACGTCACGCCGGTGCCCGCGCAGATGCGCCGCGGGCCGCACTGGTTCTCGGGCTCGGCCGACGCGATCTACCAGAACCTCAACCTCATCCAGGACGAGAAGCCCGACCACGTCGTGGTCTTCGGCGCCGACCACATCTACCGGATGGACCCGCGCCAGATGCTCGACCAGCCCATCGAGACCGGCGCCGCCGTGACGGTCGCGGCGCTGCGTGCGCCGATCGGGCAGGCGGACCAGTTCGGCGTCGTCGAGACGGCGGCCGATGGGCACACGATCAGCGCGTTCCGGGAGAAGCCCAAGGACGCGGTCGGGCTGCGCGACGCGCCCGACCAGGTCTTCGCCTCGATGGGCAACTACATCTTCACCACGGAGGCGCTGATCGACGCCGTCCGCTCAGACGCACAGGCGTCCGCGTCCAACCACGACATGGGCGGCAACATCGTGCCGATGCTCGTCGAGGACGGCTCCGCGCACGTCTATGACTTCTCGCGCAACAGCGTGCCGGGGGAGACCGAGCGCGACCGCGGCTACTGGCGCGACGTCGGCACGCTCGACGCGTTCTTCGAAGCGCACATGGACCTGATCTCGGTCCACCCGGTGTTCAACCTCTACAACCGCGAGTGGCCGATCCTCACCTGGCCCGATCCGCTGCCGCCGGCGAAGTTCGTCTTCGAGGAGGAGGGCCGGACCGGCCATGCGCTGGACTCGATGGTCTGCGCGGGCGTCGTGATCTCGGGCGGCACCGTGCGCCGCTCGGTGCTCTCGCCGGGAGCGCACGTGCACTCGTTCGCGGAGGTCGAGGACTCGATCCTGTTCCCGGGCGCCGACGTCGCGCGCTCGGCGGTCGTGCGGCGCGCGATCCTCGACAAGGACGTGCGCGTGCTCGAGGACGCGCAGATCGGCGTCGACCCGGAGCACGACCGGGAGCGGGGGTTCACGGTCTCCGCCGGCGGCGTGACGGTCGTCGGCAAGGGCGGCGTGGTGGAGCCGTGAGGGTCGCGCTGCTCACGCGCGAGTTCCCGCCTGACGTCTACGGCGGCGCGGGCGTGCACGTCGAGTACCTGGCGCGCGAGCTCGCGCGGCTCGAGGAGCTCACGGTGCACGCGTGGGGCGACGACCGCGGCGGGGTCGTCGGTCATCGCGCGTGGGACGCGCTGGCCGGGGACGCGCCGGAGTTGTCGGCGCTGCGGGCGATGTCGATCGACCTCTCGATGACGGCGGGCGCGCGGGGCGCCGAGCTCGTGCACTCACACACCTGGTACGCGAACCTCGCCGGGCACCTGTCGAAGCTGACCTACGACATCCCGCACGTGGCGACGGTGCACTCGCTCGAGCCGCTGCGGCCATGGAAGGCCGAGCAGCTGGGCGGCGGCTACGCGCTCTCGTCGTGGTGCGAGAAGGTGGCGCTGGAGTCAGCTGACGCGGTGATCGCGGTGTCGGAGGGGATGCGGCGCGACGTGCTGGAGGCCTACCCCGCGCTCGACCCCGGGCGCGTGCGGGTGATCTACAACGGCATCGACGCGGAGCAGTACGCGCCGGACGCCGGAACCGAGGTGCTCGGACGCTGGGGGGTCTCGCCGGATGCCCCGTCGGTGGTCTTCGTGGGGCGGATCACGCGCCAGAAGGGCGTGCCGTACCTCGTCGAGGCGGCGCTGCAGGTCGACCCGGCCGCGCAGATCGTGCTGTGCGCCGGCGCGCCGGATACGCCCGAGATCGCGGCCGAGGTGCGCTCCGGGGTCGAGCGCCTGCGGGCCGAGCGCGGTGGCGTGGTCTGGATCGAGGAGATGCTCCCGAAGGCCGACGTGATCCAGCTGCTCTCGCACGCGACGGTGTTCGCCTGCCCGTCGATCTACGAGCCGCTCGGGATCGTCAACCTCGAGGCGATGGCCTGCGAGACCGCGGTCGTGGCCAGCGCGGTCGGCGGCATCGTCGAGGTCGTCGAGGACGGGGTCACCGGCCGGCTGGTCCCCCTGGAGATCGCCGCCGGCACGCTGGAGCCGGCCGACCGCGCGGGCTTCGTCGACCGGCTCGCCGCCGGCATCAACGAGCTCGTCCGCGACCCGGAGCGCGCGGCGGCGATGGGCCGAGCGGGGCGCGAGCGGGCGGTCGAGAAGTTCGCCTGGCCGGCGATCGCCGAGCAGACCTCCGCGCTGTACCGCTCCCTCTGAGCGCGCGACGGCCGCGCCGCCTCACATCCGGCGCGGCCGTGCGATCTGTTGGCCTGTGGCCGGCAACGGGCCGCCGTTGCCTTTGCGTCGGAGGACGCGCTTCGCTCGGAGGTGCGTCGCTCTGTCCAGTGCACCACTGTCAATAGGCCGCCACGGGGGATCGTCAACCCCCGGATTGCATACTCGTGCCATGGACCTGCGGGAGCGCGAAGACGTCGCCGCCGCGCTGGGGCGCGCGGAGCCCTTGGGCGGCGCGTCGACGGCGGGCTATCTGGACGACCTGCGCCGGCGCGCGCCGCTCGACCCCGCCGAGGAGCGGCGGTTGGTGTCCGCGGCGCAGACGGGCGACGCGGCGGCGCGGGCGCGTCTCGTGGACGCCTTCATGCCATTGATCTCCTCGGCCGCGCGCGTGTATCGCGACTCGCCGCAGGTGGAGCGCGCGGAGCTGCTGCAGGAGGGCGTGGTCGGCCTCCGAGGCCACCTCCGGAGCGTCCGCGCCGGCGGTGCGCACGGAGCCGTCGCGGCCGCGCTGGCTGGTCGACCCGCTCCGCCCGCCCGCGTTCTTCATCCGCTGATCCGTCGCCGGGCGCCGCGATTCGGCCGCGCCCGGCGACCCGTATCGTTCCCGCGATGACTGACGCGTGGGAGGGGATGCGGGAGCTGCCGCTGGAGATCGAGTCCGTGGCGTTCGGCCGCCAGGCGGCGACGTTCGCCCACGGGTTCGAGCGCATCACGACGCTCGTGCGGCTGGCGGGCGGCGGGGCCGAGGGGCACGGCGAGGACGTCTCGCTGCACCAGACCGACGAGCACTCGCTGCACGTGCTCAACCCGGACCTGGGGCTCGTGGGCTCGTGGACCTTGGAGTCCTTCTGCGACCACGTCGCCTCGGTCGATCAGTTCGCGGTGCCGCCCGAATGGGAGCCGGCGCGGCGCTGGCGCAACTGGGCGTTCGAGTCGGCGGCGCTCGACCTCGCGCTGGCGCAGGCGGGCAAGCCGCTGCACGAGGTCCTGGGCCGGGAGCCGGCGCCGCTGCGCTTCGTCAACTCGCTCGGGCTCGGCGACCCGCCGACGTTCGAGCCGATCGCGAAGCGGCTCGAGGTCCACCCGGAGGTGCGCTTCAAGGTCGACGTCACGCACGCCTGGTCGCCGGAGCTGATGGCCGAGGTCGCCGCGACCGGCGCCGTGGAGATCGTCGACTTCAAGGGTCACTACGGGCTCGACATCGGCGAGGAGGGCGCGCTGCTCGCGATGTACGAGCGCGCGATGGAGCTGTTCCCCGACGCGCTGCTCGAGGACGCCCACGACCTCCCCGAGGTCGCCGCGCTGCTCTCCGAGGCCGGCGACCGCATCTCCTACGACGCGCCGATCCACTCGGCCGCCGACCTCGACGCGGTCCCGCTCGCCCCGCGGGCGGTGAACATCAAGCCGTGCCGCGTCGGCGACCTGCGCTCGCTGTTCCACCTCTATGACGTCGTCGGCGAGCGCGGCCTGATCGTCTACGGCGGCGGTATGGGCGAGATCGGCGTCGGCCGCGGCCAGATCCAGCTGCTCGCCTCGCTCTTCCACGCAGACGGCCCCAACGACACCGCCCCGAGCGGTTACAACATGGACGTTCCCGACGCCGCGCTCCCGGGGAGCCCGCTCCCGCCCGCTCCGGCCCCGGTCGGCTTCCGCCGAGCGTGAGAGGTCGCACAGTCGGGAATGGCGCGCCCGCGGCGGCGTGCTGGTCTGCATGACCCCACTCACCGCCGAGACCGTCGAGATCCACGACGGCCTCCTGATCCCCTACGTCGAGCAGGGCGACCCCGACGGCGTTCCGCTCGTCCTGCTCCACGGCATCACCGACTCCCACCGCTCCTACGAGCCCGTGCTCGCGGCGCTGCCCGACTCGATCCGTGCGGTCGCGATCACCGCCCGCGGCCACGGCGACGCCGGCAAGCCCGAGACGGGCTATGACGCCGACCAGATGGCGGCCGACGTGATCGCCGTCATGGACGCGCTCGGCATCGACCGCGCGATCGTCGCCGGCCATTCGATGGGCTCCTGGACGGCCCGCCGGGTCGCCGTGCTGTACCCGGAACGCGTGCTCGGCGTCGTGCTGGCCGGCGCCTTCGCGAGCTTCCACGACAAGCCGGAGATGGACGGGCTGCTGGAGGAGTTCGACGCGCTCGCTGATCCGATCGACCCGGCCTACGCGCGGGCGTGGCAGGACAGCACGCTGGGCCGCTCGGTCCCCGAGGCCTTCATGGAGATGATCGTCGAGGAGACCTGCAAGCCGCCGGCGCGCGTGTGGCGGGCGGCGATGAGAGGCCTGGTCGACGCGCGGCTCGAGCCCGCCGGCTCCGTCACGGTCCCCGCGCTGCTGTGCTGGGGCCAGAAGGACGCCTTCGTCCCCGACGCCGACCAGGAGCGGCTGCTGGCGCGCATCCCCGACGCCGAGCTGCGCGTCTACGAGGGCGGCGGCCACGCCCTGCACTGGGAGCGCCCAGAGCGCTTCGCGAACGACCTCGCGGAGTTCGCCGCTTTGCGGATCGCCGCGTAGGATCGGCCGCGTGCTCGAACTCCGCCCGTCGTGCGAGTGCTGCGACCGCGACCTGCCGCCCGACTCGCCGGACGCGCGGATCTGCACCTACGAGTGCACGTTCTGCGCGCAGTGCGTGGAGGAGCGGCTCGGCGGCGTGTGCCCGAACTGCGGCGGCGGGTTCGAGCGGCGGCCCGTCCGGCCTTTGGCCGCTCTCGTGAAACACCCCGCCTCCACGGTGCGGGTCCACATGCCGCACAACTGCTAGGACTGCTTCCAGGGCTCGGAGGTGAGGATGGTTTCGGCGACCTTGTCGGGGCAGCCGGGCTTTGTCGTGGTCAGGCGAAGCGTCTTGCCGTCAAGCTTCCAGGTGTACGAGCTCGAGATGATCTTGTAGCCGCCTGATGCCTGTGCGCATTCCTGGCCGGTCAGCGTCAACGTGTTCCCTGCGCGCCGACCTGCGAGACGCGTGTCCATGGGATCAGAGGTCTCCCTCGGGGATCACGCCCGCGCTGATGCTCGCCAGCTGCGAGGGCGTGAACGGCCGGCTCGCGAGCTCCGGGTGCTCGTGCCACGAGCGGAACAGATGGAGGATGTAGTGCATCCGTTGATGGAGGACCGACCAATCGTGGGCTCCGCAGTCGTCGGCGGCCGGCGCGACTGGCTCGAAGCGCGTCACGAGCAGCTCGAGGTCCTCGTCTGTGATCGCCTGGAGGGCCTCTGGATAGGGGTCGGCCAGGTGGGCTCCGAGCCAGAGGACCCGTCCTGGCATCGAGAGCACCATCAGCGAGCGCGTGATGAGGCCTCGCGCGATCTCGGCTCCGTGGCGTTCGATCCTTCGTGCAGTGACGCCCAGGACGGCCGCCGCGGCGGTGTCGGGCGTGGCTCGGCGCGCTCGCGTGCCGTGTGGCAGAAGGGCGTCGAGGATGCGTCGCCCGAGGTCGC
>DATFQI010000280.1:0-4754 GCA_035264365.1 Solirubrobacteraceae bacterium
TCCCCGTCGGAACGGCGCACGACCGTGCTGCGCCCGGTCGGCGAGCGCCAGGGCGGCGGCACCGCGACCGCGCCGCGCCAGGCCAACGGCCGCGACGTGCGCGTGCACCTGGTGATCCCGAAGTCGTTCAACGACGCCCAGGACGTCGCGGACAAGTTCAAGGACTCGATCCCGGTGATCCTCAACCTCCAGGGCTCGGACACCGACCTCTCCAAGCGCCTGATCGACTTCGCCTCGGGCCTCACCTACGCGCTCGACGGCGGCATGCAGCGGATCGCCGACAAGGTCTTCCTGCTCACACCCCGCAACGTCGAGGTGTCGGCGGAGGAGCGCGCGCGGCTGATCGAGAAGGGCTTCTTCAACCAGTCCTGAGGGGGTTAACCCCCGAAGTCGCGGGACGAGAACCCGCGAAGCGGCGGCGAAGAACCCGCTTCCGGTCCGCCAGGAAACCGGAATGTCGGGCGGCAGGCTCGCTGGCAGCCTGCCGTCCCATGCGAACCCGACTGATCTGCCTCGGCGCCGTGGCGTGCTCCGTGGCCCTGGCTCAGCCCGCCGCCGCGCAGGTCCAGCCTGCCGGCACCGGCGAGCCGCTGTTCACCAACTCCGCCCAGAACACCCAGTTCTTCGAGTGGCCCGCCCAGGGCGCCGGCATCGACGCGTACCAGGTCCAGTACCGCTACTACGCGAACAACGCCGAGGTCGCCTCGCCGACCGTCAACTACGGCACGAACGCCGGCAGCGCGTGGGCCAACTGGTCCGGCGTGGCCTCGCTCCAGCACGGCGGCCAGTACGGCGTCTGCGCGCAGGGGCGCTACTCGTTCACCAACGACTCGCTCTTCTACCCCGACGGCCCCAACTCGTGCTCGATGGGCACGATGCTCGGCCGCCGCGCCTACACGACGATCGATCGCTCCAAGCCGAGCGCCTCGGTCACGCTCGGCGGCGGGGCGGGTGGGGCCAAGTACACGAAGGACGCCAAGGTCGCGCTGAAGGTCGACTTCTCCGACGACGTCGCCGGCCCGTTCCCGGCGAACTTCATCTGCTTCCAGTTCGGCGGCGGCCCCGGCGGCCTCTGCGACACCGCTCAGGGCTTCATCTACGGCTACACGCCGTCCTGCTCGGTGCCGGCCGGCGCCGGCAAGGCGACCAGCTTCAACTGCACCGCCGACTACGGCTCCGGCTCCAGCCCGGCGCCCGACGGCCCCGTGTGGGCCTGCGTGCGCGCCGCCGACGCCGCGATCCCCGACAACCCGAGCGGCAGCAACCAGAGCGGCTCGGCCGACAAGGCCAACCTGTCTGATCCGCAGTGCGACGGCATCGTGCTCGACCGCGCGGCCCCGGCCGCGTCGATCAACGCGTCCGCGACCTCCGTGAGGGTCGGCGACCACGTGACCTTCGAGGCCCAGGCCAGCGACGCCACCTCCGGCGTCGCCGCGGGCGGCACCTGGACGTGGGGCGACAACACCGCGGGCGGCAGCGGCGCCTCGGCGAGCCACACGTTCACCCAGGCGGGCACCTACGAGGTCAAGCTCGCGGTGGCCGACAACGCCGGCAACGGCGCCACGGCGACCAAGGTGATCACCGTGGCCGCCTCCGGCGGGTCCAGCACGCCGGGTGGCGGGACGACCACGACGGGTGGCGGCTCGACCACGACGGGTGGCGGCTCGACCACGACGGGCGGCGGCACGACCACGACGGGTGGCGGCACGACGACGGGCGGCGGCACCACCACCGCCAAGCTCACCGTCGGCGGCCCGGCCAAGCTGGCCGCGAAGTCGAAGGCGATCCGCCTCTCGCTGAAGGCGGGCGCCGCCGGTGGCGTCCAGCTCTCGCTGGTCCGCGGCGGGCGCGTCGTGTCGCGCGGCGGCACCGCGGTCGCCGCATGCACCACGGTCTACAAGCTCAAGCTCCCCACGGGCGTGAAGGCCGGCCGCTACACGATCAAGGCCACGTACACGCCCGCGGGAGGCTCGGCCAAGACCACGACCAGGGCGATCACCCTCAAGGGCAAGGCCCGCGCCGCGCGCGCCAGCGCCTCGATCGCCACGCCCGGCGCCAAGGTCGACGGCGGCCCCGTCGGGATGCCGAACGGCACCTTCATGGGCCGCGAGCCCGCGCGCACGTTCCGCGTCCGCTGAGCGCTCCCCGATGGCCGGCGCCCGCGACCCGCGGGCGCCGGCCCCTATATTCACCCGCCATGCAGGTCGGCTTCATCGGCTCGGGCAACATGGCGTCGGCGCTCGCCCGCGGCTGGGGCGGGCCCGTGCTGTGCAGCGACTCCGGCTCCGGCCGCGCGAAGGCGCTGGCCGAGGAGCTCGGCGGCGAGGCGCTCAGCAACCGCGGGGTGGCCGAGCACGCGGACCTCGTGATCCTCGCCCACAAGCCGGCCCAGCTCGAGGCCGTCGCGGCGGAGATCGCCGGTGCCGCGAAGGCCGTCGTCTCGATCCTCGCACGCGCCACGCAGGCCGACGTGCGCGCCGCCTACCCGGACACCCCGGTGTTCTGCGTGGAGCCGAACACCCCGGCCGAGGTCGGCCGCGGCGTGCTCGCGTTCGCCCAGCCGGACGCACCCGTCGACGCGGAGCTGTACGCCGCGGTGCGTGACCGCTTCGCGCGGCTCGGCACGGTCGTCGAGATCCCGGAGCGCCTGATGGGCGTCGCGGGCGCCTCGATGGGCGTCGCGCCGGCCTACTGGGCGCTGATCGTCGAGGCCTGGGTCGACGCCGCGGTACGCCGCGGCATGCCGGTCGCGACGGCGCAGACGCTGGTCAACGAGGGCATGGCCGGCACCGCCGAGCTGCTGCGCCACTACGACGGCGACACGCTCGCGCTGCGGCGGGCGGTCACGTCGCCGGGGGGCTCGACCGCGCGCGGCCTCGCGGCGCTGGAGCGCGGCGGCGTGCGCAGCGCGCTCGCGCAGGCGATGGACGAGGTGGTGGGGGACTGATGGAGGCCCGCCAGGAGATCGCCGACTTCGTCGGGGCCCTGTTCTTCGTCTACGGGCTCTGCGTCATCGCCTGGATCGTGGCCTCGTTCGTGTTCGCGCTCGGCGTCCGCGTGCCCTACAACCGCGTTGCCAACGCGATCCTCGACTTCCTGCGCGACGTCTCCGAGCCGTACCTGCGGATCTTCCGCAGGCTGCCGCTGCGGCTCGGCGCGTTCGACTTCAGCCCGATCGTCGCCCTGCTGGTGCTGCGCTTCGTCGGCGGGATCGTCGTCTCCCTGATCGCCCCGTGACGCAGCGCCGGGCGGTGCTGAGCGCCGTCGCCGTCGCGCTCGCGGTGCTCGCTGCCGACCAGGTGACGAAGGCGATCGTGCGCGACTCGATCGGCCGCGGCGAGCGCGTCGACCTCGTGCTGGGCGTGGACCTGGTCAACACGCGCAACTCGGGCGTCGCGTTCGGCTTCTTCAGCGGCGGCGGGACGGTCGTGGCCGTGGTCGCCGCGCTCGCGCTGCTGGCGCTGCTGGTCTTCTTCGCCACGCACCTCACGCGGCCGCTCGTGTGGCTGCCGACCGGGCTGCTGATCGGCGGCGCCGTCGGCAACCTGATCGACCGCGCTCGCGAGGGGGCGGTCACCGACTTCGTCGACGTGTCGATCTGGCCGGCCTTCAACGTGGCCGACACCGCGATCACGATCGGCGTGCTGGCGCTGCTGTACGTCCTCGAAGGGCCTCCGAGCCGTGCAGATCGTCGTCACGGATGAGCACGCGGGCGAGCGCCTGGACGTCTTCCTCGCGGAGGCGGCCGGCTCGCGCGCGGCCGCGCAGCGGCTGATCGAGGCGGGCGCCGTCCTCGTCGACGGGCGTGTGCGGCAGAAGCGGCACTCGGTCAAGGCCGGCGAACGCGTCGACGTGGGCGAGCTGCCCGAGGCGCCGGAGGAGCCCGTGCCCGACGCGCGCTACGCGATCGCCTGGGAGGACGAGCACCTGATCGTCGCCGACAAGCCCGCGGGCGTCGTCGTGCATCCCGGCGCCGGCCATCGCGCCGGCACGCTCGTGCAGGCGCTGGAGGGGCGAGTGGCCGGCGGCGACGATCCGGAGCGTCCCGGCGTCGTGCACCGGCTCGACCGCGACACGTCCGGCCTGCTCGTGCTCGCGCGCTCCGACGCGGTGCACGCGGCGCTGCAGGCCGCGCTGCGCGAGCGCGAGATCGAGCGCAGCTACCTGGCGCTCGTCGACGGGCGCCCGGGCGCCCGCCGCGGCACGATCGACGCCCCGCTCGGCCGCGACCGGCGCGTGCGCACGCGCATGAGCACCGACACCGACGACCCGCGCGAGGCCGTGACCCACTTCGAGGTCGAGCGCAACCTGCCCAAGGCGACGCTGCTGCGGGTGCGGCTGGAGACGGGCCGCACGCACCAGATCCGCGCGCACCTGAAGGCGATCGGGCACCCGGTGCTCGGCGATCCCGAGTACGGCGTACCCGGCTACGGCCTCGCGCGGCAGTTCCTGCACGCGGCGGGCCTGCGCTTCACGCATCCGGTCACCGGAGTGGAGATCGCGCTCGCCTCCGAGCTGCCCGACGACCTCGACGCGGCGTTGGAAAAGGCCTCGTAACGCGCGACAGGGCGGCCCCCGAAAGGACCGCCCTGCCGGCCAGGAAGGCGAACCGTCCCACCGGAGGTAGGGGAAGGGAGGGTCGGTCCGCTGAAAGCTTCAACGACGGTGCATCGCAGAACTTGCCCCTTCGAGCGCCGGCCGCACGGCCCGCACGGCTAGACTGGGTGCCTCAAACCCCGACCCCGGGCGGCGGC
>DATFQI010000281.1:0-3071 GCA_035264365.1 Solirubrobacteraceae bacterium
AGAAGATGGTCGCCAAGGCGCCCGACATCGCGACGAAGACGGACATCCTGCTCGGCAACCTCGAGGACGCCGTGCCCGTCGACCGCAAGGAGGCCGCGCGCTCCGGGCTGATCCGGGTGGGCCGGGAGATGGACCTGGGCCAGACGGCGCTGTGGACGCGGGTCAACGCCCTGGAGTCGCCGTGGGTGCTCGACGATCTGACGCAGGTGGTCGGCGAGATCGGCGACCGGCTGGAGGTCGTGATGGTGCCGAAGGTCGAGGGCGCCTGGGACATCCACTACGTGGACCGGCTGCTGGCGCAGCTCGAGGCGCGGGCGAAGCTCGATCGCCCCATCCTCATCCACGCGATCCTCGAGACCGCGCAGGGCGTGGCCAACCTCGAGGAGATCGCCGCCGCCTCCCCGCGCATGCAGGGGATGTCCTTCGGGCCCGCCGACCTCGCCGCCTCGCGGCGCATGAAGACGACCCGCGTCGGCGGCGGCCACCCCGGCTACCGCGTGATCTCGGACCCGGTCGCCGACGGCGGGGAGCGGGTCAGCGCCCAGCAGGACCTCTGGCACTACTCGATCGGGCGCATGGTCGACGCCTGCACCGCCTGCGGGATCCTCCCGTTCTACGGCCCGTTCGGCGACATCAAGGACGTCGAGGGCTGCGAGGCGCAGTTCCGCGCCGCGTTCCTGATGGGCTGCGTCGGCGCCTGGTCGCTGCACCCGGTGCAGATCGACATCGCCAAGAAGGTCTTCTCCCCTGACCCCGACGAGGTCGCCTTCGCCAAGAAGGTCATCGAGGCGATCCCCGACGGCCGCGGCGTGCACATGATCGACGGCAAGATGCAGGACGACGCGACCTGGAAGCAGTGCCGCGTGATGGTCGACCTCGCGGAGATGCTGGCCTCCAAGGACCCCGAGTTGGCGGAGGCCTACGGGATGTGATCCCTCGGTGGGCCGAACTGCAACGGCTCATTGAGGAAAGGGACACAAGTCCGCGCAGCGCGGGGGTGCCGGGGAGATTCCATGGTTCGCTTGAGCCATGGGGTTTCCCTCCAGTTCCCCCCGGCCTGGAAACGACTGGAGCGAAAGCGTCGGTGACCGACGGTTTCGCTCCAGTCGTTCTGGCGGCGGTGCGTACTGGACGGAAACCCGCGACCTGGCGCTCATGGCCGAGGCGGCCCGTACGGGCGGGGTCGTCACCACCTCCGTCCTCCGTACATGCGGGTTTTCCGAGCCTGCCACTCGAGCGGCAGTGCGCCGCGGCCTGCTGAAGCGGTGGGGGCGCGGCATCTACCTGGTCGGCCCGCTCGTCGATGAGCTCACCGAGCCGCGCGCGGCGATCGCGGCCGTGCCCTACGGCACCCTCGGGTTCGAGGCCGCGGCGCAGCTCGCGCGCTTCGGGCCGGTCGCGACGCCGCCGGTCGGCGTAATCGTTCCGCCTCACCGGCGGCCGCAGCCGACGGGCGTGCGGATCCACCGGATCGACCTCAGACGCCGGGACGTCCAGCGCTTCGCGGGCCTCCGCTGCACGTCGCCTGCGGTCACGCTCGTGCACCTGGCACGAACGCTCGAGCCCCTCCCCTACGAGCGGGCCGTCCAGGAGGCCTTCGCCAAGCGCCTCACCGATACCAAGCGCCTCGAGCAGGCCCTCGACCGCCACCGAGGCGGCAGAGGCACGGCCCGCCTCCGCCGCATGCTCGAGCTCGGCGTCGACGACCTCAGATCCAAGGCCGAGCGCGCGCTGCGGCAGTGGATCCACCAGTCCGGCCTGCCCCTCCCCGTCTTCAATGCCGAAGTCGGCCGATGGCGAGTGGACGCCCTGTGGCCAGACCACAAGCTCGCGGTGGAGATCAACGGCCACGCGGCCCACAGCTCGCCCTGGGCCCACGATCGCGACCACCGCAAGGAGCAGTTCCTGCAATCACAGGGCCTCACCACGCGCCGGTTCACGGCGCTGCAGGCGATCGACGAGCCACCGCTCCTGATCGCCGGGATCGCGATGGCGCTCGCTCAGAAGCGGTAGCGCTTCGGGCACGTCGCGGCCGGGGCGCCCATGCCGCTGCCCTCGGAGTAGCGGAAGCAGCTGCCGTAGCGGAACGCGCCCTTCCAGGCGGCCGGGAGCTCGACGGTTGCGGTCGCCTTGAAGCGGCCGCGGCCGATCTTGCGCGGCTTCGCCCGGGCCAGCGGATTCGCGGTCTTGGCGTTCCTCGGCCCGAGGTAGAACGTCGTGCGTGCCGTCAGGCGGACGTTCGGCCCCGTGCGCAGGAATTGCGTGATCCGCAGCCGGTTGCTCGGGAGCGCCTTGAACACCGAGCGGGGCCGCGGGTAGACGTAGGCGCGGTCGCCCTCGCTTATCGCGGCTTGGGCCGGCGCGAAGGCGCGCAGGTCCATGTTGCGGTCGAAGCGGCGCTTGAAGGCGAAGGTGCCGTCGGCGCGGGTCGTGGTCCGCGCGACCGTCTTGAAGGCGCCCTTGTACGGATAGGCGCGGCCCTGCAGCTCGACCGCCTGGCCAGCCAGCGGCGCCGCGCCCTCGCGCAGCGTGCCGCTCAGCTCGTGCGGCGTCCCGTACTGGACCCCGTCGTCGGTGAGCAGGGCGAGACGGACGTCGGCGGCTGAGGCGCTCGCGGGCAGCAGCAAGAGCACCAGAAAGCAGGGAATGGCGAGGCGCATGCGGCCCCAGGATAGGCTGCCGCCTCCCATGAGGTTCTTCGAATACGAATCCCGGAAGATCGTCGCCAAGGCGGGCATCCCGACGTCTCCGCACGGTTTCGCCACCTCCGCGGAGGAGGCCAGGCGGATCGCGCAGGACATCGGAGCCCCCACCGTGATCAAGTCGCAGGTGCTCACCGGCGGCCGCATGAAGGCCGGCGGGGTGAAGTTCGCGGACTCGCCCGACGAGGCCGCCGCCCACGCCGAGGAGATCCTGCAGCTGGAGATCAACGGCCACGTACCGCGCGGTGTGCTGGTGGACTCCCGCGTCGCCGTCAAGCAGGAGTACTACGCCGGAGTGACGTGGGACGGGACGCGCAAGCGCCCGGTGATGATCTTCTCGCCGATGGGCGGGATCGACATCGAGGAGGT
>DATFQI010000282.1:0-2774 GCA_035264365.1 Solirubrobacteraceae bacterium
CGCCTATGAGGCCGACCGTCGCCCGATCGTGGCGAGCACCCAGCGCGCGGCACAGGGCAGCCTCGAGTGGTTCGAGGGGATCGCGCGCTACGTCGAGCAGCCGCCGGTGCTGTTCGCCTTCAACCTGCTCACGCGCAGCCGCCGCATCACCTACGGCGAGCTGCAGCTGCGCGACCCCGGCTTCGTGGAGGAGGTCGACGCGGCGTTCGGCTGCGCCGGCCGCCCGCCGATGTTCACGCCGTTCCGCCTGCGCGAGCTCGAGCTCGCCAACCGGGTGGTGGTCTCGCCGATGGACATGTACTCCTCGCGCGACGGCACGCCCGGCGACTTCCACCTCGTCCATCTCGGCGCGCGCGGGATCGGCGGGGCCGGCCTCGTGATGACGGAGATGATCTGCGTCTCGCGCGAGGGGCGGATCACCCCCGGCTGCGGCGGCCTGTACGCGGACGGGCACAAGCGCGCGTGGGCGCGGATCGTCGAGTTCGTCCACGCCCACGGCAACGCGCGGATCGGCTGCCAGCTCGGCCACTCCGGCCGCAAGGGCTCGACGAAGCTGATGTGGGAGGGCGAGGACCAGCCGCTGCCCGACGGGAACTGGCCGCTGATCGCGCCGTCGCCGCTTCCCTACCTGCCCGGGACCAGCCAGGTGCCGCGCGAGATGACGCGTGCCGACATGGACGAGGTCCGCGACCAGTTCGTTGCCAGCACGCGCATGGCGGCCGAGGCCGGCTTCGACCTGCTCGAGCTGCACATGGCCCACGGCTACCTGCTCTCGTCGTTCCTGTCGCCGCTCACCAACCTGCGCGGCGACGAGTACGGCGGCCCGCTCGAGAATCGCGCCCGCTGGCCGCTGGAGGTCTTCGCGGCCTGCCGCGCCGCGTGGCCGGACGAGCGCCCGATGTCCGTGCGGATCTCGGCCCACGACTGGTTCGAGGGCGGCTTCGACGGCGACCAGGCCGTCGCGTTCGCCGCGCTGCTGAAGGCAGCCGGCTGCGACATCGTCGACGTGTCGAGCGGGCAGGTCTGGCCCGATCAGCAGCCGGCCTACGGACGCAGCTTCCAGACGCCCTTCGCCGACCGCATCCGCCACGAGGCCGGCATCCCGGCGATCGCCGTCGGCGCGATCTCCAGCTACGACGACGTCAATACGATCGTCCTCGCCGGCCGCGCCGACCTGTGCGCGCTCGCCCGGCCTCACCTCTACGACCCGCACTGGACCCTGCACGCCGCCGCCGAGCAGGAGTACCCCGTCGACTGGGTGCCGCAGTACCGCTCGGGCTCGCGGCGGCCGAACGTGGGGAAGGGGGACGGGATCCGCAGGGCGCCGGTGCGGCGCTTCGGCGCGCGGGCCGACATCGTCGACCCGGCCCGCCCGCCCGCGCGCTGGCGGGTGGGCGGGGGCATACCCGCGTGAGCCGTGTCGTGGTGGTCACGGGCGGCACCCGCGGGATCGGGCGCGCCGTGGCCGAGCGCTTCGAGGCGGCCGGAGAGCGGGTGATCGCCCTCGGCCGCGACGACTGCGACGTCACCGACGAGGCCGCGGTGGCGCAGACGTTCGAGCGCATCGGCCCGGTCGACGTGCTCGTCAACAACGCCGGCGTGTCGGGCAGCGCGCCGCTGGCCCGCACGACGCTCGACGACTGGCGCACGCAGATGGACGTCAACGCGACCGGCGCGTTCCTCTGCACGCGGGCGGCGCTGCCGGGGATGCTCGAGCGCGGCTCCGGCCGCGTGGTCACCGTCGCCTCGACCGCCGGGCGTGCGGGCGCGCGCTACACGGCCGCCTACTCGGCCTCCAAGCACGCGGCGGTCGGGCTGATGCGCGCGGTCGCCGCCGAGCTGGCGGGCACCGGCGTGACGGCCAACGCCGTGTGCCCGGCGTTCGTGCGCACGGACATGACGCGGCGCTCGGTCGAGCGGATCGTCTCCGCCACCGGCCGCGACGAGGGCCAGGCCGAGGCCGCGCTGGGCGAGGCGTCGCCGCTGGGCCGGCTGCTCGAGCCGGAGGAGGTGGCCTTCGCGGTGGCCTTCCTCGCGGCCGCGGAGGCGGGCGCCGTCAACGGCCAGACCCTGATCCTCGACGGTGGAGGCATCCAGACGTGAACGTAACGCACTTCGGGCTGGAGGTCGCCGGCGCGGTGGCGGTCGTCACGCTCACCGGCGCCGAGCGCAAGAACCCGCTCACGTTCGAGTCCTACGCCGAGCTGCGCGACACGTTCCGCGCGCTCGCGACGGCCGAGGACGTCGACGCCGTCGTGATCACGGGTGAGGCCGGCAACTTCAGCTCGGGCGGCGACGTGCACGACATCATCGGCCCGCTGACGCGGATGGAGATGGGCGGGCTGCTCGACTTCACGCGCATGACGGGCGACCTCGTGAAGGCGATCCGGCACTGCCCGCAGCCCGTCATCGCCGCCGTCGACGGGATCTGCGCCGGCGCCGGGGCGGCGATCGCGACCGCCTGCGACCTGCGGCTCGGCACCCCGCGGGCCAAGGTCGCGTTCCTGTTCGCGCGCGTCGGGCTGTCCGGCGCCGACATGGGCGTGTGCGCGATGCTGCCGCGGATCATCGGCCAGGGGCGCAGCGCGGAGCTGCTGTTCACCGGCCGCTCGATGAGCGCCGAGGAGGCCGAGCGCTGGGGCTTCTTCAACCGGCTGGTGGAGCCGGACGCGCTGCAGGAGGAGGCGCGCGCGCTGGCCGGCTCGCTCGCCGCCGGCCCCAACTTCGCGCACGCGATGACCAAGAAGATGCTCGACCAGGAGTGGGACATGAGC
>DATFQI010000283.1:0-6412 GCA_035264365.1 Solirubrobacteraceae bacterium
TTCTGGTTCAACGACATCGGCCGGAAGCTCGGCATCGTCTGACGGACCGGACGGTGGCGGGTCGGGATGCACGGCCGTAGAGTTGCGCCGTGGAAGGCTCCGCCCTGCCTCCCGAGTCCGCCCGCGAGGTCGTCGACCGGATGGCGGGCGCGGGGCCCAGCGGTCACAGGGATGAAGCGCTCCCACCTCCCTGGGGGGCGAAGCGCTCTCCCGGCGAGGACTAGGCGGCGAGGCGGGCGCCGAGGCCGATCAGCGCGGCGCCCGTCACCCGCTCCGTCCACGCCCGCACCCGCGGGCGGCGGACGAGCTCGCGCGCGCGGTGCAGGCCCACCACGAAGCCGGTCCAGAACACGAGGCACAGCGCGCCGTAGACCACGAGCAGCAGCGCGACCCGCAGCGAGGCGCCCGGGCCCGGCGCGACGAACTGCGGTACGACCGCGACGAAGTAGACGCCGACTTTCGGGTTGAGGGTCATGCTCAGCAGCCCATCGCGGAACGGCGTGCCGCTGCGGCGCGGCGGGGCCTCCTCCTCGATCCGGCGGGGGGCGCGCCGGATCGCGGCGGTCCCGAGCCACAGCAGGTACAGCCCGCCGAGCAGCTTGACGGCGCCGAAGATCTGCGCCGAGGAGGCCAGGAGCGCCGACAGCCCGGCGGTCGCGGCGGCCACGTGCACGGCCATCCCGCCCGCCAGCCCGCGGACGGCGGCGAAGCCCGAGCGGCGGCCGCCGCTCAGCACGCGGCTCGTCAGCAGCGCCTGGTTGGGGCCGGGCGTGAGGATCAGCAGCACCGACAGGCCGAGGAACGTCAGCACGGCGCCGACGGTAGCGCGCGGCTCAGCGGACCGTGCGCCGCCCGCGGCGGCCGAGCACGAGCCGGCGCGGCAGCTCCGCCACCACGGGCTCGAGCGCGCCGACGACCTCGGCGGCGGTCGGGCGGTCGCCGGGCTGCGGGGCGAGCATTGCCTGCAGCAGCTCCGCGAGCGGCGCCGGGGTGCGGCGCGGCAGCGGAGCGGGCGCGCGCACGAGCTGCGGGAAGCGCACCCTGATGTCCTCCGAGCGAGCCGCGCCCTCCGGGCGAGGGAACGCCCGCTCGCCGGTGATCGCGCGGTACAGCGTGGCGCCGAGCCCGAACACGTCGACCGCGGGTCCGATCGGGCCGCGCGAGCGGTCGCACTGCTCCGGCGCCATGTACTGGTCCGTGCCGACCGGCTTGGACAGCCGCGAGGCCGACTCCGGCGTGCGCGAGACGCTGAAGTCGATCAGCCGCGGCGGGGCGCCCATCACGAGGTTCTCGGGCTTGACGTCGAGGTGGACCACGCCCTCGCGAGCCAGGTAGTGCAGCGCGGAGGACACGTGCATCCCGAGCGGCAGCAGCTGCTCGAGGCCGACCGGGCCGTGCTCGTCGAGCAGCGCCTGCAGCGTCGGGCCCTCGAGGTGCTCGAGCAGCAGTTGCGGGAACGGGCCGTCGGCCGCCGTCGCGAAGCCCCGCACCACCACCGGATGCGCGATCCGCTCGAGCAGCCGGCCCTCGCGCACGAGGTCGCGCATGGCGGCGGGGTCCTCGGCCTGGTCGGGCCGCAGCACCTTCGCGACGAGCACGGCGAGGCGGTGCTCGTCCCAGACGAGGAAGACCTCATAGCGGCGGCCGCCGCCGATCCGGCGCAGCACCGTGCGGCCGTGGGCGATCGCGTCGCCCTCGACCAGTCCCCACGTCGGTCGCGGCCGGCCCGCGCGCTCCCACGGCGGCGGTTCGGCAACCGTCGACAGCCCGCCCGCGGTCTCGCGACCAGGCCGGGGCGCCATCAGCCTCCCCCGTCGGCGTCCTCGTCGTCGTCCGCGCCCAGCGCGGCCTTCGAGTTGGCCAGCGTGGCGGCCGGCTGGTCTCCGAGCTTGCTCGGCGCGACGGGCGGGGCGGGCGCGATCCAGGTCACCGGCGCGGCGAAGGCGAGCACGAGCACGGCCGCGAACGCGGCCAGCGCCTTCACGACCGACCGTTGTGCGGCCTCGGCTTCCGCGTCGTCGGTCAGCGCGAGGAAGGCGCGCGCCATGCGGTGCTGGTCGGGCAGTGTGAGGGTTGCGGATTGGCGCATTTGGCCTCGGCGCGTGGTGTCCCCGCGATGCGGGCTTCCCAATCCGGAGGTTCGGCGTGGGGGGTGAGGTCCCTGCCCGCGGCTCGAGCTGTGCGACGGGCCGGGCGGCGCGCGGATGCGGTCAGCCGCGCACGCGGGCCAGCGTGCGCTCGAGGCCCTCCGGGAGCGCGACCGCCGCGCGCCACCCGAGGACCTCGCGCGCCAGCGCGGGATCGACGGCACTGCGCTCGATCTCGCCGGTCCGCGCCGGGGCGTGGGAGAGCTCGAACGGGCGGCCGTTGCCGAGCGCGCGCAGCGCGTCCGCGAGCTCGATCACGGACGTCTCGGTCCCGGTCCCGACGTTGCAAGCTCCCGCCCAGTCCGATCCGGCGGCGGCGAGGTTCGCCGAGACCACGTCGCCGACGTAGACGAAGTCCCGGGTCTGACGACCGTCGCCGAACGCGACAGGCGTGCCGCCCTCGGCGAGCTTGCCGCAGAAGATCGCGACGACGCCGCCCTCGCCGTGCGGGTCCTGGCGCGGCCCGTAGACGTTCGCGTAGCGCAGCGAGGCTGCCGAGAGGCCGTACAGGCGCGCGTAGAGGCCCAGGTAGCCCTCGGCCGCGAGCTTGCTCTGGCCGTAGGGGGCCATCGGGGCCGCGAGGTGGTCCTCGGGCGTCGGGATCGTACCCGCGTCGCCGTAGATCGCGCCGCCCGTCGAGGAGTTCACGACCCGTCGCACGCCCGCGCGCCGCGCCGCCTCGAGCACGTTGATCGTGCCGCCGACGTTGACCTGCGCGTCGAAGCCCGGGTCGGCGACCGCGCGGCGGACGTCGATCTGGGCGGCGAGGTGGAAGATCACGTCCGGCGAGGCGGCCGCGACGAGCGCCGCCAGCCGCTCGCCGTCGCGGACGTCGGCCTCGTGCAGCACCGCGCCGCCCGCGATCGCGCTCTCGAGGTTGTCCGGTCGCCCGGTCGAGAGGTCGTCGAGCACCTCGACGTCGTCGCCGCGCTCGATCAGCGCGTCGACGAGGTTGGATCCGATGAACCCGGCGCCGCCGGTGACGAAGGCCTTCATGAGGGCGGCATGCTAGAGGTGCCCGCCGTGCGCATCTGGGTCGACTTCACCAACACGGCACACGTGATCGTCCTGCGGCCGCTCGTGGAGCGCCTCGAGGCGGCGGGGCACGAGGTCGCGCTGACCGCGCGGCCGCTGTCGCACACGGTCGAGCTGCTCGAAGATTGGGGTCGCCCGCATCTCGTGGTCGGCCGCTACGGCGGCGTGCGGCGGCGCGACAAGGCGCTCGCTGCCGCCGGCCGCGTGCGCGAGCTGCTCGGCTGGGCGCGGCGGCAGCGCTTCGACCGCGCGCTCGCCCACGGCTCGACCGACGTGCCGGTGGTCTCGCGGGCGCTGCGTATCCCCAACACGACGATGTTCGACTACGAGTGGGCGGCGATCCAGCACCACGTCAACTGCCGGCTGGCCAACCGGGTGCTCGTGCCGGAGGCGATCCCGCCCGAGCGCCTCGCCCGCTACGGCGCGCGCGGCGACAAGCTGATCCGCTATCCGGGCCTGAAGGAGGAGTACTACCTGGCGGACTTCGAGCCCGACCGCGGCGTGCTCGAGGCGCTCGGCGTCGCCGGCGCGGAGCTGCTGTGCGTGGTGCGCACGGCGCCGTCCTACGCGCTCTACCTCGGCGGCTCCGAGACGCCGCTGCTGGCGCAGGTCCTGCGGCGCGCGTCCGCCGACCCGCGCGTGCACACCGTCGTGCTCGCCCGCACCGACGAGCAGCGCGCCGACGTCCGCGGCCTCGGGCTCGAGCGCGTCGTCGTGCCCGACCGCACGGTCGACGGCCGCAGCCTCGTCGCGCTCGCCGACGTGCTGGTCTCCGCCGGGGGCACGATGAACCGAGAGGCGGCCGTGCTCGGCACGCCCGTGTGGTCGATGTTCGAGGGGCCGCTCGGCGGGGTCGACGAGCAGCTCGTGCGCGAGGGACGGCTGAAGCTGCTCGAGGACGCAAGCGCGATCGCCTTCGAGCCCAAGCCCGCCGGCGCCCTGGCCGCCCGCGTGCGACGCGACCCGGGCGACCTGCTCGAGCTCGCACTGCCGGGACTACAGTGACGTCGTGCTCGAGGCTGGTGGCGCGGGGCGGCTAGCCCGTCTTGGCCTCGAGCGCGCGCTCGACTGCCTCTTCGGGCTCGCCCTCGATCGCGTCCGCCATCCCCTCCTGGCCGAAGCGACGCAGGCCGACCGCCTGCAGGTGGCGGCTCTTGAGGATCTCCAGCGAGTAGACCATCCAGATCGAGCCGCCGATCACGAGCAGCCCCGCGCCGGTCAGCAGCAGCGAGTTCTGCAGGTCCCAGTCACCGCGCGGGCGCGGTGGGACGAAGCGGGCGAGCAGCGCGTAGCCGGCCATCATCAGCGCCCACAGGTGCAGGTAGGCGGCGGTCCGGCGCTGGGAGAAGCCGATGCGCATGAAGCGGTGGTAGAAGTGGTTGTGGTCCGCGCGCCACGGCGCCCGGCCGTACTTGAGCCGCTTGAGCACCACGAACGACGTGTCGAGGATCGGCACGGCGAGCACCAGCAGCGGCGCGACCAGCGTGATCGCGGCGGCCGTCTTGAGCACGCCGTCGAGCGACAGGGTGGCGAGCAGGAAGCCCAGCGCGAGCGCCCCCGAGTCGCCCATGAAGATCTTCGCCGGGTGGTAGTTGTGGTACAGGAACGCGACCGTCGCGCCGCACACGATCGCCGACAGCACCGCGGCGTCCAGGCGCCCGAACGACGCCGAGAGGATCGCGAACGCGCCGGCTGCGATCGCGACGATCCCGGCGGCCAGCGAGTCCATCCCGTCGATCAGGTTCACGAGGTTCGCCAGCAGCGCGATCCACAGCACCGAGAGCGGATAGGCGACCCAGCCGATGTCGAAGTCGCCGACGCCGGGGATCGTCAGGCGGTCGAAGTTCACGCCGAAGCCCGCGACCGGGATCAGCGCGATCACCATCACCGCGAGCAGCTTGCGGCTCGGCGTCACGTCGTGCAGGTCGTCGAAGAGCCCGAGCGCCGCGACGAGCAGCGTGCCGATGAAGATGCCCAGGTAGGTGCCGTCGAGGTCGATCAGGATCGCCGTCGGGATCAGGATCCCGGCCACGATCGCGAGCCCGCCGATGCGCGGGATCGCGCCCTTGTGCACGCGCGGGCGATCGGCCTTGTCGTCCAGCCCGCCGATCTTCGGGGCGAGCCGGCCGACCAGCGGGGTGAGGACGAGGACCAGCCCGGCAGCGATCAGGAACCCGACCAGGGCGTTGCTGTCGCCGGCCAGCGTCCTCAGTGACTCGCCGAATGACATTGGTCTCGTGGTATAGCGCAGGCGGGGGTGACGGGTGGCGTTGCTAGCTTCACCGTCCATGACCGAGATCCTTTCTGCGACCGCGTTCGACGAGCGCGTCGCGACCCGGTCGGCGCGTGTCGGGATCGTCGGCCTGGGCTATGCCGGGCTGCCGCTGGCGATGGCGTTCGCCGAGGCGGGCTTTGAGGTGTGCGGCATCGATCTGTCTCGCGAGCGGGTCGATGCGATCACGGCGGGGCGCTCGTATCTGGTCGACGTGCCGGCCGAGCGCTACGAGGCCGTCGAGGGCAAGCTGAGCGCGACCACCGACTACGGCGTGGTCGCGACGCTTGACGCGTTGACGATCTGCGTGCCGACGCCGCTGTCGAAGACGCGCACGCCGGATCTGTCCTACGTGGTGGCGGCGGCCGAGTCGGTCGCCGAGCAGCTCGCCCCGGGCCAGCTGGTGATCCTGCAGTCCACGACCTATCCCGGCACGACCGAGCAGGTGATCCGCCCGATCCTGGAACGAGCGGGCGCCGTGGTCGGGCAGGACTTCTTCCTGGGCTACGCGCCGGAGCGCGTGGATCCCGGCAACAAGCAGTGGGACGTGCACAGCACGCCGAAGCTGGTCGGCGGCGTCAGCGAGGAGTGCCTGCGCCGCACCAAGCTGCTCTACGAGACGATCGTCGACACCGTCCAGCCGGTCTCCAGCCCGATGGTGGCCGAGACCGCCAAGCTGCACGAGAACACCTTCCGCGCCGTCAACATCGCGCTGGCCAACGAGCTGGCGCTGATGTGCGACAAGCTCGGCATCAGCCCGTGGGAGGTCATCGAGGCCGCCGCCAGCAAGCCGTTCGGCTTCCTGCCGCACTACCCCGGGCCGGGGCTCGGCGGCGACTGCATCCCGGTCGTGCCGCACTTTTTGGCCTGGCGGCTGCGCGAGTACGGCTACTCGGCGCAGCTGATCGACGCCGCCGCCGAGGTCAACGCGATGATGCCCAACTTCGTGCTGCAGAAG
>DATFQI010000284.1:0-9034 GCA_035264365.1 Solirubrobacteraceae bacterium
GGCGAGCCGATCGTCGGCTCGGCTTACGAGGAGCCGCTGATCGGGCTCGGCTTCCGCGCCGGCCCGCGCAAGCTCACGCTGACCGCGTAGCGCTGGCGGCGCGCGCGGCCAGCCAGCCGTCGAGCTCGGCGGCCGGCAGCGGCCGCGAGAGGTAGAAGCCCTGCGCGATGTCGCAGGAGAGGTCGGACAGGTTGCGCAGGATCGTCTCGCTCTCGACGCCCTCGGCCACGACGTCCAGGCCGAGGTTGCGCGCCAGGTCGATCGTCGTGCGCACGATCGCCGCGTCGTTGTCGTCCTCGGTCATGCCCATCACGAACGAGCGGTCGATCTTGACCTCGTCGAGCGGCAGCCGCTTGAGGTAGGACAGCGAGGAGTGGCCGGTGCCGAAGTCGTCGAGCGAGAGCTTCACGCCGAGGCCCCGCAGGCGCTCGAGGATCGCCATCGCGCGGCGCGGGTCGGCCATCACGGTGTGCTCGGAGATCTCGCACTCGAGCCGGTCCCCGGGCACGCCATGGCGCTCCAGCAGGGCGGCGACGGCGTCGGGGAGCGTCGCGTCGGCGATGTTCGGGGCGGCGAGGTTGACCGCCATCGTCAGGTCCTGTCCGGCGTCGCGCCAGGCGCGCGCCTGCGCGAGCGCGTTGTCGAGCACCCAGCGCGTGAGGTCGCCGATCGCGCCCGTGCGCTCGGCCAGCGGCACGAACTCGGCGGGCCCGAGCAGCCCGTGCACCGGGTGCTGCCAGCGCACCAGCGCCTCGACGCCGATGACGCGCTGGGAGGCGACGTCGACCTTCGGCTGGTAGTGCAGCACGAGCTCGCCGGCGCCGATCGCGGCGCGCAGCTCGCCCAGCAGCTGCAGCCGCTCGGCCGAGTACGGGTCGCGCTCGGACGTGTAGGTCTCGATGCTCGTGCGCGAGCGCTTGGCGTCGTACATCGCGACGTCGGCGCGCTGGACGAGCGTGTGGACGTCGGTGCCGTGCTCGGGGCAGTGGGCGATGCCGATGCTCGCGTCGAGCACGGCCGCGACGCCGCTGAGCATGAACGGGCGCGCGATCGCGTCCTGCAGGCGGCCGGCGAGCTCGGCGGCCATGCCGCGGTCGGGGAGCCCCCGCAGCAGCACGGCGAACTCGTCGCCGCCGAGGCGGGCGAGCGTGTCCCCGCGTCGCACGACGCCCTGCAGGCGTGCGGCGACCTCCTCCAGCAGCCGGTCGCCGGTGTCGTGGCCGAGCGTGTCGTTGACCTCCTTGAAGCGGTCGAGGTCGACGAGCAGCAGCGCGGCCGGCTCGCCGTTGCGCTCCGCCGCGGCCAGCGCGGCCTCCATCCGCTCATAGAGCAGCGCGCGGTTGGGCAGGTCGGTGAGGTCGTCGTGCAGCGCCTGGTGGCGGAGCTTGCGCGAGGCGACCGCGACGATCCGGAACAGCACCGCGTAGAGGAGCAGCAGGCCGCCGGCCAGCAGCAGGATCAGCTGCCGGGTGTCCTCGGCGATCGCCGCGGCCACGGGCTCGTACGGCAGGTAGATCTCGACCACGCCGTCGGGCGTGCCGTCGCCGCCGAGGCGCAGCGGCACGTAGACCTCGAGCGCGCGGGTGCCGTGCCCGTCGTCGAAGGTGCCGTGCGTGAGCCTGCCTTCGACCTTGCCGGTCAGCGCGCGCCGGACGCCCGGGGACTCCGGGTGCGCCTCGCCGACGATCCCGCGCTCGTCGGAGTAGACGATCACGCCGTCGGCGTTGAAGACCTTCAGCCGCAGGATGCCGAGCGTGTCGAGGTCGCGCAGCTTGAGCTGCTCGTCGAGCGCGTCGACGTGCGCCTCGTTCTGCCCCGCGGCGAGATCGCCCGGCAGCAGGATCGGCTGCATGCCGAGCAGCGTCATCGTCTCGCCCAGCTTCGTCGCCTCCAGCAGCGCGCGGCGCTCGATCCGCTCCTGCAGCATCGAGCCGACCCCGATCCCGAGGGCGACGATGACGAGGAGGCTCAGCACGCTGAACTTGGTCAGCAGCGACGGCCGGCGCAGGAGCGCACGCATGACCGGATGATCGGCCGCAACGCCCCACTTCCTTAGCCCTTCCGGACACCCCGTGCGTACCCTCAGACGAGGTGCCAGAGGGCGACACCATCCACTTCGCGGCGAATCGCATCCGGCCGGTGCTCGAAGGCCAGGTGCCCGACGCGCTCGAGACCCCGCACCCGCGCTTCGGCCGCGATCGCTGGCCCGAGCGGCTCGCGGGCCGCGCCGTGCGGTCCGTGGACGTCCACGGCAAGCACCTGTTCCTGCGCTTCGAGGGCGGGCTGACGATCCACTCGCACCTGCGCATGAGCGGCTCCTGGCGCGTCTTCGACCGCGGCGGGGAGTGGCACCGCTCTCCGCGCTCCGCGTGGCTGCGGATCCGCCGCGGCGACCGCGAGGTGCTGCAGTTCAACGGCCCGGTGCTCGAGCTGATGACCGACTCGCGCACGCGCCTGGACCGCCGTATCGCCGGGCTGGGGCCGGACATCCTGGCGCCGGAGCTCGACACGGCGAAGGTGCTGCGGCGGCTGCGCGAGGACGACCCCACGCGCCCGATCGGCGACGCGCTGCTCGACCAGCGCACGATCGCCGGGATCGGCACCCTGTGGAGGGCCGAGGGCTGCTTCGCCGCCGCGATCGACCCGTGGCGGCCCTCCGGCGAGGTCTCCGACGAGGAGGTGCTCGCGATCCTCGCCGAAACGCGGCCGCGCATGCGGGCGTCCGCCGTCGATGGCAAGCAGGACCGGTTCAAGGTCATCTTCGGCAAGGCCGGCCGGCCGTGTCCGCGCTGCGCCGCGGAGGGCGTGATGTCCCTGATCCGGGTGCGTGGGCAGGGCGACGACAACCGGCGGACGTTCTGGTGTGAGACATGCCAGCGGTGAGGCGGATCGGCCACAAGGGGGCCGACCACATCGCGCCCGGCAACACGCAGGCGAGCTTCGACGCGGCGCTGGCCCACGGCGTCGACATGATCGAGTTCGACGTCCTCCCGCAGGACGCCGACGATCGCGAGCGCTCGCCGCTGCGGCTCGCGCACGACTACTCGCACGACCTCGAGCGCGCGCCGACGCTCGACGAGGGGCTGGCGCACCTCGCAGGCGACGCGTTCTCCTCGATCGAGCTCGACGTGGACCTCAAGCTGCCCGGCTACGAGGCGCGCGTGGTCGAGGCGCTGCGCACACACGGGCTCGTCGAGCGCGCGCTCGTCACGACGCAGTACATGCGCAGCCTCGTGATCCTGCGCGAGCTCGAGCCGCGACTGCGGCTCGGCTGGTCGGTGCCGCGCGTCAAGCGCGACTACACGAAGCACCTGCTCTATGCGGTGCCCGCCTACACGTTCCTGCTCTACGCGCGCCGCCGGCTGCCCGCGGTCGCCGCGGGCCACATCGCGGCCGGCCGCTGCGACGCCGTGATGTGCCACTACAAGCTCGTCACCCCGGCGCTGCTGGAGGCGATCCGGGAATCTGGCGGCGAGCTCTACGTGTGGACCGTCGACGACGCGCGCCGGATCCGCTCGCTCGAGGAGCTCGGCGTCACCGGCGTGATCACCAACGACCCGCGCCTGTTCGACGCTCAGGCCATCGAGCAGGTGGCGGCGGAGTAGTCCGCCGGGTCGGCGCCCGCCGTCGAGCGGTGGCCGGACTCCGTGATCTCGCTCGCGCGGCCGACGACGCGACCGTCGCGCAGCCAGCGGTAGCGCACGACGCCGCGGAACGTGATCGCCTTCGCCGGCGGCTCGAACTCGAAGCTCCAGCCGGACTCGATCGCGCGGCCGCGTGCCCGTGTGAGCTTGCGCCAGCCAGAGTCGGCGCCGGTCACGTAGCGCCAGCGGTCGCCGTCGCGCCACTGGACGCGGAAGCGCATCCGCCGCGAGGTGCCGCGCGGGGTCCCCGGCATCGAGGCGCGGATGCCCACCTCGTTCGGGTGCTTGGTGGTGTCGCAGACGTTGACCGTCGCCCACAGCCGCTCGGCCTCGGCCGGCCGCGCCGCGGCGGCGGCCGGCGTCGCAAGGGCGGCGGCGAGGGCCAGACACGCTGCGAGCGGGGCGCGCATACCTGAAAAACGGTAGCGCCGGGAGAGAGTTGTGATGGAACGGTGGGCGCGACGTAGTACCGGCGTGATCAGCACGATGAGCGTCACGCTCGATCCCCCGACATCCGCCGGGCCGGCGCCCCTCGACTTCGACGCGCTCTATCGCTCGTCGCGCGACGACGTGTACGCCTACGTCGTCACGCTGCTGCGCAGCCGCAGCGCCGCCGAGGACGTGACCGCCCAGGCGTTCGAGCGCGCCTTCCGCAAGGCGCGCAGCTACGACCCCGGCAAGGGCGGTCCGCGCGCCTGGCTGTTCGGGATCGCCCGCAACGCCGCGCTCGACGAGCTGCGCCGCGGCAAGCGGATCGCCACGCTCGTGGCCGAGCCGGCCGACGCCGCCGCGACGCCCGACGAGGCCGCCGAGCGCGCGCTCGAGCGCGCCGCGGTGCGCAACGCGCTCGCCGGTCTGCCGCCGCGCGACCGCGAGATCGTCGCGCTCAAGTTCCACGCCGGCCTCGACAACGCGGAGATCGCCGCCGTCCTCGGCGTCAGCGCCTCCAACGCGGGCACCCAGCTCCACCGCGCCATGACCAAGCTCCGGAGATCCCTCGATGACCGCTCCTGACACCCTGCCGCCCGAGCTCGCCGAGCTGGGCGAGCTGCTCCGCGAGCAGCCGCCGCGCCCCGACCCGGCGTGGGCCCGCAGGCTCGACGCCCGCGCGGCGGCCGGCTTCGCCCGGCCGCCGCGCCGCTCGCCATGGGCGATCCTGAAGGCGCACCGGCGCGCGCTGGTCCCCGTCGTGAGCTTCGCCTGCGTGGCCCTGCTGGTGGTGGGGCTCGCGTCGGTGGACGTCGGCAGCGACGACATGGGCAGCAGCGGCGGTGGCGGCGGGTCGCTGTCCAGCGACGGCGCGAGCGGCGGCGGAGAGGCCGCCTCGCGGTCCGGCCGCGCCGAGAGCGCCGGCGACTCGGGCGACAGCTCGGTTGCGGCGCCGAGGATGGCGCCGCCCACCGGCCAAGGGAGCCCGGGCTCCGACGGCCGGCGCACCCGGTTCCAGGAGCGCAGCGCCGCGCTCACGCTCGCCGCCCGCCCGCGGGAGATCGAGCGCGTCGCGGACGGCATCCTGCGCGTGACCGACGCCGCGGGCGGGTTCGTCGCCTCCTCGACCGTCAGCGGCGGAGCGGGCTCCGGCGGCTCGTTCGAGCTGCGCATCCCCAACGCTCGCCTCGACAAGGCGATCGCCGACCTCTCGCGGCTGGCGGACGTCCGCGAGCGGACGCAGTCCTCGCGCGACATCACCGCCGAGACGCTGACGGCGCGCGAGCGCCTGCGCGAGGCCAAGCGCGAGCGCGAGGGCCTGCTGCGCGCGCTCGCCAGGGCGACGACGCTCAACGAGACCGAGTCGATCAAGGCGCGCTTGCGCACGGTCAACCGCGAGCTGGCGGTCGCGCGCCAGGCGGTCCGGCGGGTCACGAACCGGGCTGACTACGCGAGCGTGTCCGTGGCGCTCGTGGCCGACCGCGACGGCGCGGCCGGGCCCGCCGGAGACGACGGCCGCTGGACGCCGGGCGACGCGCTCGACGACTCGCTGCGCGTGCTCGAGGTCGCGGCCGGCATCGCGGTGATCGTGCTGGCGATCGCCCTGCCGCTCGCGCTGCTCGCCGCGATCGCGGCGGGCGGCGCCCGGCTCGCCCGCGGCCGGCGCCGCGAGCGGGCGCTCGACATGGCCTGATCTGAAAAGCTCCGCGGCACATGGCCGCGAGCGCAGAGGAGACGGCGGCGCTGCTCGGCCGCGTACCGGTCTTCGAGGCCCTTCGCCCCGAGGACCTGGTGCGCGTCGCAGACGTCGCCGTGCCGCGGAGCTTCCGCGGTGGCGAGGTCGTCTTCCGCGAGGGGGACGACTCCGACACGTGCTACATCGTCCGCTCCGGCCACGCGCGGGCGGTGCGCGAGCACGGCGACGGGCGCCAGATCACGCTCGCGACGTTCGGCCCGGGCGACTTCTTCGGCGAGCTGGCGATGTTCGACGACGAGCGCCGCTCGGCGACCGTCGAGGCGGTGGACGCGCTCGACGTTCTGGGTATCCCCGGCGTCGACATGCGCGCCCTGCTCAGCCGTCACCCGGAGATCGCCGTCAAGCTCGTGATCTCGCTCGGCCGCCGCCTGCGCGCCGCCAACGAGCGGCTCGCGCGCCAGAGCTTCCAGACCGTGCAGAGCCGGGTGGCGGCGGTGCTGACCCAGCTCGTCGACCAAGCGCGCTCGGAGGGCGCCGGCGACCGCGACGTCCTGGTCACGGCCACGCAGGCCGAGCTCGCGCAGCTCGCCGGCTCGTCGCGCGAGTCCGCGAGCCGCTTCCTCGCCGTGCTCGAGCGCGCGGGGGTGATCACCCAGGGCCGCGGGCGGCTCACGGTGCACGACCCCGCCGCGCTCGGGGGCTATGTCTACTAGTGATCCCCGCGTCCGCGACGGGATCGAGACCTCCTTCGGCGGCGTGACAGTGCGCGGCCGCGACGTGCTCGTGATCACGCCGGTCGGCCGCCGCCGCGTCACCGCGCTGCCCAAGGGCGGGCCGCAGAAGGGCGAGACGGGCGAGGAGACGGCGGTCCGGGAGGTGCGCGAGGAGACCGGCGTGACCGTGCAGGCGCGCGAGCGGCTCGGCGAGGTCTCCTACGTCTACCGCCGCGACGGGCGGCGGATCCGCAAGGTCGTGCACTACTTCCTGTGCACGTTCGTCTCGGGCTCCACGGCCGATCACGACCACGAAGTCGAGGACGCCCGCTGGATCCCGCTCGAGGAGGCGCTGACCGCCCTGACCTATCCCGGCGAGCGCCGGCTGATCGCCCGCGCGCTGGGCAGGCTGGCACCGGATCGCGACCGGGCCTGACGTGTACTAGGCTCCCGGCCCGTGCAGGTGCTCAACTTCTACTCGACGGTCTTCGCCGACCAGATGAAGCGCGGCCGCAAGACGGCCACGATCCGGCTCGGCGACAAGCGGCACAAGTACCGCAAGAACCAGGTCGTCCTCGTGACCGTCGGCTACCAGTACTCGCCGCGCGAGAAGCTGTTCCACGCCGTCATCGACAACGTCGACGTCAAGCGCGTGAAGGACCTCTCTCCGCGCGACATCGAGCACGACAACCCGGAGTTCCGCCGCACGGAGGAGCTCGTGCACTTCCTCGAGCAGATCTACGGCCGCGAGGTGTCCCTGGAGGACACCGTCACGGTGGTGCGCTTCTCCCAGATCGTCGAGAACCCGCCGGACCTGCAGGATCGCCTGCGCGGTGTCGGCGGGGCCCAGAACTAGCGCTCAGGTGCCCGGCTCGTAGGCCGGCGGCGACGGCGGCGGCGAGTACACCCGCTGCGGGAGCTTGCGCCGCAGCGGCGCATTGGCGACGCCGGACGCGCAGGTGAAGAGCACGATCGAGAACAGGCCGCCGAGCAGCGCGCCGACGCGCAGCTCCCAGGCGCCGTTGTCGCCCGGCGGGTCGACGAGCTTCCAGGCGACGATCGCCAGCGCGGCGAGCGAACCGTAGCGCGTGAGGTCGCGGCCGAGCACCTGCGCCCGCGGCAGGGCCAGGCACAGCAGCGCGCCGACCACGGCCACCGCGGCCATCGCGGCGATCATCTGGGCCCAGTGGTCGAGGGCCTGCCAGCCCGACACGCCCTCGCCACCCGAGGCCCAGCGCTTGGCGCCGTCGAAGAACTGGTTCAGCGGGCCGTGGATGTCGCCGATCCCCGCGTCGTCCTCCTTGGGCGGCGGCGGCGCCGCGGCATACCACGGGCGCGTCAGCGAGTAGAGGACGCCGATCGCCCCGGCGATCGCGAGCAGGACGTGGGTGCGGAAGCCGAGGGTGCGCATGGGTGACCCCATTGTCGGCAGCTGACCTCGTGATCTTCAGCACGCGCTCGCGCGGATGGACGCAAGAGCAGCCCGGTTCGCGGTTGGCACTCCCTTTATGAGAGTGCCAGACTCGCCTTGACTTCGCGGCCGACCGTCATAGACTGCTCGGGAGCGTTGGCACTCTCCTGTCGCGAGTGCCAACCACAGAAGCCTTTTTTGGACGCGACTCGAGTGGAGGTCACTCAATGAAGCTCAAGCCCCTGGGCGATCGCCTGATCGTCAAGGCCGTCGAAGAGGACACGACGACCGCCTCCGGCATCGTCCTGCCCGACACCGCGAAGGAGAAGCCCCAGAAGGGCAAGGTCCTGGCCGTCGGCGACGGCAAGCTCGACGACGACGGCAAGCGCGTGCCGCTCGACGTCGCCGAGGGCGACGAGGTCCTCTACTCCAAGTACGGCGGCACCGAGATCACGGTCGACGGTGATGACCTGCTGGTCCTGCGCGAGAGCGACGTCCTGGCCAAGGTCACCGGCTAGCGGCGACCCACCCGACTTTAGGAGACACAACACATATGGCTCACAAGGAAATCAAGTACGAGGCTGACGCCCGCCAGTCCCTCGAGGCCGGCGTAGACGCCGTCGCCAACGCCGTCAAGGTCACGCTCGGCCCCCGCGGCCGCTACGTCGTCCTCGACAAGAAGTTCGGTGCTCCCACGATCACCAACGACGGCGTCACCATCGCTCGCGAGATCGAGGTCGAGGACGTCTTCCAGAATCAGGGCGCCCAGCTCGTGCGCGAGGTCGCCACGGCGACCAACGACGTCGCGGGCGACGGCACCACGACGGCGACCGTGCTCGCCCAGGCGATCGTCCGCCAGGGTCTGAAGAACGTCGCCGCCGGCGCCAACCCGCTCGGCCTCAAGCGCGGCATCGAGATCGCCGTCGACCAGGTCGTCGAGTACATCCGCTCGCAGTCCAAGGAGATCTCCGGCAAGGACCAGATCGCCCGCGTGGCGACGATCTCCGCCGGCGACGAGGAGATCGGCGACGTGATCGCCGACGCCATCGAGAAGGTCGGCAAGGACGGCGTGGTCAACGTCGAGGAGGGCCAGACGTTCGGCATGGACCTCGAGTTCACCGAGGGCATGCAGTTCGACAAG
>DATFQI010000285.1:0-33799 GCA_035264365.1 Solirubrobacteraceae bacterium
CGCGGACGGGACGGCGAAGACGACGAGGTCGTGGCGCGAGGGCTCCAGCTCGGAGGCGCGCAGCACGTTGACGTTCTCGGGCAGCTCGATGCCGTCGAGGTAGCGCTCGTTGCGGCGCAGCTCCAGCAGCGAGTCGGCCTGCTCGCGGGTGCGGCAGCCGAGGTCCACCTCGAGGCCGGCGCGGGCGAGCATGACGGCCACCGCGGTGCCCCAGGAGCCGGCGCCGATGACGGCGGCGCGGCGCAGCGGCGGCAGCCCGCCGAGCCACTCCCACTGCAGCATCACGTTGGGCCAGATGCGGTCGGTGACCGCGGCGGCGAGCTGCGGAGAGGCAGCCTCGACCTGCGGGAAGGTGAGCGGGCGCCCGACGCGGATGCGCACCTTGTGCGGGCGGATCCGCCAGCCCGTGCGGATCGCCTCGGTGCCGAACACGGCGACCGGGACGACCGGGGCGCCGGTCTCCAGCGCTAGGCGGCCGACGCCGCGCCTGGGGCGGCCGAGCGAGCCGGGCCGGATGCGGGTGCCCTCGGGGAAGATCAGCACCGCGTCGCCACGCTCGAGGATCGCCTTCGCGGTCTCGAGCATGTCGGCGTCGCCTTGGCCGCGGCGGACCGGGAAGGCACCAAGTGCGTTGAGGAACCAGGCCCTCACCTTGTGGCGGAACAGCTCCTCCTTGGCGACGTAGTACATCGGCCGCCGGGCGATCGTCGCGATCACGAACGGATCCAGGAACGAGCGGTGGTTGGAGGCGAAGATCACGGGCCCGGACTCGGGCACGTGCTCGCGGCCGATCCGCGACAGCCGGAAGTAGAGATGGAAGAACGGCTGGAAGACCGCGCGGACCAGCCAGTACACGAGCGGGTTGACCCCGCGCTCGCGATGGCGGGCGTGCAGGCGGGTGTGGTCGGCGGCGGTCTGAGACAAGTTCGTTTTCTCCTCCCACGAGCCATACTCGCCCGGTCCGGGGTCGTTACAGTCCTGCGCATGGCCTTCGACGCGACTCGAACGCTGCGGGGCGCGCTCGCGGGCGCCGCCGCCGCGGCCGTATGGGCTGCGCAGCAGCCGCTCGACAAGCGCGTGTTCGGCGTGGACTACGACGATGCCGAGCTGCTCGGGCGCCTCGCGCGCGTGCGCGAGCCCGCCACCCATCCGGTCGGCCTGGCGCTGCACGTGGCCAACGGCGCGGCGTTCGGCGCGGTCTACGCCAACGTCGCCCCGAGCCTGCCCGGGCCGGGCGCCGTGCGCGGCGCCGCCGCCGGGCTGGCGGAGCACCTCGCGACCTGGCCGGGCGCGCTCGTGATCGACCGCCTGTCGCTCGGGCGCGACTTCCCGAAGCTGTGGGGCGACCCGCGCGCGTTCGCGCAGGCCACGTGGCGGCACCTGCTGTTCGGCGCGCTGCTGGGCGAGCTCGAACGGCGGCTGAACCCGCCGGAGGCGGAGCCCGAGCCGGTCGACGCGGCGGCCGCCGCCTCCAACGGCCACGGCTCCGTCGAGCACCTGGTCGTCACGGGTCCGTGAGGGCCCTCATCACGGGCGCCGGCGGCTTCGCCGGCGGCCACCTCGCTGCGCACTGCCGGGCGAGCGGGGACGACGTGATCGAGGCGTCACGGCGCTCGGGCACCGACCTGCGCGACACGGGCGCGGCGCGCGCCGCGGTCGAGCACGCGCGGCCGGACGTCGTCTACCACCTCGCCGCGCGTGCCCACGTCGGCGAGTCCTGGGAGGACCCGGCGAGCTTCCTGCGCGACAACCTGGGGATGACGCTCAACGTGTTGGAGGCGGTGCGCGCCGAGGCGCCGCGGGCGACCGTCGTGGCGGTCTCCTCGGGCGAGCTCTACGGCGCGCCCTCCGCCCTGCCCGTCACCGAGGACGCGCCGCTGCGCCCGCAGAACCCGTACGCGGTCTCCAAGACGTCCGCAGACCTGCTGGCCGGGCTCTACGCGGACGCCCACGGCCTGCGCGTGATCCGCCCGCGCGCCTTCAACCACGCCGGTCCCAGGCAGGAGCCGATCTACGCGATCGCGTCGTTCGCGCGCCAGGCCGCGGAGGCCGCCGAGCGCGGCGAGGACCCGATCCGCTTCCGCACCGGCAACCCGGACACGCGCCGCGACTACACCGACGTGCGCGACGTGGTGCGCGCGTACCGGCTGCTGGCCGAGCGCGCCGAGCCGGGCGCCTACAACGTCTGCACCGGCCGCTCGACGTCCGCCGGCGAGCTGCTGGCGATGCTCGCGGCGGCGGCCGGCGCCGGGCTGGACCACGAGGTCGATCCGGAGCTCGTGCGCGCGCACGAGGTGATGGAGGTGCGCGGCGACCCGGCCCGGCTGCGCGCGGCGACGGGCTGGGAGCCGGAGATCGCGCTCGAGCGCACGCTCGCCGACACCTTGGCGTGGTGGCGCGAGCGGCTGCGCGCAGGCGGCTAGGTCGCTATGGCCAGACCGGGTCGGCGGGGCGCGCGTCGAGCGTGCCGCCGTCCCTGCACTCACCGGGCACCTGGTACTGCACCGGCTTCTTCTCCGGGCTCGTCTCCCAGTGCACCAGCGCGAGGCCGTGCGCCTGCTGCGGCGTCGCCCCGAGCCGCTGCGCGGCCAGAGCGAGGTGCTGCATCCCGTAGCACTCGGTCAGGCCCTCATCGAGGATCCCGCGCAGGTGGACCGCCTCGTGCGAGAGCGTGCCGACCGCCCACGCCAGCGCCTGCACGTCGTCGCCGCACGACGTCGAGCGCGCCGCGCAGGCGAGCTGCTCCTCGCGGCCGCCGCCGGCCAGCGCGCCGAGCTCCGCGCAGGTGGGCGCGCGCAGGTCGGTGTGGTCACTGACGCGACCCTCGGCGTCGACGGTCACGCGGCCGGCGTTGGTGTCACCGGGCGAGAGCAGCCGACCCCACCAGCCCGGGCATCGCACGCCCACCTGGCGGCCGGCGATCTCGGACGCGATCGGCTCCAGCTCGTTCTGCAGCGAGACGCGCTGGATCGTGTCGACCAGCCACATCGCCGGCAGGATCAGCACGGCCACGGTGACGGCCACTTTGACCTTGGCGGGCATCCGGCGCGACCGCGCGACGCGGGACATCGAGCGCCTCAGCGGGTCAGGCGCGAGATCACCGCGCCGAGCTGGAGCGCGACCACGCGGGCGCGCTCGATCTGCGCGCGCGAGAACGCCTGCGGGCGCGCGCGGTAGACCTCCATCAGGGCCCGCCGGCCCCGGCCCAGCTCGACCGGCACCATCAGCATCGCGCCGATCTGCAGGCGCGCGAGCTCGGCCAGCTCGGCCGGGTCGCCGAGCGGGTCGCCGGCCACCACCTGCCCCGTCTGGCCGGTCCTGACGAGGTGGGCCGTCGCCGGGAAGTCGTCGAGCGACCACTGCTCGCCCGGCTGGTTGTCGGGATGCGCGGAGAGCAGCTCCACGATCGCCGCAGGGCGATCGTTGACGGTCATCAGCGACACGTCGTCGGCGCCGAGCAGGTCGGCGACCATGCGGCCCGCCGTGGCGAGCTCGTCGACGTGGTCGACGGCGCCGAGGTGGGTCGCGAGCTCGGCGAGGCTGTGCGACCAGGTCCCGGCGATCCGCCGGCCGGCGACGCGGACGCCCCATTCCAGCTGGTCGGCGGCGGTGTGCGCCGCGCCGGGCGCGAGGTCCGGCCACGGCGGGGCCGGCCGGGCCAGCGCGTAGCCCTGGGCGTAGGTGGCGTCGAGCTCGGCGAGCGCGCGCAGGTCGTCGAGGTCCTCGACCCCCTCGCCGCAGACGGCCGCGCCGGTGGAGGAGGCGAAGGAGATCATGGCCTCCAGCAGCGCGAGCTTGGCGGGGTCGGCGTTGGCGCCGTGCACGAGCGAGCGGTCGAGCTTGAGGATGTCCGGGGCGACCGCGATCAGCTGCTGCAGGCCCGCGTAGCCCGCGCCCGCGTCGTCGAGCGCGATCCGGGCGCCGCGGGCGCGCAGCCCGGCGAGCACGGCGGCGAGCTCGTCCTCGGCGCCGAACAGCTCGTGCTCGGTCAGCTCGACCACGATCGAGGAGAGGTCCTCCGGCAGCGCCTCGCGCACGAGCGCGCTCCCGAGCGCGCGCGGGCTCACGTTGACGGCGAGGAAGCTGGAGGCGGGACGGCCGGGCACGGCGAGCGCGGCCTCCAGCGCGGCCGTCTCGAGCTCGGCGCCGAGGCCGACGCGGTGCGCCTGGGCGAACCACTCGTCGGGGCCGCGCCGCGGCTCGACGTGGAAGCGGGCGAGCGCCTCGTAGCCGGAGACGCGGCCCGTGGCAAGCTCGAGCACGGGCTGGAAGGCGGCGCTGAGGTGCGTCGCGGGATCGCGCAAAATCTCCTCGATCTCCTCGCGCTCCTCGCCCGGCAAGGGCCGCAGCGCGAGGCTTGGCCGGTAGCGGCACGTGCGGCCGCGGCCGCGGTCCTTGGCGGCGTAGAGGGCGGCGTCGGCGGCCATCAGCAGCGCGGGCGCGTCCGTGGCGTCCTCGGGGAAGCAGGCGAGGCCCGCCGAGCAGGCGAGCTGGCGGCCGCCGATCTGCACCTCGGAGATCGCGACGCGGGCGCGCTCGGCGGCCTCTTGGGCGGCGGGCGCGTCGACGCCCGGCAGCACGAGCACGAACTCCTCGCCGCCGAGCCGGCCGACGGCGTCGGACTCGCGCACGACGTCGCGCAGCGCGGAGGCGGCCAGCGCGAGCGCACGGTCGCCCTCGGCGTGGCCGAAGGTGTCGTTGATCCGCTTGAAGTGGTCGAGGTCGATGACGACGACGCCCACCGGCCGATCGGCGGCACCGTCGAGCGCGGCGCGCAGGCGCTCCTGGCTGCCGCGGTGGTTGAGCAGGCCGGTGAGGCTGTCCGTGCGGACCTCCTCGCGCAGCAGGTCGCGCTGGCGCGCCGAGTCGTAGGCGAGCGCGGCCATCGTCGCGAAGCGCTCGACCAGCTCGACCTCGGCGTCGATGAACGGGACGTCGGCACCGGTCCGGTAGACGTTGAGCGATCCGACGACGCGGTCGTGGGCGATCAACGGCACGGCCACGAACGCCTCGGCGACCTCGTCGGTGCCGGTGACGACGGTGCACAGCGGCTCGTGCAGCGTGTTCGGCACGTTGCGGGTGCGGCGGTTGCGCACGACCCAGCCGGTCACGCCGCTCTGCACCGAGATCTCCTCGGACATGATCTCGTCGACCCAGTCGCCGACGGCGAAGACCGGCTTGAGCGACTTGCCGCCCTCCTCGATCTCGTACAGCGAGAGGTCGTCGTGGGGGACGAGCGCCGCGAGGTGGTGCGCGATCCGGCCGAGCGTGCCGGGCAGCGAGTCCGCGGAGAGGATGCCCGCCGCGGCATCGACGAGCGCCTCGAGGGCGGCGTCGCCGGCCTTGGCCGAGGACGGAATCACGGACACCTGAGGTAGATCGGCGTCTGCGGCCGGAGCTTGATGGGTGATGCTCACGGTGAGCGGCAACGCGCCAGCTCCTTCGCGGATGTCGTATCCGGCAGCGCTCGTTCGACGTGGGGGTGAAGGCCACCCACGAGACCCCCGAAGGAGACCCGTCATGGGCAAGCTCACCACCACCTGCTTCATCACGCTCGACAACGTCGTCCAGGACCCGCACCTGTGGTCGGGCGACTACCAGAGCGAGGACACCGGGTTGCTCAACGAGTCCGTGCTCCGGGAGGCCGACGCGATGCTGCTCGGCAAGACCACCTACGAGGGCTTCGCGGCGGCGTGGCCGTCGCGCTCGGGCGACCCGTTCTCGGACAAGTTCAACTCGATGCCCAAGTACGTCGTGTCGACGACGCTCGAGACGGCCGACTGGAACAACTCCACGATCCTCTCCGAGGACCCGTTCGCCCGCATCCGCGAGCTCAAGGCCGAGCAGAACCTGCTCACCTGGGGCAGCCCGTCGCTGGTGCAGGGGATGCTCGGGGAGGGGCTCGTCGACGAGCTCGTGCTGCTCTACTCGCCGATCGTGCTCGGCGAGGGCAAGCGCCTGTTCGGCGAGGGCGCCAGGCACGACCTCGAGGTCACCGAGACCACGCGACTCGGCGGCGGGATGCTGGCGGTGCGGCTCGCCGCCGCCCGTTAGCCGTTACGCGAAGAACCCGGCGAGGTCGTCCGCGACCTCGCCGGGCGCGTCCTCGACGAGGAAGTGCGAGGCGCCGTCGATCGCGCGCCCGGTGACGTCGGGCGCGAACGGGCGCCAGAGCTCGAGCGGATCCTCATAGAAGAGCGGCAGCGCGCCGGCGCCGCCCCACAGCGCCCGCACCGGGCAGGCGATCGTCCGGCCCGCCTCGCGGTCGGCGTCGTCGAGCGCGCGGTCGATCGTCGCGCCGGCGCGGTAGTCCTCGCACATCGCCACCACGGTCGCGTGGTCCTCGATCTGCGCGCGGTAGGCCGCGACCACAGCAGCGGGGTACCGCTCGTCGCCGGGCTTGATCCCCATCCGCTCGATCGCGATCCAGAACGCATCGGGGTCGCCGAGGATCAGCTGCTCGGGCAGCGGCGCCGGCTGGGCCAGGAACGCCCAGTGCCAGTAGCCGATCGCGAACCCGGCGTCGGCGCGCCGCCAGATCTCGCCCGTCGGGACGATGTCGAGCACGGCCAGCCGCGTGACGGCGTCCGGGCTGTCGAGCGCCATCCGGTAGGCGACGCGCCCGCCGCGGTCGTGGCCGGCGACGTCGAACGACTCGTGGCCGAGCGCGCCCATCGTGAGCACGAGGTCCTTGGAGAGCGCGCGCTTGGTGTGCGATGCGTGGCTGGGGGCGGGCTCCGGCCGGTACGACGCCCCGTAGCCCGGCAGGTCGGCGGCCACCACCGTGTGGCGCTCCGCCAGCGCCGCGGCGACGGGGTGCCACATGAGGTGCGTCTCCGGGAACCCGTGCAACAGCAGCAACGGCGGGCCGTCGCCGCCCACGCGGGCGTGGACGACGCCGCGCGGGGTCTCGACGTCCTTCAGCGCGAAGCCCGCGAAGCCATCCACTCGTCCACCACCTTCCGCGGCACGCAGATCGACCAGGCCTCGGTGACCAGGTCGTACATCTCGTCATGGTCGATCGCGGCCAGCCGGACCACGAGCCAGTTGTATCTGAGGTCGGAGGTCCGCGGCCGCACGAACTTCTCCGGCTCCGCGGCCAGCGCGGCATCGCGCCACTCCTTCGGGAACCCGAAGCCCATCATCGTCTCGTCGCGCGCGAAGGCCAGGAACACGATCCGCCCGACGTAGAACTTCACCCGCCCGCGCACCTCTCCCTCGTGCGCGCGGGGCAGGGTCAGCGCGAGCGCGCGGACGTCAGGGAGCGTCACCGGCACGGGCTCATGCCTCCGGCTCCCACGACGCCTCGACGATGTAGCCGTCGGGGTCGCGGCACTTGACGCTGACGTAGTCCGGCTCGTCCCACGCCTCCACGATCTCGACCCCATCGGTATGGAGCCGCTCGCGCATCGCGAGCACGGCGGCGCGGTCCGGGAGACCGACGCCGAAGTGCATCCAGGCCGGCGGCTCGATCGGCTCGTCCGCCGGGCCGAGCGCGAGCGCGAACCCGGAAGCGTCGTAGAGCATCAGCACGCCGTCGTCATAGCGGCGCGGCGGCCGCGCGCCGAAGCCGAAGTAGGTCTCGTAGAAGCGCCGCGACCGCGACTGGTCGCGCACCGGGATCGCCAAGTGGTCCATCGCGAACACCGGATGGTGCCACTCAAGGCAGCAGGTGCGGCGGACTCATCGCTATTGCCGAACGAATGGAGCGTGGAGGGGCTTGCGCCTCACCGAAACAGAGGGCTCGCGTCGGCCTCCGCCCCGCGCGTGTAGAGCACCGCGTGGACGCCGGTGATCGCCATCGTGGAAGTGTCGCATCCGCCTGCCGCGGTGGCCCCAAGCCCGCCGCCGGAATCGAACCGGCAACCTCCTGATTACAAATCAGGTGCTCTGCCAGTTGAGCTAGGCGGGCAGGGCTCCGTCGAGGATACGGAAGCGCCACGCGGCGCGGCCGTGCTCGATCACGTCGCCGGCGAACGCGAAGCCCGCCTTCTCGAGCACGCGCGGGGACGGGCCGGGCTCGGGGAGCGTGTGCGCGACCACGGCGCGGACGGCTGGGTCGGCGAACGCCTCGGCCAGCATCGCGCGCACGGCGGCGGTGGCGAGGCCGCGGCCCTCGCGCGCCGGAGCGACCGCGTAGCCCAGCTCGACGGCGCCGTCGCGCGGCGGGCCCTTGAAGCCGCCCCAGCCGACGAGCGCCGGCGGCTCGCCCGCCACGAACAGGCGTGAGCCCCAGCGGGCGGCGGCGGGGTCCTGCTCGAGCTGCTGGCGCACGCGCTCGATCGAGCGCGGGAACACCTCCCATCCGGCGACGACCTCGAGGCCGAGGGCGCGCTCCAGCGCCCGCTGGCCCTCGAGCGCGGCGTCGAGCAGCGGCGCGTCCGCCACGACCAGCCGGACGCCGGTCAGGGCCAGTCTCCGAGGATGCCCCAGCGGCGGCGCTCGGCCTCCAGCCGCGCGCGGCGGCGCTCGGCGATGCAGACCGCGGGCTCGCGCTCGAGCCGCAGCGCGCGCTCGGCGCGCCGCTCCGCCGCCGCGGCCCGCCGCTCCGGGCCCGGCAGCATCAATGCGGACATCCGCTCGCGCATCCTCCCCACGGGCGCTCGCATGAGCCGACGATACGCGCCCGCGCGTGCGCGCGCGAGCGGCCGCCGCACCCCCGGGTTCGTGCATGATCGGGCCGGTGCGGGTGCTCACGTGGAACGTGGCGGGACGGGTCCGGCGGCTGCCCGAGCAGGCGGCGGTGGTGGCCGCCACTGGCGCCGACGTCGTCGCGCTGCAGGAGGTCACCGCGCGCACGCTGCCGCTGTGGCGGGAGGCGCTCGCCGGCGCCGGGCTGCCGCACATCTCGGCCGCGGTCGACGACCCGCCGCCTGCCGCGGGCCGGCGGCTGCTGGGCGTGCTGACCGCCGCGCGGGAGCCGCTCGAGCGCCTGCCGCCGCCCGACGACCTGCCGTGGCCCGAGCGGCTGCTGTTCGCGCGCACGGCCGGGATCGAGCTGATCAACCTCCACTCGCCGATCGCCCCGGCGCCCGGAATGGCGAAGGTGCGCACGCACGAGGCCGTCGCGCGCTGGCTCGCCGGCCTGCCGGCGGCGCCGCGGGTCCTCTGCGGCGACCTGAACACGCCGCGCCGCGAGCTGCCGGACGGCGACGTCCTCACGTTCGCGCACGAGAGCTCCGGCCGCCTGCGCCCCGAGCGCGGCGAGCGCTGGGACTCCGCGGAGCGCGCGCTCGTGCACGACCTGCGCGCGCTGCACGGGTGGACGGACGCCTACCGCGCGCTGCACGGCTACGGCGACCGCGCGGCCAGCTGGACCTTCTCCGGCGACAAGGGCGGCTGGCGGCTCGACCACCTGCTCGTGAAGGGCCTCGAGCCGGTCGCGTGCTCCTACGCGCACGAGTGGCGCCGCGCCGGGCTGTCCGACCACTCGGCGCTCGTCGCCGACCTCGAGGAGACGATCGATCGGGCTCAGCCCGATGCATCGTCTCCTCGTGACTAGCTCGGCGAGCCGCTGGGCAGCGCGCCCTCGTCAGGTGGGTCTGCGGCGCGGATCCACTGGACGATCTTGCCGCCGCGCAGGAGGAACAGCGTGCGGGCCTGCTGGCCGACGCCGGGGCCGCAGGCGCCAGGACGGTCCGTGCGGTTGGTGAGGCGGAACGTCGCCACGACGTAGTTCTTGTCGCGCTCGGCTGACTCGAGCCTCGCGCCGCAGGTGAGGCCCTCGTTGAACTGGCGCACCGCGCGCATCGTCACGAGCCGGAACGGCTGGCTGCCGTTGGCCGCGATCGCGGGCGGGCGCCAGTAGCTCGAGGCGCGCTCGACGTCGCCGCTGCGCAGCGCGTCCGCCCAACCGCGGATGACGGCCTTCTCGGCGCTCGTGACCGGACCGGTGGGCGGCTTCTCGAGCGCCTCGCGCGGCAGGGAGCGCGGCTTGGCGCCGGCGGTCGGCGAGGCGCGCCGGTCGGCGCTGCGGTCGCCGCCGCCACCGCCGCCGCAGCCGGCGAGCGCGAGCAGCGCCAGCGAGAGGACCATGGCGGGCCGCATCTCTCTCTTATACGCACCGGCGCCCGACCGGATCAGCGGTAGGCTCGCGGGGGTGGAGCGCAACTGGGCGGGCAACCACGCCTACGGGGCGCGCGAGCTGCACCGCCCGGCCACGCTCGAGGAGCTGCAGGAGCTCGTGGCCTCCTCGTCGCGCATCCGCGTGCTCGGCACGCGCCACTCGTTCAACGCGATCGCCGACTCCGAAGCGCTCGTGAGCCTGGAGCGGCTGCCCGCGGACGTGACCGCCGATCGCGAGGCGGGCGCGGTCTCGCTGCCCGGCGGGATGAGCTATGGCGCGCTGGCGCCCCACCTCGAGCGCCACGGCCTCGCGCTCGCCAACCTCGCCTCGCTGCCGCACATCTCGGTCGCCGGCGCCGTCGCGACGGCCACGCACGGCTCGGGCGACCGCAACGGCAACCTCGCCACCGCCGTGCGCGCGATCGAGCTGGTGACGTCGGACGGCGAGCTGCGCACCGTGCGCCGCGGCGACCCGGGCTTCGACGGCCACGTCGTCGCGCTCGGCGCGCTCGGCGCCGTCGTCCGGCTCGAGCTCGACGCCGAGCCCGCCTACGAGGTGCGCCAGGAGGTCTTCGAGGGACTCGCCTGGGGCACCCTGCTCGAGCACCTCGACGAGATCTTCGCGAGCGCCTACGCCGTCAGCGTGTTCTCGCGCTGGGGCGAGGCCGTCGACCAGGTCTGGCTCAAGCAGCGCGGCGAGGCGACGCGCGCCGAGCTCTTCGACGCGCGGGCAGCCACCGAGGACCGGCACCCGATCCTCGGCAACGACCCGATCCACGCGACGCCCCAGCTCGGCGTTCCCGGCCCGTGGGCGCAGCGGCTGCCCCACTTCCGGCTGGAGTTCACTCCCAGCAACGGGGAGGAGCTGCAGTCCGAGTACCTCGTGCCGCGCCGCCACGCCGCCGCCGCGATCGAGGCGCTGCTCGCGGTCGCCGCGGCGATCCGCGGGCCTTTGCTCGTGAGCGAGCTGCGTACGGTCGCCGCCGACGAGCTGTGGCTGAGCCCGCAGCACGCCGGCCCCACGCTCGGCATCCACTTCACCTGGGCGCGCGAGCCCGAGCGCGTGGAGGCCGCGATGGCGGTCGTCGAGCGGGCGCTCGAGCCGTTCGAGCCGCGCCCGCACTGGGGCAAGCTGTTCCTGACCGGCCGCGACGAGCTCGCCGCGCGCTACCCGAAGCTGCCCGAGTTCCAAGCGCTCGCCTCCCGGCTCGACCCGCGCGGCGCCTTCCGCAACGCCTGGCTCGAGGACCTGATCCTCTAGGAGCGCTCGAGCGGTCGGCCGATCGCGGCCGGCGGGATCGAACGGCCCACGACCCCGGCCACGGCGACCAGCGTCAGCACGTACGGCAGCGCCTGGAACAGCGTCGCCGCCGAGGGCGAGAACACCGGCAGGCGCTGCGCGAGCGCGGTCGAGAAGCCGAACAGCAGCGCCGCCATCAGCGCCCCGCCCGGCCGCCAGCGCCCGAAGATCAGCGCCGCCAGGGCGATGAAGCCCTTGCCGACCGTCATGTTCTGCGAGAAGGAGTGCACGAACCCGATCGACAGGTAGGCGCCGCCCGCGCCCGCGAGCATGCCCGACGTGATCACGGCCAGGTAGCGCGTCCGCACGACCGAGAGGCCGGCGGTCTCGGCGGCCAGCGGGTTCTCGCCCGCGGACCGCAGCCGCAGGCCCGACGGCGTGCGGAAGACCACGACCCACGTGACCAGCACGAGCGCCAGCCCGATCCAGATCAGCAGGTTCACCTGTCCGAAGACGTCGCCGAAGAACGGGATGTCCTCGATCAGCGGCAGGTTGACGTCGGGCACCTGTGGGAGGTCCGTCGGCGTGCCCTCCGCCCCGTAGCGGTTGAGGTACAGGTAGGTGGTGATGCCGAAGGCGAGGAAGTTCAGCGCGGTGCCGGAGACGATCTGGTCCGCCCGCAAGGACACGGCGAAGACCGCGTGGATCAGCGCGAGCAGGCCGCCCGCCGCCATCCCGATCACCACGCCGAGGAACCACGAGCCGGTGACGTCGGCGCCGAGCACCGCGAAGAACGCGCCGGTCAGCAGCATGCCTTCCAGCGCGATGTTGATCACGCCGCTGCGCTCGCAGAACAGGCCGCCCAGCGAGGCGAAGATCAGCGGCGTCGCGTAGCGCAGCATCGCGGCGAACAGCGCCGACCACACGATCACGCGCTCGAGGTTGCCGACGCCCGACTGCGTGGCCGCGATGCCGCCCGCCATGCCGACGACGGCGGCCGCGATGCCGCCCCACCCGTGGCGCTCCTCGCCGCCGGCCAGCGACCACAGGCCGAGGCTGAGCCCGATCAGGCCGAGCGCGATCGGCAGCGCGGGCGTGCGGACCGTCAGCGGCGGGACCGCGACGAAGAACGCGAGGAAGCCGGCCGCGACCGCGGCCCAGCCGACCTGGCGCCGGCTCACGTGGCCACCGCCTCGGACTCGGCCGGCGCCTTGCCGCCGGGTCTGCGGATCCGCCTTCGCAGCCGCCACAGGTAGACGACCAGGATGTCCGCGCTGACGAACAGCACGATCAGGCCCTGGATGATCGACGTGAGCGCCGTCGCCAGCTCGGGCGGGAACACGAGCGGGTCGAGGTTGCGCACCGAGGTGCCGGTCAGCAGCGCGCCGAACAGCAGCGCCGAGAAGAAGGTGCCGATCGCGGTGTTGCGCCCGAGCAGCGCGACCGCGATGCCGAGGAACCCGATCTGGGAGATCTCGATGTCGTTGCGCGCCACCCGGAACTGCCAGCCGAGCACGTCCAGCGAGGCCGCGAGCCCTGCGAACAGCCCGCAGATCGCCATCACGAGGATGTAGTTGCGGCTCACCGAGATGCCGGCGGCGCGCGCGGCGTCGGGGTTGAAGCCGACGGCGCGGACCTCGTAGCCCGTGACGGTGCGGTTGAGCAGCACCCAGAAGACGAGCAGCGACGCGAGCGCGATGAACAGGCCGATGTGCAGGCCCTGCAGCTCCGGGTCGCCCCAGAAGACCGGCAGCTTGGCGCCCTCCGCGATGTCCGGCGACACCGGCACGGACTTCTGCTCGGTGTTCTGCAGCGGGCCGTTGAGGTTGACCAGCCAGACGCCGACCCAGAGCGCGATCCAGTTGAGCATGATCGTCGTGATCACCTCGTTGGCGCCGGTCGTCGCCTTCAGCAGGCCGGCTATGCCTCCCCACACCGCGCCCGCGGCGCACGCCCCGACGATGCAGAGCACGATGTGCAGCACCGACGGCATGCCGTCGAAGGAGGAGCCGAGCCAGACGGCCATGTAGGAGCCGACGAGGTACTGGCCCTGGCCGCCGATGTTGAACAGGCCGCAGCGGAAGGCGAAGGCGACGGCCAGGCCGGTCAGGATCAGCGGCGTCGTGACGATCAGCGTCTGCTGGAGGTTGAGGGCGGCGACCGTGCGGTCGTCGGAGCTGATCCAGGGGAAGAACCAGTTCAGGCCGGTGCCGTCGAAGATCGCCCGGTAGGTCGCGATCGGGTCCTTGCCCGTCAGCGCGACCACGAGCCCGCCGACGGCGAACGCGAGCAGCGCCGTCAGCAGCGGCGTCACGATGCCGCCGCCGCGCAGGTAGCCCGACAGCCGGCCGGCGACCGTCATCGGGGCGCCCTCGCCGGGCGCCTCCGGGGTCGGTGCGATCGGGAGGTCGTCGTCGGGGGTGCTCACGCCGCCGTCTCCTCGCCGCGCCCGCCGCCGGTCATCGCGACGCCGAAGTCCTCCTCGGACGCCGACGGGGGCAGCTCGGCTACGATCGCGCCCTCGTAGATCACGAGCACCCGGTCCGCGAGCGAGCGGACCTCCTCCAGCTCGAGCGAGACGAGCAGGATCGCGCGCCCCACGTCGCGCTGCTCGACCAGGCGGCGATGCACGAACTCGATCGCGCCGACGTCGAGCCCGCGCGTCGGCTGCGCGGCGATCAACACGGCGGGATCGGCGCTCAGCTCGCGCGCGATCACGACCTTCTGCTGGTTGCCGCCCGACAGGGAGGCCGCGCGCGTGTCGGCATCGCCGCCGCGCACGTCGAAGTCCTTGAGCATCGGGCGCGCGCGCTCCGCCATCCGGCGCGGCGACAGCAGGCCGAAGCGCGAGTTGCCGGGGCGGCGGTACTCGCGCAGGAAGACGTTCTCGGAGAGCGAGAAGTCGAGTACCAGGCCGCGCCGGTGGCGGTCCTCGGCGATGTGCCCCATGCCCGCGTCCTGGCAGTCGCGCGGGCTTCCGCCCGTCACGTCCTTGCCCGCGACGGTCACTCGGCCCTCGGTCGGCTTGCGCAGCCCGGTCAGGACCTCGATCAGCTCGCTCTGCCCGTTGGCGTCCACGCCCGCCAAGGCGACGATCTCGCCGGAGCGCACCTCGAAGGAGACGTCGCGCACGGCCGGCAGCTCGCGGTCGTCGAGGGCCGATACCCCCTCGACCTGCAGCAGCGGCTCGCCGATCTTGTGCTCGGGCTTTTCGACCCGCAGCAGCACGTCGCGGCCGACCATCAGGCGCGCGAGGCTGCGCTCGGTGGAGCCCTCGGTCACGACCGTGTCGATCTTCTCGCCGCGGCGCAGCACGGTCACGCGGTCGGAGATCGCCAGCACCTCGTTGAGCTTGTGCGAGATGAACACGATCGACGTGCCGTCGTCCTGCAGCGCATGGAGCACGCGGAACAGGTCCTGCGTCTCCTGCGCGGTCAGCACCGCGGTCGGCTCGTCGAGCACGAGCACCTTGGCGCCACCGAACAGCGCCCGCAGGATCTCCACGCGCTGCTGCGCTCCGACGCTCAGGTTCTCCACCTTCGCGTCGGGGTCGACCGCGAGGCCGAAGCGCTCCGACAGCTCGCGCGTGCGGCGGGCCGCCGCCTTGTAGTCCAGCAGCGGCCCGTTGCGCGGCTCCGCCCCCAGCACCAGGTTCTCGGCCACGGTCATGACCGGGACGAGCATGAAGTGCTGGTGGACCATCCCGATGCCCAGGTTCATGGCCTGCCGCGGCGAGTGGATCTCGGCCTTCTCGCCGTTGACCAGGATCTCGCCCTCGTCGGGCTGCAGGAGCCCGTAGAGGACGTTCATGAGGGTGGACTTCCCCGCACCGTTCTCACCGAGCAGCGCGTGGATCTCCCCGCGCTTCAGCTCGAAATCGATCGCGTTGTTCGCGACGAGCGAGCCGAAGCGCTTGGTGATCCCGCGCAGCTCGAGTGCGGGGGCGTCCCCGGGCATCGTTCGGTGTTTACAGCAGGTCCCGGACTACTTGACCTCGGCGGGGATGTCGGAGATCTCGCCCGACTTGATCTGCTCCATCACCTTGTTGACCTGCTCCTCGTACTTCTGCCCCTCCGCGGAGACCTTGCCGAGGCCGACGCCGCCCGACTTGACGTCGAAGACGGTGTCGGTGCCGCCCTTGAAGGAGCCGTCCTGGACCGCCTTGACGGTGTCGAAGACCGCCACGTCGACCTTCTTCAGGGCGCTCGTGAGGATGTGCGACCCGAGGTAGCCCTGGTCGGCGTCGACGCCGATGCCCTGCTTGCCCTTCTCCTTGGCCGCGTCAAGCGCGCCGAGGCCGCACTGGCCGGCGACCTGGAAGACGACCTGCGAGCCCTCCGCGATCTGGTTGAGCGCGAGCTCCTTGCAGAGGTCCTGCTTGACGAAGTCCTCCGAGTAGCCGTTGAGGGTCTTGATGCCCGGGTTGGCCTTCTTGGCGCCGGCCTGGAAGCCGGCGATGTAGCCGTCGACCGGCGGGATCTTCTGGCCGCCGACCGAGGAGATGACCTGATCGCCGCCCTGGTCCTTGGCGTACAGGCCGGCCATCGTGCCGACGAGGTAGCCCGCCTCGTTCTCCTTGAACAGCAGGCCGTCGACGTTGGTCGGCTTGCTCTTCATGGCGGCCTGCGGATAGTCGATGATCGCGAAGCTCGTGTCAGGGAACTTCTTGGCGACCGTCTCCATCGCCTCGGCCATCAGGAAGCCGACGCCGATCACGATGTCGTACTTCTGCTGGGCCAGCGAGGACAGGTTCGGCACGTAGTCCGAGTTCTTGCTCGAGGTGAGCACGCGGCCTTCGACACCGAGCTCGGACTTGGCCCGCTCGAAGCCCTCGTTGGCGAGCTGGTTGAACGAGCGGTCGTTGAGGCCGCCGATGTCGGTCACCAGACCGACCTTGATCTTCTTGGCCTCCGGCGTGGACTGGGAGCTCCCAGAACCGCTGCTCGAGGACTCGTCGTCTCCGCAGCCGACGGCGACGAGGCCGCAGAGACAGAGCGTGAAGATCACCAACAGATGTACTGCGCGACGCGATGGCACTTTGCTTCCCTCCAAAGGAAAAGTGATGGTCCTGCGAAAAGCGGCGGCAGCCTACAGGCGTGGCCGGTCGTTCGCCGGATCTACGATGGCGAGAAGAGAACGTCTGAGACCCTCATCCGCGAACGCGCCCTCCAACGCCGTCCGCGTCATCCCTCTCAGTTCACCCTCATCCAAGCCGAAGCGCTCGCGCGCCACGGCGTATTCGGAGCCGATACTACAGCCGAAATAGGGCGGGTCATCGGAACCTAGACAAACGCGCACCCCCGCCGTGCGGAGCGCACCGAGGGGATGGTCCTCATAGCTCGGGAAGACCCCGGTGGCGACGTTGCTGGTAGGGCACACCTCCAGCACCGTTCCGCGCTCCGCGAGCTCTGCGACCAGCTCCGGGTCCTCGATCGCGCGCACCCCGTGGGCGATCCGCGTGACCGGCAGCGCGAGCGCCCCGCGTACGGACTCCGCGCCCGCGTGCTCGCCGGCGTGGACGCTGCAGCCGAGCCCGGAATCTGCGGCGATTTCGTAGGCCTTCGCGAACGGACCAGGAGGGAAGCCCGCCTCGTCGCCGGCGAGCTGGAAGCCCACGACATACGGGTGACGGTCGGCGGCCAGCCGCAGCGCCAGCCGCTCGGCCGACGCCACCCCGTGGTTGCGCACCGCGGCGGCGAGGATCCGCGCCTCGATGCCATGGTCGCGGCGGGCGTCGTCGATGCCGGCCGCGATGCCGCCGAAGTGCTCCTCGTCGGTCAGCCCGACGGAGTCCGCGTGGGCCGGCGAGGCGATCAGCTCCACGTAGACCGCGCCCTCGGCCGCGCACGATGCGAGGTACTCGTAGGTGACGTCGCGATAGTCCGCGGCGGTGCGGATCACGCTCGCCGCCATGTCGTAGGTCGCGAGGAAGTCCAGGAAGTCCGTCCAGCGGAACGTGTCCTCGTCCGAGAACAGCCCTTCGGGGAGCGGGATGCCGTTGCGCCCGGCCAGCCGGCGGATCAACGAGGGCGGCGCCGTCCCCTCGAGGTGGACGTGCAGCTCGGCCTTGGGGATCACTCGATCCTCCCGGCCACCGCGGGACGCGCTTCCGCCGCGCCGTCGCCGACGCGGACGGCGGCGCGCAGCGCCCGCTCGGCCGCCTCGAAGCCCGCCTGGTCGCGCGCGTGCACGACGGCGAGCGCGCGGTCCGGGCCCACGTTCGCGCCGACCCCCGCGATCTGCGACAGCCCTACGGCCGGGTCGATGACGTCGGACTCCTTCGCCCGGTTGCCGCCGAGCCCGGTCACGACCAGGCCGACCGCACGGCAGTCCATCGCCTGCACCACGCCCGCCCGCTCCGGCTCGACCGCCCGCACCAGCGGCGCGGCGGCGAGGTGCTCGCCCGGGCGCTCCATGAAGTCGGCCGGGCCGCCGAGCTCGGCGACCATGCGCCCGAAGCGCTCGGCGGCGGCGCCGGAGTCCAGCGACTGCTCCGCGGCGACGCGCGCGGCGTCCTCGTCCGCGTACAGGTCGCCCTGGACGAGCAGCGATGCGGCGAGCGCCAGCGTGACCTCGTGCAGGCGCTGATCGCGGCGCGTGCCGTTGAGGTACTCGACCGACTCGAGCACCTCCACCGCGTTGCCGGCGCTCGAGCCGAGCACTTGGTCCATGTCGGTCAGCAGCGCGACGGTCGGCAGCCCGGCGCCGCCCGCGACCTCCACCAGCGCACGCGCCAGCTCGTCCGCGTTCGCGCGCTCGGCCATGAAGGCGCCCGACCCGAACTTGACGTCCATCACCAGCGCGCCGAGCCCGGCCGCCAGCTTCTTGGACAGGATCGAGGCGACGATCAGCGGGATCGACTCGACGGTGCCGGTCGCGTCGCGGATGGCGTACAGCCGCCGGTCGGCGGGCGCGAGGTCGCCGGTCTGGCCGACGATCGCGCAGCCGGCGGGGCCGCCCACGACGCGCCGCAGCTCCTCGACGGAGGGCGTCGTGTCGTAGCCGGGGACGGAGTCGAGCTTGTCGAGCGTGCCGCCGGTGTGGCCGAGGCCGCGGCCGGAGATCATCGGCACCGCGCCGCCGCAGGCCGCGACGATCGGGGCGAGCATCAGCGAGACCTTGTCGCCGACGCCGCCGGTCGAGTGCTTGTCGAGCACCGGGCGGTCGAGGTCCCAGCCGATCACCGTGCCGGAGTCGCGCATCGCCTCGGTCAGCGCGACGCGCTCGCCCGCCTCCATCCCGCGCAGGAACAGCGCCATCGCGAGCGCGCCGACCTGCGCGTCGGACAGCGCGCCGTCCGTGATGCCGGCGACGAGGAAGGCGATCTCCTCGGCGGAGAGCGCCGCGCCGTCGCGCTTGCGCCGGATGACCTCGGCGGGCAGCAGCGTCATCGGGCCAGCGCCCCGCAGAAGGCCTCGACGAGCCGCGCCAGGTCGCCCGCCGCGGCGGCCGCGTATTTCAGCGTCTGCTCGTGCGAGAGCGCCTCGCCGCCCATCCCCTCGGCGAGGTTGGTGATCGCCGAGACGGCCGCGACGCGCAGCCCGCAGTGGCGGGCGAGGATCACCTCTGGCACGGTCGACATGCCGACGGCGTCGGCGCCGAGCGTGCGGAAGGCGCGGATCTCGGCCGGCGTCTCGAAGCTCGGCCCGTGCGCCGCGAGGTAGACGCCCTCCGGCAGCTCGATCCCGAGCGCCTGCGCGCAGCCCTGCAGCTGCTCGCGCAGGGCCGGGTCGTAGGCGTCCTGCATGCTCGGGAAGCGCGGCCCGACGCCGTCGTCGTTGAGGCCGGTGAGCGGGTTGACGCCGAGCATGTTGATGTGGTCGGCGATCGCCATCAGCGAGCCCGGCGGCGACTCGACGCGCAGGGAGCCGGCCGCATTGGTGACGAGCAGCGCCTCGGCGCCGGAGAGCCGGAGCGCTCGCACCGGCGCGCGCATCGCGCCCGGGTCCCCGCCCTCGTAGATGTGCTTGCGGCCCTGCAGGAACGCGACCGGCAGCCCGCCCAGATGGCCGAGCACGAGTCGCCCGCCGTGGCCGGCCACGCCCGGCTCGGGGAAGCCGGGCAGGCCCGCGTAGTCGAGCTCGATCGCGTCGTCGGCGGCGTCGGCGAGCCCGCCGAGGCCCGAGCCGAGGATCAGCCCGAGCTTCGGCGCGAAGCCAGGGGCGCGGCGGGCGATCTCCTCGGCCGCGGCCTCGCCGCGCGCGACGGGAGGGTCGATGTCGTGCGCTCTCGCTGTCATGGCAGGTACTCCGGGCCGAACGAGCGTGGCAGCAGTTCCTCCAGGGTCATCGAGGCCCGGGCCCCTTTCTCCGCGATCAGGTGGACGGTGGCGTCGAGCGGCATGAACTCCCGCAGCCGCTGGCGACAGCCGCCGCACGGCACGCACGGCTCCTCGCCGTCGCCGATCACGGCCGCCTCGACGATCTTGGTGCGGCCCGCGGCGACCATCGCGCCGATCGCCGACGCCTCCGCGCAGTTGCCGAGCGGGTAGGCGGCGTTCTCGACGTTGGCCCCGACGTGCACCGAGCCGTCGGGGGCGCGCAGGGCGACGCCGACGCGGTAGCGGGAGTAGGGCGCGTAGGCGCGCTCGAGCGCTCCGCGGGCGGCGGCGATCAGCTGCTCCCTGCCGCCCTCCGCGGCGGCGAGCACGAGGTCGGAGTAGGAGTCGGAGAGGATCGTGGAGTCCTCGATCCCGAGCGCTTCGGTGAGGCGTGCCACACGGTCGTGCTCGCCGCTGAGGTCGGAGCGCTCGGGCGCGACGCCCTCGAGCTCGACGAACGAGCCGAGGCCTTCGACCTTGTCGAGGTGGATGCGGACGCCCTCCCAGAGCAGCAGCCGCCGCTCCTTCTCGACGATCGCGAGCGTGCCGAGCGCCTCGTCGAGCGCGCTCCGCGTCGCGCCGGCGTCCTCCACCTCGATCAGCCGGTAGCGGCTCTCGCGGGCCTCCGGGCGGTCGGCGCGGCGGTACTGGATCAGCACGGCGCCGCCGGGCTCCTGCTCGCGCAGCTTCAGGCGGCCCTCGGGGACGCGGAAGTAGGTGTCGCGCTGGAACAGCGTTCCCTCGTCGGCGGCGCCCAGCTCCAGGCACACCGCGAGCGAGCGCGCGGGGTCCGGATCGGTCGCCTTGAGCTCCACGTTGCGGCGGGGCGCGGACACCGGCGCGAGCCTAGTGGATGCCCCGACCCGGTAGCGTGCCGCGACGATGAGCGTGCCCGACGGCGTCACCGTGGTCGACCACGTCCTGCTGCGGCGCCTGGTCTCGATCCTGCGCGACCGCGAGACCCCGCACGGGGGCTTCCGCCAGACCCTCGACGACGCGGGGATGATCCTCGCCTACGAGGCGATGCGCGGCCTGCGCCCCGACGAGATCGAGGTCCAGACCCCGCTCGAGCCGGCAGCCGGCACCAGGCTCGCCGACCAGGTCGTGATCGTCGCGATCCTGCGCGCCGGCCTCGGGCTCGTCGACGGCTTCCTGCGGCTCGTGCCCGACGCCCGCGTCGGGCACCTCGGGATGTACCGCGACGAGGAGGCCCTGCGGCCCGTCGGCTACTACGAGAACATCCCGCCCGGGATCGAGGACGCCGAGGTGTTCGTCGTCGACCCGATGCTCGCCACCGGCGGCAGCGCCACGCAGGCGATCGCGCGGCTCAAACGCGCGGGCGCGCGGCGCGTCACGTTCGTCTGCCTCGTGGCGGCGCCGGAGGGCGTCTCCGCCCTGAGGGCGGCGCACCACGAGGTCCCGATCATCACCGCCGCGCTCGACCGCGAGCTGGACACCAACGGCTACATCCGGCCGGGCCTCGGCGACGCGGGCGACCGCATCTTCGGCACCGATCGCTGAGGGCGACCGTCTACCCTGCGGCGCCATGCCGCTCGCCAGACGCCCGTTGCTGCTCGTCCTCGCCCTCGCCGCCCTGATAGCGGTGGCCGGGTGCGGCTCGGACTCCGAGGAGCCCGCCTCCAAGGCGACGCCGGAGGCCGCCGCGACGCCGGAGCGCACCAAGCCGGAGATCACCGTCCCGAAGGGCAAGCCCCCGAAGAAACTCGTGATCAAGGACATCGAGGAGGGCGCCGGCAAGCCCGCCAAGGCCGGCGACCAGGTGACCGTGCAGTACGTCGGCATCTCGTACCTCAACGGCCGCCAGTTCGACGCCTCGTGGGACCGCGGCGAGCCGTTCCAGTTCCAGCTCGGCTCCGGCTCTGTGATCCCGGGCTGGGACCAGGGCGTGGAGGGCATGAAGGTCGGCGGCCGGCGGCAGCTCGTGATCCCGCCGGACCTCGCCTACGGCCCGCAGGGCTCACCGCCCACGATCGGGCCGAACGAGACCCTGGTCTTCGTGATCGACCTGCTGTCGGTCGGCTAGCTCCAGCCGGAGGCCGTCACCGCGCCCATCAGGGTCCCGAGCAAGAGCCCCTGGAGCTGGTCGCGCGTGAGGTCGCCGTGCTCGACCCAGTCGAGGATGGCGCCGTCCATGAACCACAGCCACGCGCGCACGGCGGTGCGGAGCGGCGGCGGGGCGCCGCCGGGTGCGATCCCGTCGAGGATCCGGGCCGAGGTCGCGTCGCGCACGCGATCGACGACCTCGCGCACCTCGGGGATCGCGGCGGCGCTGCGCACGAGCTTGCCGTAAGCCTCGCGGTTGTCCTCGACCCAGCCGAGGAACGCGCCGAGGCTGCCGGTGAGCTGCTCGACGGGCGGCAGCGACGGGTCGGGCTCGGTGAGCGCGGACAGCTCGGCCGCCTTCTCCTCGAGGGTCGCCGCGAAGTAGGCCTGCTTGCCCGGGAAGTAGTGGTAGAGCAGCGCCTTCGAGATCCCCGCCTCGCGGGCGATCCTCGCCATCGACAGCTCGTCGTAGGAGAAGCGCGCGAACAGCTCCGTGCCGAGCTCGAGCAGCCGGCGGCGGCGCTCGTCGACTTCGAGGCGGGTGTAGGCGGGACCCGACATCTCGCCGCGACCCTACCCCGCGGATGCCGGAGCGCCGGCGCCGACGCCTAATCTATGAGGGTGTCCGCGCCCCGGCATCCGCGATCGTCCGACGAGGAGCTCCTCGAGGCCGAGACCAGCGCCATCCTCGCCGAGCTCACGGATGCGCAGCGTCTGCTGCGCATCCAGGACGAGCTGCGCAACGGCTTCCAGGCCCTCGGGCAGATCGGCAAGGCCGTCTCGATCTTCGGCTCGGCCCGCACCCCGCGCGAGGACCCGCGCTACGAGCGCGCGCGCCGGCTCGCCCGCCGGCTCGGCGAGGAGGGCTTCGCGATCATCACCGGCGGCGGCCCCGGGATCATGGAGGCCGCCAACAAGGGCGCGCGCGAGGCCGGCGTGCCCTCGGTCGGGCTCGGGATCGAGCTCCCGCACGAGCAGGGGATGAACGACTACGTCGACCTCGCACTGAACTTCCACTACTTCTTCACGCGCAAGGTCATGTTCGTCCGCTACGCGAGCGGCTTCGTGGTCTTCCCGGGCGGCTTCGGGACGATGGACGAGCTGTTCGAGGCCGCGACGCTGCGCCAGACCGAGAAGATCCGCTACTTCCCGATCGTGCTCGTCGGCTCGGACTACTGGAGCGGCCTGGTCGGCTGGCTGCGCGAGTCGATGCTCGGCGACCGCTACGTCTCCCCGGAGGACCTCGACGCGATCGCGGTCTGCGACGACCTCGAGCGCGTGATCGAGATCGTCGAGGACGTCGAGCACCGGCGCCCCCGCCGCGCGGCCTAGGATCGGGATGCAGTCGCCCCAGGAGCACGGTGGCCCTCGCGGCGGCGGTGAACTCGCGCACGAGCCGCGTCTTCCCGATGCCGGCGTCGCCGGCCACGAGCACGACGGCCGGAGCCCGCTCGAGCGCCGCTTCAAGAGCAGCGAGCGTCTCCGAGCGGCCGACCATCTCAGGGCTCGAGACGCGCCGCGCCACGGGTGCAATCTCTCGCCCGGCGTCGCGCCCGCGCAACTAGGCCTCGAGGTCTACGCGAGGCTCTGCTGGATCCACTCGCCGTCGCGGCGGCCGAGGGTGAGCGTCTCCCGGCGCCCCTCGCCCTCGACGCTGAAGACGGCGAAGTCCTCCTCGGTGCCCGGGCGGTCGAGCACCTCGGTGAGCAGCAGCTCGGCGGGCTCGGCCCCGCGCTGCTCGGCGTAGATGCGCCGCGCGGCGGCCTCGAGCTTCGTGCGATCCCAGCCGCGGTCCGCGGCGGCGGCCTCGGCCAGGTCGTGGTTGGCCTGCTCGAGCCGGGCCCGGAACTGCGTCTCCGTGCGGCGGGTCAGCGCGCGGCGCGCGACGAACCCGCCGACCGCGAGGACGGCGAGCACGACGATGACGATCAGCAGCCAGGTCGGCATATGAGAGCCTGATTACAGCAGGACGTTGCGCGACTGCAGGTGCGAGCCGACCTTGCGCTTGACGCGCTGAAGGGCGTTGTCGACGGTCTTGCAGTCGCAGTCGAGCTTGTCACCGATCACGGTGTACGAGTAGCCGTCGAGGTAGAGCGAGAGCACGCGCGACTCGAGGTCGGAGAGCACGGTCGACAGGCACGCGACCAGCGAGCGCAGCTCTTCGGAGGAGATCACCTGGTTGACCGGGTCGTGCACGGGCGATCCCGGCAGGACCTCGTCCAGGGTGGGCTCTGAATCGCTGGCGCCGGCCGGGGTGGCCGAGAACGAGACGTAGCCGTTGAGCGGGGTGTGCTTGTTGCGGGTGGCCGTCTTGACTGCGGTGATGATCTGCCGCGTGATGCACAGCTCCGCGAAGTTGCGGAACGAGGACTCGCGGTCGGGCCGGAAGTCGCGGATCGCCTTGTAGAGGCCGACCAGGCCCTCCTGGATCAGGTCCTCGCTGTCGCCGCCAACGAGGAAGTAGGAGGAGGCCTTGAGGCGGACGAACGAGGCATAGCGCCGTACCAGGCGGTCATAGGCATCGGGATTTCCCTGCCGGGCAAGAGCGAGGAGGTACCCATCCTCTATCTGAACCTGAGCCTGAGCCTTGGTTGGGGACAGTCTGGCCACGAACACACCCTTCCAGAACCCGCAAATTGGGCTCTTTCTGTCGTGACGCACACCTCCCCCGGCGCCTATTCCGTCGTCCTCGAGGGCCATCGCTAACCCTCAAGTACAACCTCATGTGGCGCGAGCATGGCACGGTTATGTGGACGCGTCAAGCCTTTTCTGCAAGATCGCGTACATCAGGACCGCTCCGGCGGCACTGACGTTGAGCGAGTCGATGCGCCCGAGCAGCGGCAGCGAGACGAGCTCGTCGCAGGCGCCGGCGACCCGTGGGCGCAGGCCGCGGCCCTCCGCGCCGAGCACCAAGACGACCCCGCCGGTGTAGTCCGGGCCGTCGTAGCGGGTGCGCGCGCCGGCCGCGGCGCCGTAGGTCCAGCAGCCGGCCTCCTTGGCCTCGCCGAGGAAGTCCGCCAGGTTGCGCACGCGCGCCACGGGCAGGTGCTCGACCGCTCCCGCCGACGCCTTCGCGACCGCCCCGGTGACCTCCGCCGAGCGCCGCTCGGGGATCACGACGCCGGTGACCCCGGCGCACTCGGCCGTGCGGATCACGGCGCCGAGGTTCTGCGGGTCGGTGACCTCGTCGAGCGCGACGATGAACGGATCCGCGGCGGCGAGCAGCTCGGCGGCGTCGGCGTACGGGTACGGGCTCACCTCGGCGCAGACGCCCTGGTGCGCGTCGGTACCGACGCGCGCGGTGATCTCGTCGGCCTCGACCACCGTGCCCTCGAAGCCTTCCTTGGCGGCCGCGGCGGTGACCCAGATCCGCTTCACGCGCCTGCGCCCGCGCAGGGCCTCGCGGACGGCGTTGCGGCCGTAGACGACGTTCGCGGGCGGCCCGGAGACCTCCGGCGCGGCCTCCTCGCGCGGTGCGGCGTCGCGGCCGGCCCGCGGCGGGCCGCCGCGCGCTGCATCGCGCTGCGGGTCGCTCCCACGCGGCGGCTTGCGCCCTCCCCCGCCGCGCGGCTTGCCGCCACGGCCGGGGCCGGGCTCACCCCGCCGGGAGGAGCTCCGGTCCCTGCGGGCCATCGCGCACCTCCCAGCCCATCACGCGCAGCTCGTCGCGCAGCCGGTCCGCCTCGGCCCAGTCGCGCGCGTCGCGCGCCGCGCCGCGGCGCTCGGCCAGCTCGACCGCCTCCTGCGGCGGCCCGTCCCCGGCGGTGTCCAGCAGCGACGCGAGCCCCAGCACCTCGAGCATCTCGCGCAGGTGCGAGGAGCCGACCGGTCCCTCGCGGCGGTTCGCCTCGCGGATCCAGTCGTAGAGCGCCGCCAGGGCGCGCGCGGTGTTGAAGTCGTCGGCCAGCGCGTCGAAGAACGCGTCGCGCAGCGGCGCCAGCTCCTCGGGCGAGTCGCCGGCCGTCAGCCGCCGGCCGGCCTCGCGGATGCGCGCCGCCGCGCGCTCGGCGTCTGCGAGTCGCTCGTCCGAGAACGCGATCGGCTGCCGGTAGTGGCCGCCGGAGAAGTACAGGACGAGCACCTCCCCGCCCACCTGGTCGAGCACCTCGCCGAGGCCGCGGATGTTGCCGACGGACTTGGACATCTTCTCGTCGGCGAGCTGGAGCATCCCGTTGTGCATCCACACGCGCGCGAGCGGCTGGCCGCGCCCGGCCAGCGTCTGCGCCGCCTCGTTCTCGTGGTGCGGGAACACGAGGTCGATGCCGCCGCCGTGGATGTCGAAGTCGACGCCAAGGTACTCCTCGGCCATCGCGGAGCACTCGATGTGCCAGCCGGGCCGGCCGGCGCCCCACGGCGAGTCCCAGCTCGTGTCCTCGCCGTCCTTGGTGGCCTTCCAGAGCGCGAAGTCGAGCGGATCCTCCTTGCGATCGGCGCCCTCGACGCCCTCGCCCTGGTCCATCTGGTCGACGTCGCGGCCCGACAGCGTCCCGTAGCCGTCCAGCGAGCGCACGCGGAAGTAGACGTCGCCGTCCGCCTGGTAGGCGTGGCCGCCGTCGACGAGCGCCCCGATCAGGTCGATGATCCCGGGCACGCTCTCCGACGCCAGCGGCTCGTGGTCGGGGCGCCCGAGCCCGAGCCGCCCGGTGTCCTGGACGTAGTGGACGGTCATCTCGCGCGCCAGCTCGTCCGACGGGCGGCCGGCGGCGCGCGCCGCGTCGTAGATCTTGTCGTTGATGTCGGTGATGTTCGCTACCAGCGTCGCCTCGATCCCCTCGTGCTCGAGGAAGCGCTTGAGCTGCGAGAAGACGACGAACGGGCGGGCGTTGCCGACGTGCACGCGCGCATAGACCGTCGGGCCGCAGGCGTAGATGCCGACCTTGCCGGCCTCGCGCGGGACGAGCGGCCGCACCTCGCGGCTGTTGGTGTCGTAGAGGCGGATTTCTCGCACGGAGCGGTGAGGCTACCTCCGGCCGGCGCGTTCCGCGCCCCCGGCGGGTAGCGTGCCGCCAGGTGCCGACGCTCTCGAAGGAGGTCCAAGAGGCTTTCCGCACGCTTCCGACCCGCTACCTCGGGGCGGAGCCGGGCTTCGACGCGACCTACCACGTGCGCCTCGGCGACGTGGGCCACACCTGGGAGATCCGCCTGACGACGCACGGCGCGCGCGTGCGGATGGGCGCCACGCGGCGGCGCCCGGACGTCACCATCGGCACCGACGCCACCACCTGGTGCCGCCTGCGCCGGGGCGAGGTGTCGGGCATCGAGGCCTTCTCCCAGCGCCTGCTCTACGCCCGCGGCGAGCTGGACCTGGCGCTCGCCTTCGAGGGCATGTTCCGGCTGCCGGACGGCCGCCCGCCGCTGCTGCGGATCCGCGACGTGCCGGTCGGCCGCCTGCGCGTGTCGACGCTCACGATGGGCGAGGGCCCCGACGACGTGCTGCTGCTGCACGGGCTCGGTGGCGCGAAGTCCTCCTTCTTCGACACCGCGGCCGCGCTGAGCCGCCGCTATCGCGTGCACGCGCTCGACTTCCCGGGCTTCGGCGGCTCGAGCAAGCCTCCGCTGGCGCCCTACGACACCCCGTTCTTCGCCCGCACGGTGATCGGCGCGATGGACGCGCTGGGGATCGACCGCGCCCACGTCGTCGGCAACTCGATGGGCGGCCGCGTGGCGCTGGAGCTGGGCCTCGAGCACCCCGAGCGGGTCGGCGGCCTGGCGCTGCTCTGCCCCGCCACCGCGTTCGTGCGCCGCGACTGGCTGCCGGTGGTGCGCGTGCTGCGGCCCGAGCTCGGGATGCTGCCCCACTCGCTCGGGCGCAGCCGGATCGAGGCGCAGTTCTGGTCGCTGTTCGCCGACCGCGACCTCGTCGACCCGACGGTGGCCGACATCGCCGTCGACGAGTTCGAGCGCATCTACCGCAGCGCCGGCGCACGGCTGGCCTTCCTGACGGCGGCGCGCAACGTCTACCTCGAGAAGCCGTTCGGCAAGGGCGGCTTCTACCCGCGGCTGGCGGGGCTGCAGCCGCCGGCGATGTTCGTCTGGTCCTCGCACGACCAGCTGATCCCGCCCGCCTTCCAGCGCCACGTCGAGCGCTGGCTGCCCTCGGCGGAGCAGATCCTGCTCGACGGCTGCGGGCACGTGCCGCAGGTCGAGCGCCCGGAGCGCACCAACGGCCTGCTCGAGCGCTTCTTCGCCCGGCTCGACGCGCTCGGCCGCCGGCGCGGGCTGGAGGCGGCGTGAGCACCGGAACCGCCACCAACGGCCACGGCTCGCCGGATACCGCCCGGCGGCGGCTCGACGAGGCCGCGCCGGACGAGTCGGAGGCCGGCGGCGGCGGCGTGCTCGGCTCGGTCCTCGGCGCCGTCAAGGGCTTCCTGGCAAGCCGGATCCCACCCGCCGACCTCGACGAGCGCGACCCGGACTACATCCGCGAGAGCCTGCCGCGGCTGTGGCTGCTCTCCTCGCTGTACTTCCGCGGCGAGGTGCGCGGCCTGGGCAACGTGCCCGAGGAGGGCGGCGTGCTGCTCGTCGGCAACCACTCGGGCGGCAACCTCACGCCGGACACGATCGTCTTCACGCTCGCGTTCTCGACCTACTTCGGGGTCGAGCGCGCCTTCCACCAGCTCGCCCACAACCTCGTGCTCTCCTTCCCGGGGCTGTCCTACCTGCGCAAGTACGGCACGGTGGCGGCCTCGCACGAGAACGCGCGCACGGCGCTGGAGGCCGGCGCGGCGGTGCTCGTCTACCCCGGCGGCGACTACGAGGTCCACCGGCCGAGCTGGCAGCGCCACCGGGTCGACTTCGGCGGGCGCAAGGGCTTCATCCGGCTCGCGCTCGAGCAGGACGTGCCGATCGTGCCGGTGGTCGCCGTCGGCGGCCAGGAGACGGCGCTGTTCCTGTCGCGGGGCGAGTCGCTGGCGCAGGTGCTCGGGCTCGACCGGCTGTTCCGGCTGAAGGTGCTCCCGGTCTCGCTAGCACTCCCGTGGGTGCTCAACGTCGGCGACATGCTGGGCCACATCCCGCTGCCCGCCAAGATCACGGTGGAGGCGCTGCCGCCGATCCACCTGCGCGAGGAGTTCGGACCCGATCCCGACGTCGACGAGGTCTACGACCACGTCGCCCGGCTGATGCAGGACACGCTCGACGCGCTCGCCGCCGAGCGCCGGCTGCCGGTGCTGGGCTGATGCGCGTCGCCGAGTCGATCACGATCACCGCGCCGCCCGCGCTCGTGTGGGAGGCGGTCTCGGACCCGAAGCGCTACCTGCACTTCATGTCCGGCGTCACCCGCTGGTCGGTCGAGGGCTCTCAGGAGACCGGGCTCGGCGCCCGCTACCGCATGCTCCTGCGGGTCGGCTCGGCCGAGGTCGGCGGGCTGATCGAGGTCGTCGAGTTCACCGAGGACCGCGACCTCGCCTGGAACTCGGTGACCGGGATCGACCAGCGCGGCCGCTGGCGGATCCGCGAGCGCGGCGGCGCCTCGCAAGTCGAGCTGCGGCTGCAGTACGGCGTGGCCGGCTCCGGGCTCTGGGGCTGGATCGCCGAGGGGCTCGCCGCGCGCACGGTCAGCGGGCACCTGCGGCGCTCGCTGCAGCAGCTCAAGCGGCAGGTCGAGCACGAGCAGCTGCGCGTGCAGGCGGCCGCCCGGCGGGCGGCCCGCACCGCCTAGGCGCAGCCCTCGGAGAAATCCACCTCGGGGCGCAGCCCGGTGGCGATCTGGAAGATCCGGTCCTGCGCGTTGACGGAGAACTGGATCTCGCGCGTGCCCTTGCCGTGCAGCTCGAAGATGCGTGTCTCCGGGCTGACGTCCGAGCCCCGCTCCCGCAGCTTGGAGCCGTACTTCGAGCGCAGCCGGTTGAGGGTGTCGTTGACGCGGACGCCCTTCGCCGTCGGCATCGCCGTGCGGGTCACGTAGAGCACGCGGATCTTCTTCTTGAAGCGCAGCGTGCTGAGCCCGAAGCGGCGCGGCAGCACCTTGTCGTGGCGACAGCCCTTGGTGACCTCCTGCCCCGCCACGATCCCGCGCCGCGCGGCCTTGCGAGCCTGGTCGATGGTCATGCCGAGCTCGATCGGCCCGACCCCGCGGAAGCCGATCACGGCGTTGCCGTCCATCGGCTTGGGCTTCTCCGCGGCGGGGCGGGCGGAGGCGGTGCCGGCGCCCAGCAGGGCGAGCGCGGCGGTCAGGATCAGCAGGCGCTTCATGGCCGCGACCCTAGTCGAGCAACGTGGCCACCGCCAGCGCCGCGACGCCCTCGCCGCGGCCGACGAAGCCCATCCCCTCGCCCGTCGTCGCCTTGACGTTGACGGTGCAGCCGAGGGCGGCCTCGAGCGAGGCCCTGATCGCGTCGCGGTGGGGGCCGAGCTTGGGGCGCTCCATCATCACCGTGCAGTCGACGTGCGCGATCGCGCCGACCCGGGCGACGACGACCTTCAGCAGCTCGATCGAGTCCGCGCCGCGCCACTGCTCGTCGGTGTCGGGGAAGTGCTGGCCGATGTCGCCGAGGCCCGCCGCGCCGAGCAGCGCGTCGGTGATCGCGTGCGCCAGCACGTCGCCGTCGGAGTGACCCTGCAGGCCGCGCTCGTACGGGATCTCGACGCCGCCGAGGATCAGCTTGCGCCCGAGCGCGAAGGCGTGCGAGTCGATGCCGATGCCGGTGCGCGCCATCACCCGATCGGCTCCATCCGCCGCTGCCGGCGCTCGAAGACCGCAAGCTCCCCGACGCCCAGTTCGTCCAGCAGCTCCAGCGCCTGCTCGTAGCGGAAGCCGAGCTGGTCCGGCACGTGCGCGTCGCTGGAGAGCGCGATCGGGCAGCCGGCGTCGAGGATCATCTCCAGGTACGGCCGCGCGGGGTAGACCTCCCCGACCGGCTTGCGCAGGCCGGCGGTGCTCAGCTCGATCGCGACGCCGGACTCCGCGAACGCCTCGACGGCCGGCTCGTAGAAGTAGCGCAGGTCCTTGTCGGGGCGCGGCGCCTTGTCGCCCCACACCTTCACGAGGTCGGGGTGGCCGACGATGTCGTAGAGCCCGCTCAGCGCCGACTCGGCGATCGTCTCGAAGTACCGCCGCCAGATCTTGTCGGCCGACTCCCCACTGCCCCAGATCGAGTAGTCCTCGGTGTCCAGCGAGCGGTCTCGGAGGAAGTGCACGGACCCCACCACGTAGTCCCAGTCGCGGCCCTCGAGCAGGTTCGCGATCCGGTCCTCGCGCCCGGGCACGAAGTCCGCCTCGATCCCCAGCTTGAGGTCGGTCTCCTCCCGCACGAAGCCGCAGTAGTCGTCGAGATCGTCCGTCGCCCACTCGCGCCAGAACGGGTGCTCCCAGACCTCCAGCGCCGCATGGAACCGGTACACGTGCTCGGCCACGCCGAGCTCCTGGATCCCGTGCTCCTCGGCCGCCGCCCGGTAGCGCTCCGCGTTCCCGGCCGTGAAGTACTCGCCCGCGGTCGTGCCCGGCTCATCCGGGCGCAGGTGCACGTGGTAGTCGGTCAGCACGGCGGCTGACTCTAGCCACGCGGGTCAGGCGACCGCGACGACCGCCTCGACCTCGACGGTCATGCCGAAGGGGAGCTCGCCGGCTCCGACCGCGGAGCGGGAGTGGCGGCCGGCGTCGCCCCAGAGCTCGAGGATCAGGTCGCTGAAGCCGTTGATGGCGGCCGGGGTCGCGTTGAAGCCCTCGGCGCACTTGACGAAGCCGAGCAGCTTGATCCACTCGGTCACGCGGTCGAGATCGCCGAGCGCCCGCTCGAGCGAGGCGAACATCGAGAGTGCGGTGGCGCGGGCCGCCTCGTAGGCCTGCTCGACCGAGACCTCCGCGCCGACGCTGCCGGTGACGAGCACGCGATCGCCGTCGAGCGGCCCGTGGCCGGACACGTAGGCCAGCCCGCCGTGGATGCGCACGGGCTCGAACGGGAGCACCACGCCGGGCGGGGCCGCCGGCGCCGGCAGCGTCAGCCCGAGCCCGGCCAGACGGTCCTCGATCGCGCTCATGCCGCGAGTCTCTCACGGCGGCCGCGTAGCCGGCCTACCGCCTAGCCTGCAGGCATGGACACCGGCATCGGCTACTTCCCGACCCATGACGCGCCCGGCCCGGGCGAGGTCGCCCGGCTCGTCGAGGAGCACGGTCACACGGCGATCTACTTCGCCGAGCACACGCACATCCCGGCCAGCCGCGAGACGCCCTACGCCGGCGGCGGCGAGCTGCCGCGCAAGTACGCGCACACCTACGACCTGTTCGTGGCGCTGACGGCCGCAGCGGCCGCGACGTCGCACCTGCGGATCGGGAGCGGGATCTGCCTGGTGGTCGAGCGCGACCCGATCACCACCGCAAAGGAGGTCGCCAGTGTCGACCACCTCTCGGGCGGGCGGCTGGAGTTCGGTGTCGGCGCCGGCTGGAACCGCGAGGAGATGGCCAACCACGGCACCGATCCGCGGACGCGGATGAAGCTGCTGGCCGAGCGCGTGGAGGCGATGAAGGCGATCTGGACCCAGGACGAGGCGAGCTACCACGGGTGCTTCGTGGACTTCGATCGCATCTGGTCGTGGCCGAAGCCCGCCCAGCGGCCCCACCCGCCGGTCCTGGTGGGCGGCAACGGGCCGACCGTGCTCGAGCGGGTCGAGGCGTTCGGCGACGCCTGGTTCCCGAACTTCGCGCGCGGCGACATCCTCGAGCGCATACCCGAGGCCCGCGAGCGCGGCATCCCCGTGCTGGCGATGAGCGTGCCGGCCGACGCCCGCGCGCTCGAGCAGTTGCGCGAGGCCGGAGTCGAGCGGGCGGTCCGCTGGGTGCCGTCGGCCGGGCGCTCGCGGATCGATGCCGAGCTGGAGCGCTTCGAGGCGGCGGTCGCGGAGCTGAACGGGGAGTGACGGCGCGCGAGCGGTTCGCCTCGGTCCGGGTGGCGCGGCTCGCCACCACGGGGCCGGACGGGCCGCACGTCGTGCCGGTCGTGTTCGCCCTCGACGGCGACACGATCTACCACGCCGTCGACCACAAGCCGAAGCGCACGACGGCGCTCAAGCGGCTCGCCAACCTGCGTGCCGACCCGCGCGCGTCGCTGCTCGCCGACCACTACGACGAGGACTGGTCGCTGCTCTGGTGGGCGCGCGCGGACGGCACCGCCCGCATCCTCGAGCCGGGCCAGGAGCCGGCGATCGCCCTGCTGCGCGAGCGCTACCCGCAGTACCGCGACCGCCCGCCCGAGGGCCCGGTCATCGCCCTCGACGTCACCCGCTGGTCCACCTGGGCCGCGACGGGTTAGTTCCTACGCCTATGGCGCACTAATCGACCCGTCGGTCACCGAGCAGGAGCTCGGCGACGCGGAGGTCGTGCCGCGTCGTCACCTTGAAGTTGGACGGCGCGGACGGCACGACCACCACGCTGCCGCCCGCCCGCTCCACGAGCCAGGCGTCGTCGGTGGCGGCGGCGAGCACGTCGTCGCCGACGTCGAGCGCCCGCTCCAGCATCTCGCGCCGGAACGCCTGCGGCGTCTGGATCGCCCACAGCCGCGAGCGGTCCAGCGTCGCCGTCACCCGATGATCGGGCCCGGCCTCCTTGACCGTGTCGGTCACGGGCGCCGCGGCGACCGCGCAGTCGGCGGCCTCGAGCGCCGCGATCGCCTCCACGAACAGCGGGGGCGGGACGAGCGGTCGGGCGGCGTCGTGGACGACGACGGCGTCGGACGGGGCGGCGGCATCGAGGGCGCGGCGAACGGAGTCGGAGCGCGCGGCCCCGCCGGGGACGCCCACGCAGCCCGACGGCGCGGCCTCCCCCGGGGGGAGCGCCACCACGATCTCGGTCAGCCCCGCCGCCTGCAGCGAGGCGACGGACCACTCCAGCATCGGACGGCCCGCCAACGTGACGAACGCCTTGGGCCGCGAGGCGCCAAGGCGTTCGCCACTGCCGGCGGCCACCAAGAGGGCGACCGCCTTCGGCATAGGCCTGCTAGGAGCTTGCGCTGCCGGCGAGCGAGTCCTCGCGCGAAAGGATCTCGTCGAGGTAGGCCTCGGCCTGCTCCTCGTCCTTGTCGAGCGCGTACATCATCTCGCTCGCCAGGATCTTCTTCGCGCGGGTGTACATCTGCTTCTCGCCGGTGGAGAGGCCCTTGTCCTGCTCGCGGATGGCG
>DATFQI010000286.1:0-23146 GCA_035264365.1 Solirubrobacteraceae bacterium
ACGGCGCCTATGACGGCATCTCGATCAAGGCGAAGGAGGGCACCTCGCCCGCCCAGCTGATCGACGCCGTGGAGCCGCTCGTGCCGTCCTCGCTGCAGGTCGCCGACGCGAAGGCGCAGGCCGCATCGGACGCCGAGGAGACCAACCAGGGGATGGACTTCATCCGCTACTTCTTCCTCGGCTTCGGCGCGATCGCGCTGTTCGTCGGGTCGTTCGTGATCTTCAACACCCTGTCGATCACGGTCGCCCAGCGCACGCGCGAGTTCGCCACCCTGCGCACGCTCGGCGCCTCGCGCAAGCAGGTGATGCGCTCCGTGATCGTCGAGGGGTTCGCGATCGGCCTGCTCGCCTCGGTGGTCGGGCTGCTCGCCGGCTTCGGGATCTATAAGGGCCTCGACGCGCTGTTCGTCGCGCTCGGCGCCGACCTGCCCAAGTCGAGCACCGTGCTCGCGACGCGCACGATCATCGTGTCATTGCTCGTCGGCACGAGCGTGACGCTGCTGGCCAGCATCCTGCCGGCCCGCCGCGCCACCCGGGTGCCGCCGATCGCGGCGGTCCGCGAGGGGGCGGAGCTGCCCCAGTCGAGGGCGGCGTCGCACTCGGCGAAGTTCGCGGCCGGCCTGATCGCCGCCTCGCTCGCCGCGATCTGCGCCGGCGTGTTCGCCAGCGTCGGCACGCTCGGCGTCGTGGTGCTGCTCGGCGGCGGCGTGCTGTCGCTGTTCTTCGGCGTCGCGATGGCCGCACCGCGGCTCGTCAAGCCGCTGGCGCGGCTGGTCGGGTGGCCGGGCCGGCGGACCGGCGGCGTCGCGGGCGAGCTGGCGAGCGCCAACGCGATCCGCAACCCCTCGCGTACGGCCTCGACGGCCGCCGCGCTGATGATCGGCCTCACGCTGGTCACGGTGGTGGCGGTGCTCGGCGCCGGCCTGCGCTCCTCCGTCGAGGGCGCGGTCACCGACCAGGTGAAGGCGGGCTACGTCCTCAACAACCCCGACGACGTCTCCTTCGGCGCAGCCGAGGGCGACACCGTCGCGGCCGTGGACGGGGTGACGGCGGTCTCGCACGTGCGCACCGACACCGCGCTGGTCAACGGCGAGGAGTCCGATCTCACCGGCATCGACCCGAAGACGATCGACCACTTCTACTCGTTCGACTGGGTGCGGGGCGACGACGGCACGGTGCCCGCGATGGGCATCGACGACGCGCTCGTGGCGAAGGCGTACGCCGACGACCACGACGTCGAGGTCGGCAGCAAGCTGGACATCGTCAGCGCGTCCGGCGACAAGCGCACGGTCACCGTCCGCGGCGTCTACGACCCGCCCGAGATCGACCAGATGCTCGGCATGGTCTCGATCACGCAGCAGGCATACGACCAGTCGTTCCCGCAGGGCAACAACCGGTTCACGTTCCTCGACGCCGAGCCGGGCTCCGAGAAGGCGCTGATGGCCGCCGCAGGGTCGTTCAGCGACGCCACGCTCTTCACCGGCGCGGAGTTCCCGCGCGAGTACACGTCCGGGTTCGCGGACTTCCTGAACCTGCTGTACGTGATGCTCGCGTTCTCGGTGATCGTGTCGCTGTTCGGCATGGTCAACACGCTCGTGCTGTCGGTGTTCGAGCGCACGCGTGAGCTGGGCATGCTGCGCACGATCGGCATGACCCGCCGGCAGGCGCGGCGGATGATCCGCCACGAGAGCGTGATCACGGCGCTGATCGGCGCCGCGCTCGGGCTCCCGCTGGGGATCCTGCTGTCGGCGCTGGTCACGCAGGCGCTGTCGCAGTACGACGTCTCGATGTCGATCCCCGTCGGGATGCTGGCGGCGTTCACGCTCGTCGCCATCCTGGCCGGCATCGCGGCGGCCATCGTCCCCGCGCGTAGGGCCGCGCGGCTCGACGTCCTCGACGCCCTGCACTACGAATGAGCGCGACCCTGCTCCGCCCGACCGCCCCGCCGCGCGCGCGGCGGGGCGGGCGGTTCGCCCGGCTCGAGCGCCCGCTGCTGGCGGCCGGGCTGGCCCTGGTGACCCTGCATCTGCTCGACCTCGCGATCTCCGGGCCCGACACCGCGATCCTCGGTGTGCTCGCCATCGGCGCGGTGCCGGCCGCATGGCTGGCCGCGCAGCCGCACCTGATCCGGCCGACCCGCTTCGCGCTCGGGCTCTTCGTCGGCCTGCTCGCGCTCGGCTTCGGCGTGGTCTCTCATGGCCTCCACGTCGTCAACTCCGGCCCCGACTGGCGCGATCTCACCGGCCTCGGAATGGCGCTCGGCGGGATCATGCTCGTCGCTGCCGGCCTCGCGGCACTCGCCGCGCCGCGCCGGCCGCCGCGGCGTGCCGGGCTCGGCTGGCGCGCAGCCCACGGTGTGGGCTGGCTCGCGACGGCGGCCGCGTTCGTCATGCTCGTGTCGATCCCGCTCGGCTCCGGGCTGATGATCACCCATGCCCCGCGCTGGGCGATCCAGGAGGCCTCGCTCGGCATCCCGCACGAGGAGGTGACCGTTCCGACCGCCGACGGCCGTGCGCTGTCGGCCTGGTACGTACCGTCGCGCAACGGCGCGGCACTCCTGGTCGACCACGGTTCGGGTGGCAGCCGGGAGCGCGTGGTCGCCCACATCCGCATGCTGGCTCGCCACGGCTACGGAGTGCTGGCGCTCGACCTCCCTGGCAACGGTGAGAGCGAGGGGCACTCGAACGGGCTCGGCGACAACGCCCAGCCGGCGTTGGACGCCGGCCTCGACTACCTCTCGAGCAGGCGGGACGTCGATCCGCACCGCATCGGCGGATTCGGGCTCTCGCTCGGCGCGGAGGTGCTGATCCAGGCCGCCGCGAGCGATCGCCGGCTGCGGACGGTCGTCGCCGATGGCGGCGCCCGGCCTCAGGACGCCCGGTCCGCGAACGACCTCGAGCCGTTGGAGGGGCTCGTCGGCGATCTCCAGATCGCGGTGGTGCGAGGGATCTCCGGCATGCCATCGTCGCCGTCGCTGAACCCCCTGATCGGGCGGATCGCGCCGCGGCCCGTGCTGCTCGTGGCGAGCGGCGCCCCGCAGGAGATTCCCACCAACCGGGTCTACGCGAACCATGGAGGGCCGACGACGGAGCTCTACGAGCTGCCGGACGCCGGCCACACGGGCGGACTGCGCAAGCACCCGGCGGAGTACGAGCGGCGGACGATCGGCTTCCTGGACCGGGTGATGGCCGAGGAGTAACGTCGCTGACCGGCGTGCCGTGGGGGTGGGAGTTTCCTGCCTCATTTACGCCTTTGCGGTGCAACAAAGCGCCCAACGGCCACGCGGTCCTCCGGGAACTGTTTGGCTCGGCGCGATGGCACGGATCGCCGCCATCGCCGTCGCGCTCGCGCTGCTCAGCGCCGCACCGGCGCTCGCCCGGGTCTCGGCGAACACGGCCGCGCTGCAGGTCGCGCTGCGCGCGCAGGGGCTCTACGGAGGGTCCGTCGACGGCATCGCCGGGCCGGGCACGCGCGCCGCGGTGCGAGCGCTGCAGGCGCGCCGCGGCCTGGCCGTCGACGGGATCGCCGGCCCGCGCACGCGGCGCGCACTCGGCCGCCGCGGGCGGCCGCGACTCGGGTCACGGCCGCTGGCCACGCCCGCGCGCGGGTGGGACGTCGCCGCGCTGCAGTTCCTGCTCGCCCGCCAGGGCTTCCCGTCGGGGCCTGTCGACGGCGGCCTCGGCGCACGCACCGACGCCGCGCTGCGGCGCTTCCAGGCCTGGGCCGGGCTCGGCGCCGACGGCGTGGCGGGGCCGGCCACGCTCGCCGCGCTCCGGCGCGCCCCGCCGCGCTCCGTGCTGCGCTTCGCGACGCCGCTGGGCGTGCCGGTGGGCGACCGCTTCGGGCCGCGCGGCGCGACGTTCCACACCGGCCAGGACTATCCGGCGCCGGCCGGCACGCCGGTCGCGGCCGCCGGCTACGGCTGCGTGGAGTTCGCAGGCTTCAGCGACGGCTACGGCCGCGTCGTGGTGATCCGCCACCGGCTCGGGATGACGAGCTGGTACGCCCACCTCAGCCGCATCTCGGTGCCGCTCGGGCGCTGCGTCGTGGCCGGCAGCCGGATCGGCCGCGTCGGCTCCTCCGGGCGCTCGACCGGCCCGCACCTGCACTTCGAGCTGCGCCTGCGCGGAGCGGCCGTCGATCCGCGCACGGGGCTCTAGGCCCGGTCGGCGAGATCACTCCGACAGCGTCGCGGTCGCCCCGCGCTCCTTGATCCACTGGCCGATCAGGCCGCGGAAGTGGCCCGTGAAGCGCTCGTGCTCGTGCGGCGGGTACGTCTCGCGCACCGTGCGCACGAGCAGCCGGTCGAATTCCGCCGAGGTGATCCACTCGAGCACCAGCTCGTCGACGTGGGCGAGGCGCGAGTCGCAGAAGTCGCGGTAGCGGTCGACCTCGAAGTAGTCGTCGGCGAGCTCGCGGTAGGCGGCGAGCTTCTCCTCGTAGGAGAGGTCCTCGCGGTCGCCGACCTCGAAGTAGCGTCGCGTGTCGAGGTCCATCCGGGGCTCGCGCCCGGTGATCGTGCAGAACGCGCACCACTTCAGCAGCGCGCTCATCGCCCACGGGAAGTAGTAGTGCAGGCTCGTCAGGGCGACGTCCGGCGAGGCGTTCGCGTAGTCGATCGGGTGCGCCTCGGTCCCGCGCACGAGCGTCTCGCAGGAGTTGAACTCCCAGCGGAAGAACGCGTTGATCAGCCGCGAGATCGTCACCACCTCGTCGCCGACCTCGGGCGAGAGGAAATCGTGGCTGACGGCGTAGCGGTCGTGCATCGGCTGGTCCGGGCGGAAGTGCATGACCATCGTCTCGGCGCCGATCGACAGCGAGCGCGCGAACACGTCGAAGCCGTCCACCGCCGCCTGCAGGTGCATCAGCCGCTGGCCGGACTCGTCGTAGGCGCGGTGCAGCTCCTGCGAGTCGCGGATGTGGCTGACCCCGATCCACTGGCCGCCGTCGTAGGGCTTCATGAACAGCGGATAGCCGATCTTCTCGGCGATCGCGTCGAGGTCGAAGGGCCGGTTGTACTTGGCCGCGGTGTAGGCGAAGCGCGCGTTGTCGGGCGGGTTCTTGTGCGGGACCAGGACCGTCTGCGGCACCTTCAGCCCGAGCCGCAGCATCGCGCAGTAGGCCGCGTGCTTCTCCATCGACTGGAACGTGAACGGGCTGTTGAGCAGGTACACGTCGTCCATCAGCGCGACCTTCTTCAGCCACTCGCGCGGCAGGAAGTACCAGTAGGCGAGCCGGTCGACGACCAGGTCGTAGCGCGGCTTGTCGCGCAGGTCGAACGGCTCCATCGTGATCCGCTCCGTCGACACGCGGTGGGTGACGCCGCCGGCGTCCTCGACCGGCCCGAGCCGTCCCATCAGCGTCTCGAAGGCTGTCGGCCAGTCCTCCTCGGTGCCGAGCAGCAGCCCGACCAGGTGTGTGGTCTCGTCCATGTTCCTCCTCAGCAGAACCGTGGCAGATGGTGGGCGAGCTGTGCTTGCCAGGACGGCCAATCGTGCGGGACGTCGTGGCCCCAGAGGTCGAGCTCGCAGCGGATCCCCTTCTCGGAGAGCAGGCCCGCGAGCGCCTGCGACGACGGCAGCGCGCCGGTCGAGGCCTCCCACATGCCCTGGCCGCAGACGAGCAGGACGCTCAGCCGCGAGCGCAGCCAGTCCAGGTGATCGCCGCCCATGTGCGCGAGCGAGTCGAACGGGTTGTTGAAGAAGGCCGCGTCGCCACGGTCGCCCCAGGCGTCCCAGCTCCCCGGGTCGTAGTTGCCGGAGAAGCCGAGCGCGAGCGGGAAGACGTCGGCGTGGCGCAGCGCGACGTTGACCGCGTGGTAGGCGCCGAGGCTGACGCCGAAGGTGGCGATCTCCTGCGGGCCGCCGCAGTCGGCGTGGATCCACGGCACGACCTGCTCGAGGATCCACGCCTCGTAGCGCTCGTGCGCGCGGGCGCGCTCCTCGAGCGGGATCGAGGCGTTCGACCACGACGCGCCGTCGAAGGAGTCGACGCAGTAGAGCTTCGCCCGGCCGGCCTCGATCAGGCCGGAGAGCGCGCCGACGACGCCGCGGTCGCCGTACTCCCAGGCGTTGCCGCGCTCGGCCGGGAAGGCGAGGAACGGGCGCCCCCAGTGGCCGTGGACGACGACGTTGCCCGCGGCGCCGATCGCGGGCGAGTACAGCTCGGCGTGCCGCGCGTCTACCACAGGCCCGCCAGCAGGTGGGTCAGGTGCGGGTCCAGCGCGTCGCGCCAGGCCGTGTAGTTGTGGAGGTCGCCAACCTCGTGCAGCTGCTCGCCGAGCGCGGCAGCCATCTCGAGGTTGTTGTGGAAGTTCTCCTCCCCGGTCCCGCAGGTGAGGACGGCCGGCGCCGCGCCGCTGCCGACGCCGCCCGAGAGGACCTCGGCGACGAAGGCGGTCACGCGCGCCCAGCGCTCGAAGCCGCGCTCCTGGATGTCGTGCTCGGGCGTGAAGAAGCTCCCCGACTGCAGGAACAGCCCCGCGAACGTGCCGGGGTGACTGTGCTGCGCATGCAGCATCGCCAGCGCCCCCAGCGAGGCCCCCATCGCGACCGGCGCCCCGCGGACGGCGACCTCGGCGGCGACGGCCGGCAGCACGCCGCGCACCAGCGCGCCCGCGTACAGCGGCGAGGCCGAGTACCACTCGTTGCGGGCCCCGGGCGCGACGAGCGCGACCCGGTGCGGCGGCAGCGCGCCGCTCTCGATCATCGCCGCGCAGTAGTCCGTCAGCCCGGCCAGCTCCGCATACTCGGGCCCGTCGTTGGCGACCAGCAGCGGCAGCCGCGTGCGGTCCTTGGCGTCCGCCGGGCTCCAGATCCGCACCGCGACGTCCGTGCCGAGCCCGCGGCCCGGCGCGGTCAGCTCGCGCTCGGCGCCCTCGACCCTGGGCGCGTCGAGCCAGGCCGGCGGCTCGTAGCCCTCCAGCAGCAGCACGGACTTGTCGCCGAACGCGCCGGGCGCGCGCACCGGGTTGCCCGGATCCAGGACCCACTCGCTGCCGCCGTCGGCGAGCACGAGCTCGAGCTCGTACTCGAGCCGCGAGACCACCCCGCCCACCCCGGCGAGGTCGAGCGTCCAGTCGTCGCCCTCGCGCTCGTACTCGAGCGCCGGCAGGTCCGAGTGCAGCCGCACGGCCGCGTAGCGCGCGTCAGGATCGGCGAGGCGCAGCACCACGGGGCCCGGCTACCAATGCACGCCCTTCATGAGGTGCGACAGGGCGACGGCCTCGCCTGAGGCGCGCTCGTTCTCGTCCTTCTTGCCGCTCGCCGCGGCCGACTCCGGGAAGACGTTGTAGGCCATGTGCAGGATCTGGTCGACCGCCTTCGGCGCGAGCGCGTAGAGCACCTCGCCGAACGTGCCCAGGCGCGTGTTGATCTGCTTCGGCTTGGCGCGGATCGCCTCGCAGATCAGGTCGGCCGCCTCGTCGGGGGAGATCGTGGGGAAGGAGTCGTAGATCTTCGTCGGCGCGATCATCGGCGTGCGCACGAGCGGCATGTGGATCGTCGTGAAGGTGATGTTGTCGCCGATCGTCTCGGAGCTCACCACGCGCGTGAACGCGTCGAGCGCGGCCTTCGACGCCACGTAGGCGCTGAAGCGCGGCGGGTTCGTCTGCACGCCGATCGAGGAGACGTTGACGATGTGGCCGAACTTGCGCTCCTTCATGTGCGGCAGCAGCGCGAGGATCAGCTTGATCGTGCCGAGGTAGTTGAGCTTGACCGTGCGCTCGTAGTCGTGGAAGCGGTCGACCGAGAGCATCACGGAGCGGCGGATCGAGCGGCCCGCGTTGTTGACCAGCATGTCGACCGCCGCGTGGTCGGAGAGGATCTGCTCGACCGCGGCGTCGATCGACTCGTTGTCGGAGAGGTCCGCCGTGTAGACGTGGGCGGTGCCGCCGCGCGACTCGATCTCCTGCTGGACCTCCTCGAGCTTGTCGCGCGAGCGGGCGACCAGGATCGGGACCCCGCCGGCCGCGGCGATCTTCAGCGCCGCGGCGCGGCCGATGCCGCTCGAGGCGCCGGTGATGACCACGGTGCGGCCGTTGACGGCGCCCTCGAACGAGCGGTCCTTGAACAGGTCGGGGTCGAGGTTGCGCTCCCAGTAGTCCCAGAGCTTGTACGCGTAGGAGTCCAGCGGCGGCAGCTCGATCCCGGTGCCCGCCAGCGCGCGCTGGGTGTCGCGTGCGTCGAACTTGGCCGTGAAGGCGACGTCCTGGAGGATCTCGTCGGGGATCCCGAGGTCGGCGAGCAGGGACTTGCGCACGCCCTTGAGCGCCGGGATCTGCATCGCGTAGCTCAGGACGCCCTTCGGGAGCATGTCGGTCATCTTCTTGTCGACGCGCATGACCGCGTGCGGCGCGTGACCGGCGCGGGCGAACGTGTTCATCGCCTCGCCGGCGCGGATGCCCTTCGGGTCGACGATGTGGAAGGCCTGCCCGTCGTAGCCCTCCTCGTGGGCGATGTGGTCGATCGCGGCGGCCACGTAGTCGACCGGGACGAGGTTGGTCCAGCCCCACTCGATCGACACCAGCGGCGCCCACTGCGGCAGCGCGTTGCGCAGCTTCTGCAGGACCTTGAAGAAGTAGTAGGGCCCGTCGATCTTGTCCATCTCGCCGGTGCGCGAGTCGCCGACGACGACCGAGGGGCGGTAGACGCGCCAGGCGCCCTGGACCTTCTCTCGCACGAGCTTCTCGGACTCGTACTTGGTCCGGTGGTAGGGCGTGTGGAGCTCCTGGCCCTCGTCGAACATGTCCTCGGTGAAGTGGCCGTTGTAGCGGCCGGCCACCGCGACCGAGGAGACGTGGTGGAAGACGCCCGCGCCGAGCTCGTTGGCGAGCTGGACGGCGTTGTGCGTGCCGCCGACGTTGAGCAGCGCGTTCTGCGTCTCGTCCGCGGTCATGTCGTAGATCGCGGCGAGGTGGAAGAAGTGCTCGACGCCGGCGACCGCCTTGCGGTCCTCCTCCGAGACGCCGAGCCCCGGCTCCTTGAGGTCGCCGGTGACGGGCTTGACGCGGTCGCCGGCGCCCCAGCGCTCGATCAGCGCGTCGAGCCGCTCGCGCGAGCCCTCGCGGACGAGCACGTGGACGTCGCCGTCGCGCTCCAGGAGCTTCTCGACCAGATGGCGGCCGATGAAGCCGGTCGCGCCCGTCACGAAGTAGCTCACCGAGTTCTCCTTCTCAGACCCGTCATGGGTCCCGGACACTAACCGTCAGCGCACGCGCACGCCGACGGTGCGGCTGACGCCCGTCTCGTACGGGAAGCCGGGCGCGCGGCGGATCCGGGCGCGGAACACGAAGCGGCGGCCGCTGGAGCCCGCCGAGCGGAACGTGTAGCGCCCGCGGAACGTGCCGCGGCGGGTCGACGTCGTGTCGGCGAAGGTCGAGAAGCGCCGCGCACCGCGCAGCTTGCCCTGCAGCACGATCGGGACGCCGGCCCGGCGCACGCCCTTCAGGCGGCCCGTGATGCGCACGCTGCGGCCGACCCGTGCGACGCGCGGGCGCACGCGCAGGGTGCCGGCGGCGCGCGCCTTCAGCGTCAGGTAGCCGTTGGCCGCGAAGCGCACGTCGTTGGCCCGCGCGCGCCAGGCGAGCTGGAGCTGGCGCGAGGCCTTGGCGCGCACGGTCACGCGGAAGGAGCCGTCGGAGCGGGTGCGGATGCCCTTGCGGTCGATCGCGCCGGCGCCCTGGGGCAGGTCGCGCGTGAGCAGGCGCAGCTCGGCGCCCGCGATCGGGTTGCCGTCGGCGTTGATCAGCCGCCCGCGGACGCCGATCCTGCGGTTGAAGCGGACGGTCTGGCGCTTGCGCCTGGTGTTGGCGAAGCGCAGGATCACGCGCGCCGGCTCGCGCACGTTGGAGCCGTTGGCGGCGCCGCGATCGGACGGCGTGGCGACGTTGACCGGGAAGGGGCCCCGGTCGACGTAGTTGCCGCCCGCGTCGGTGACGCGCACGAGCAGGTTGCGGTTGCCGACCTGCAGCGAGCTCGGGCGGATCGTCTCCCCGCCGAGGTCGGGGCACGGCTTCGCGAGCCGGTAGGAGCAGGTGGCGCCCTTGTCGGTGCGCTGCTCGCCGGCCTCGTAGGTCGGGCCGACGTCGTAGCTCTCCGACGCGACGACCCGCGGGGCGGCCGGGTTGGTGAGGTCGAAGATCTCGAGCTTCTCGATGCCCGCGTTGTCTGCCGCCGAGACCGTCACGGGGTCCGAGCCGTCGCGCGGGCCGCCCGCCATCAGGCCGGACGCTTCGACCGTGAAGCTCGCAGGCGGCGTCGGGTCGGAGACGGTGACCCGCGCCCCGTAGAAGACGTTGTAGACGCGCCCACCGGGGCCGAGTTCGCATGGTGCGGTGTTGCGGCGGTAGCACCCGACGCGCAGCAGCAGCTGGCGCGAGTCGTTGCGGTAGGCGGCCAGCGCGGGGAAGCTCGCCCGCGTGACCGTCCCGCGCGCCAGGTGCGCCTCGTTCGCCGGATAGCCGTACCAGCTGCGCTGCGCGTTGAGGCGGTTGCGCGTCGCGTCCTCGTAGTCGCCGGCGCCGGCGAACACGACCGAGCCGAGCTGGTAGAGCGTGAAGTAGGGGCGCGTGCCGGAGACGACGGGGTTCTTGTAGTCGAGCTGGCGCGAGAGCGAGAAGTTCGTGATCGCGGTGCCGGGCGGGCTCGTGAACGTGAGCCCGGCGACCGCGCCCGCCGCGGAGCGCCGGCCGGCGTCGACGCGGATGCCGATCAGCGTGCCGGCCGTCGCGCAGGCGGTGTCGGTGACGATGCCCGGGCTCGCCAGCGCGCTCCACGAGCGGTTGTCGAAGACGGTCGCTCCCGAGTTGCAGAAGTGGACGTCGTAGGTTCCGGCGTGGGCGGGGGAGGCGAGCGCGAGGGCAGCGGCCGGCGGCGCGAGGGCCGCGAGCAGGCGCCTCAACGAACCCTCACCTCGGCGATGCGCGAGTAGCCGCCCCAGTAGGCATAGCCGCTGTCGCGCTCGATCTTGATCCGGAACTGGAACGTGCGCCCGCGCGAGGCGGGGTCGCGGAACCGGTAGCGGACGCGGAAGCGGCCGTCCCGGCCGATCGTGCCGTCGGCGAACGTGCGGAAGCGGCCGCGCTTGCCGGCACGGCCCTGGGCGACGATGTCGACGCTGCGCCGCGGCCGCTTGCCCGCGAGCCGGCCGTAGAGCTTGACCCGCTGGCCGACGCGCACGCTGCGCGGGCTCGGGTTCAGCGTCGAGGTGGCGCGCGCCAGCAGCGTCACGTAGCCGTTGGCGGCGTAGCGGACGTCGTTGACGTGCGAGGTCCAGGCGAACTGGTAGAGGCGCGAGGCGTAGGCGGTCGCGCGGTAGGCGAACCGGCCCTCGCCGTCCGTCGTGACGAAGCTGCGCAGCTTGGCGTCGTCGTCGTCGATGTCGCGCGTGAGCACCGCGACGCGGGCGTTGGTGATCGGCTGGCCGGCCGAGTTGAGCAGCTGGCCGGCGACGTCGGCCTTGGACAGGTAGCCGATCGTGCGCCGCGTGCCGCGGTTGCCGCGCGTGAAGCGGGCGGTGATCGTGGCGGTCTCGGTGGCGTTGCCGCCGTTGAGCGCGCCCCGGTCGGACGGGGTCACGACCTCGGCCTCGTACGGGCCGCGGTCGACGATGTTCCCGCCCGTGTCGGTCGCCCGCACGATCAGCTTGCGACGCCCGGCCTGCAGCGAGGTCGGGCGCAGCGTCTCGCCGTAGGAGAGCTGCGGGCAGGGCGAGCTGAAGCGGTAGTTGCAGCTCGCGCCGCGGTCGGTCTGGACGCCGCCGCCGTCGGCGTAGTAGTCCTCGGACCCGACGACGGCGGGCGCGCCGGTGACGTCGATGATCTCGACCCGGCGGATGCCGGACGGGTCGGTCACCTTCACGCGCACCGGGTCCGAGCCCGCCACCTGGCCCCCGCGCAGCAGCCCGGAGGCGTCGACCGTGAGGTCTCTGGGCGCGGTGGGGTCGTTGACGTCGATCTCGGCGCCGCGGATGTTGTTGGCGATGTGGGCGGCGCCGGTGGAGCTGCAGGGCGTGCCCCGCTGGGTGCAGCCGATCCGCAGCGTCAGGCTGCGGGCGTCGCCCTGGTATCCCGCGAGCGCCGGGAAGCTGGCCCTGGAGACGGTGACGATCCCCGTATCGGCGTTGCCCTCGGGGTAGCCATACCAGCGGCCCTGGCCGTTGAGCCGCTCGCGCACGGCGTTGGGGTAGTTGCCCGCGCCCTCGATCACGGTCCCGCCGAGAGCGGTGACCACGTGGTAGCGGTGCGTGCCGTCCTGGGTCGGGTTGCGGAAGATGATGCGCTTGGTCAGCCGGAAGTCGGCGATCGCCGTGCCGGCCGGGGTGAGGAACCGCAGCGCCGTCTGGGCGCCGTCGGCCGTGCGGTCGCCCGGGCGCTGGTTGAGGCCGATGTTGCCGTCGCCCGAGCAGTCCTGGTCGGCCGCCACGCCGTTGATGGGGTCGTCCTGCTCCCACGAGCGGTTGTCCCACAGCCGCCCGCCCGCGTTGCACGCGTACACCGTGTAGATCCCGGCCTGCGCCGGCGCCGCCATTGCGAAGGACGCAAGCATCCCCGCCAGCGCCGCCAACCCGCCCGTCGTCCGTCTCATCCGCACGCCATATACCCGCGGATCGCGGGAAGTTGCGCGACGCTAGACGCCTGTTCCAGAGCCCGACCGGCCGGCGCCGCCGGCGAAGCGCGCGGCGCCCTCGGCGCCGGTGGCGACCGATTCGCGGCCGAGCGCCGCCTCGTGCGCGAGCCCGTCGGCGAGCGTCATGCCGGCGCCCTCGAGCAGCGCACGGCGGTCGGACAGCATCGTGCGCTGCGGGAACGCCGCCAATCCCTCGGCCATCTCGAGCGCGCGCGCCACCTGTGCGCCGGGCGCGACGACCTCGGTGACGATGCCCATCGCGTGCGCCTCGCCGGCGTCGATCGTACGGCCGGTCAGCACGAGCTCGAGCGCGCGGCCCTCGCCCGCGATCCGCGGCAGGCGCTGGGTGCCGCCGTCGATCAGCGGGACGCCCCAGCGGCGCTCCGCGAAGCCGAAGCGCGCGTCCTCGGCCGCGACGCGCAGGTCGCACCAGAGTGCGAGCTCGAAGCCGCCGGCCAGGCACCAGCCGCCGACGGCGGCGATCGTCGGCTTCGGGGAGGCGAGGCGGGTGAAGCCGAGCGGCCCGCCGGGCGCGTCGGGGTCGAGCGTCCCGATCGCCTTCAGGTCGGCGCCCGCGCAGAACGCCTCCTCGCCCGCGCCGGTGAGGACGAGCACGCGTGCGTCGTCGTCCGCGCAGAAGGCCTCGAAGTCCTCCAGCAGCGCCGCGGCGGTCGGACCGTCGATGGCGTTGCGGCGCTCCGGCCGGTAGATCGTGAGCAGCGCCGCGGCCCCGCGGCGCTCGTAGGTGACGGCCGTGGCTACCAGCCGCCGCGCTGGTCGACGCGGGCCTTGCGGGCCTTGGCGGCGGCCTTGCGGCGGTCCTTTCGCTTGTCCAGGGTGCTCTGGATGAGGCTCATCGTGAAGATGAAGAGCGGGAAGAACGCGATCAGGAAGAAGCCCGCGTTGGTGATGACCTTGTCGTCGGTCTCGCCCCACAGGCCCTCGCCGCCGTCGTGGCCCTCGGCCAGCGCGACGGGTGCGGTCAGGGCGAGCAGCGTGAGCGTGAGCAGGGCGGTGTGGAGGCTCCGGCGCATCGCCGCAGAGCTTACCTATCCTCGACTCGGATGGCCGTCCTCATCGCCTCAGATCTCGCCAAGGACATGGCGGGTGCGCCGCTCCTGCGCGGCGTCTCGTTCCGGCTCGAGCGCCGGGACCGGCTGACGCTGTCCGGGCGCAACGGGTCGGGCAAGACGACGCTGCTGCGCATGCTGGCGGGCGAGAGCTCGATCGACGGCGGCGAGCTCAACCTCGCCAAGGACGTCCGCGTCGCGCTGCACGACCAGCGCCCTCCGCGCGAGCGTGCCCTGTCGCTGCGCGACTACGTGCTGGGCGGCTGCAAGGACCTGCTGGCGCTGGAGGAACGGCTCGGCGAGCTGGAACACGCCATGGCCGGGGGCGACACGTCGGCCGCCACGCTCGACGCCTACGCGACAGCGCAGGCGCGGCTCGAGCACGCCGGGGGCTACAACTGGCGCGAGGGCGTCAACGCAACGCTGCACGGCCTCGGCTTCCTCGACGAGCACCTCGACCGCTCCCTGGAGACGTTCTCGGGCGGCGAGCTGACGCGTGCCTCGCTGGCGCGCGCGCTCGCGGGCGACCCCGACCTGCTGTTGCTCGACGAGCCCACGAACCACCTCGACATCGAGTCCTTGGAGTGGCTGGAGGCGCACCTGCAGACGCTCGACGCCGCCGTCGTGCTCGTGGCGCACGACCGCTGGTTCCTGGAGGCCGTCGGCACCTCGGTGCTGGAGCTCGAGGCCGGCCGCGCACGCTTCTTCAAAGGCACCTGGCACGCCTGGCGCAAGGAGCAGGCGGCACGCGAGCTGGCGCTCGGGCGCGCGATCGAGAAGCAGGAGGCCGAGATCGCCCGGCTCGAGCGCTTCGTCACGCGCTTTCGCGCGGGCACGCGCGCGAGGCAGGCGCAGTCGCGCCAGAAGAGGCTCGACAGGATCGACAAGATCGAGCGCGACCCGCGCGACGGCAAGGCGCTCGGCTTCGCCTTCAAGCCGCCCGAGCGCTCGGGCCGCGTGATCTTCGAGGTCGAGGACGGCACGCTGACGATCGGCGAGCGGACGCTCCTCGAGCACTTCGACCTGTGGCTCGAGCGCGGCGAGCACGTGTCGCTGATCGGCCCCAACGGGGCCGGCAAGACGACCCTGATCCACACGCTGACCGGCCGGCACGAGCTGGCGGCCGGCAAGCTGCGCCGCGGCCACAACGTCAAGGTCGGGCTGCTCTCCCAGCACGCGGAGGAGCTCGGCGCCAAGGGTGCGCGCACGGTGCTCGAGGCGGCGCAGCGCTCGACCGGGCTCAAGCCCAACGAGGCGCGCTCCCTGCTCGGGAAGTTCCTGTTCTCCGGCGAGGCGGCCGAGAAGCCGCTCGACGGGTTGTCGGGCGGCGAGCGGCGGCGGCTGTCGCTGGCGATCCTCGTGCACTCCGGCGCCAACGTCCTGGTGCTCGACGAGCCCACCAACCACCTCGACCTCGAGAGCCGCGAGGCGCTCGAGGCCGCGCTGCAGGCGTTCCCCGGCTCGCTGCTGCTGATCTCCCACGACCGCGCGCTGCTCGACGCGGTCGGCACGCGCACCGTCGCGGTCGAGGACGGCACGCTGCACTCCTACGTCGGCGGCTGGCCCGAGTACCTGCGCGTGCGCGAGGAGCGCGCGGAAGCTGAGCGGACCGCCAAGCGCGCCAAGCCGGCCAAGGCGGCCCCGAAGCCGGCGGCGGCCGCGCCGAAGCCGGCCGCGCCGTCGAAGAACCAGCAGCGGCAGGCCAAGAAGATCGAGGCCGAGATCGAGGCGGCCGAGGCGGCGCTGGCCGCTCTGGAGGAGGAGCTCGCGGACCCGTCGGCGTGGAACGACCCGCGGACGGCCGCGAAGTCGACGAAGCGCCACGAGCAGGCCAAGCGCGAGCTGCAGGCGCTCTACGCGGAGTGGGAGGCCGTGGCCTCCTAGACGGGCAGCGGGCCCGGCGCCTTCACCGTCCTGAGCGCGAAGTTCGAGCGCACGTCGGCGACGTTCGGCAGCTTCAGCAGGGTCTCGAACATCACCCGCTCGTAGTGGGCGAGGTCGGCGACCGCGACCTCGAGCAGGAAGTCGGCCGAGCCCGAGACGATGTGCGCCGAGACGATCTCCGGCGTGGCGTTGACCGCATTGCTGATGGCGGCCGCGCTGCGGTCGGAGTGGCCGTCGACCTTGAGCTCGACGAACACCGTCATCGGGATGCCGAGCTTCTCGCGGTCGAGCGCCGCGCGGTAGCCCGCGATCACGCCCTCCTGCTCGAGCGCCCGCATGCGGCGCAGGCACGGCGAGGGGGAGAGGTGCAGCCGCTCGGCGAGCGCGGCGTTGGAGATCCGACCCTCCTCCTGCAGCACGGCAAGCATCTTGCGGTCCATGGCGTCCATGGGGCAGATCATTGCGCACCGATGCGGTTGACGAGCAGGAAAGGGCACCACATGCCCCTGGATCGGCGGGACCATGTCTGCATGCTCTCGACCCGCTCCGCCACCGCCCTGTACGTCGGCGCCGTGCTCGGACCAGGCGTCCTGATCCTCCCGTCGCTCGCCGCCGAGGCCGCCGGGCCGGCCTCCGTGCTCGCCTGGGCCGGGCTGCTGGCGCTGTCGGTGCCGCTGGCGATCGCGTTCGCCGTGCTCGGCGTCCGCCACCCCGAGGCGGGCGGCACCGCCGCGTACGCGCGCGCCGCCTTCGGGCGCCGCGCCGGGACGGTGACCGGCTGGTGGTTCCTCGCCGGTGTCGTGCTCGGCGCGCCGGCGGTGGCGATGGTCGGCGGCTTCTACGTGGCGGAGCTGCTCGGCGCGGGCCGCGAGGCGGCCGTCGTCGCGGCGGCGGGCATGATCGCGGCGGTCGTCGCCGCCAACGCGCGCGGCGTGCACACGACGGCGCGGCTGCAGCTGGGGCTGGCGGGCGTGCTCGCCGCCCTGCTGCTCGTGGCGGTCGTGAGCGCGCTGCCGGAGAGCCGGGCCGAGAACTGGACCCCGTTCGCGCCGCACGGGTGGGGCGCCGTCGGCACGGCCGCGAGCCTGCTGATGCTCTCCTTCATCGGCTGGGAGGCCGTCTCGCACCTGGCCGGCGAGCTGCGCGATCCCGCGCGCCAGCTCCCGCGGGCGATCTTCGCTGCGCTCGCGATCGTCGTCGTGCTCTACCTCGGGCTCGCGATCGCCACGATCGGCGTCCTCGGCACCTCCGCTCCGAGCGACGTCCCGCTCGCCGACCTGATGGCCGCGGGCCTCGGCGCCGCCGGCCGGAGCGTCACCGCGGGGCTGGCGGTGCTGCTGACGATGGGCGCCATGAACGCCTACGTCGCGGCGTCCGTCCAGCTCGCGGGCGCGCTCGCCGCCGACGGCGACGCTCCGGCTGCGCTCGGCCGCCCGAAGCTCGCGCTCGGCCTGTTCGCCGCCGCCGGCGCGGTCCTGCTCGTCCCGCTCGCCTTCGACGTGATCGGCGTCGACGGGCTCGTGCGGTCCTGCAGCTCGGCCTTCGTGGCGGTCTACGTCGCCGCGACGGCCGCCGGCGTCCGGCTGCTCTCGGGCGCCGCGCGCGCCGCCGCCGGCGTCGCGTTCGTCGCCGTGGCCGTCGTGTTGGCCTTCAGCGGGGTGTACCTCGCGGTTCCGGTGGTCGTGGGCGCGCTTGCGGTGGTCCGTCGTCCGCCGTGCCCCTCGGTCCTCCAAGCGTCTACTGCGGCTGGGTAGGGGAGGGAGGGGCGGCTCACCGGGGCTCTACTTCCCGGTGCGCGATCGGGCAGCCACCGCGGCGCCCGGGTCGTCGGCGAACACGCCGTCGACGCCGAGCGCGAGGAAGCGATCCAGCTCCTGATCGCCGTCGAGCCCGGCCGGGAGGAACTCCGGCTCGGGCCGGAACGTCCACGGGTGGACGAGCAGCCCGGCGGCGTGAGCATCGGCCACCAGCGAGGTCGGCTCGCCGAGCCGGCCGTCCGCGGTGCGCGGGATCAGCTGGTCCTTGTGCGGGCCGATCGCGTGGGCGTAGCCGGCGATCTCCGCCACGTCGGGCGCCGCTCCGACGGTCAGCCGCACGAGCGGGTGGTCCGTGAGCCCGCGCAGCGCGCGCAGGTTGCCCGCCTCGAAGGACTGGATGAAGACCGGGCCGCCGAAGCCCTCCAGTGCCGCCAGCAGCGGCGGCTCGAGCGCCAGCCCCAGCCCGGCGAAGTACGACGGGTGCTTGGTCTCCGGGTAGACGCCGACGCCCGCGCGGGCCGCCAGCGCGATCACCTCGTCGAGCGTCGGGACCGCGAAGCGCCCGTCGAACCGCGTGCCGCGCAGGCCGGGCAGCCGCTCACGCGCCCGCAGGCTGCGCAGCTCCTCGAGCGTGAGATCCTCGGTGAACCAGCCCTCCTTGCGGAGCCCGTCGACCTCCTTGACCGTGCGCCGGTCGGCGAGCTCCGGCCGCTGCGCGATGTCGGTGGTCCCGGAGATCTCGTTCTCGTGGCGGGCGACCAGCACGCCGTCGCGCGTCGCCACGACGTCGGGCTCGATGAAGTCGGCGCCGAGCTCGATCGCGAGCTCGTAGGCCGCCAGCGTGTGCTCGGGCCGGTGTGCGGACGCGCCGCGGTGGGCGATGACGATCGGGCTGTTCACGGTCGTTCACAACATCAGAACAGGCGGTTCACGGGTCCGTAACCGGATGCCGCGCCCGCGGCGGAAAGCTGCGCCGCGATGCAGACGACCACCGGCACAGGCGAGGTGATCAGGGCGGGAGCGCTCGAGATCCGCCCCTCCGAGTACCTCGCGCTGGCGGGCGGCCGAGCGCTGACGCTCTCGCTCAAGCAGCTCGAGCTGCTCGCCGCCCTGGCCCGCCGCGAGGGCCGGATCGTCCGCCGCGAGGAGCTTTACGAGACGGTGTGGGGGGCCCCGATGCGCACGGACGAGCGCTCCGTGGACGTGTACGTCCACAAGCTGCGGTCCAAGCTCGCGGAGGCCCTGCCCGAGTGGACGTTCATCCACACCCACTTCGGGTTCGGCTACCGGTTCCAGCCGGAGCGTTCACGCCTCTTTCACAAGACGGCCACAGGTCGGTAACAGGAGTGCGGCCCGCCCTTGCGAGCCTCGCTCTCGACATGAAGAGAGAGGGAACGATGAAGAAGAAGCTGCTGCCGGTGCTCGCACTGGCACTGGCGCTCGGCGTCACCGCGTGCGGCGACCCCGAGACCTCCACCAGCACCAGCTCGGGCGACAACGCCTCGAGCGGCGGGGGCGAGGCGCTCGCCGGCGAGATCGCCGGCGCGGGCGCGAGCTCCCAGGAGGCCGCGATGCAGGCATGGATCGCCGGCTTCCAGGACCAGAACCCGGACGCCACGGTCTCCTACGACCCGGTCGGCTCCGGCGGCGGGCGTGAGCAGTTCGTCGCGGGCGGCACCGCCTTCGGCGGCACCGACTCCCACCTCGAGGACGACGAGCTGACGGGCGCGCAGGAGCGCTGCGGCGGCCAGGACAACCTGATCGAGATCCCGACCTACGTGTCGCCGATCGCGATGATCTACAACCTCGAGGGCGTCGACACGCTCCAGCTCTCGCCCGAGACGCTGGCGAAGATCTTCAAGCAGGAGATCTCCAACTGGAACGACCCGGCGATCGCGAAGGACAACCCGGACGCCAAGCTGCCGGACCAGCGCATCACCGTAGTCAACCGCTCCGACGAGTCGGGCACGACCGAGAACTTCCAGCAGTACCTCGCCGCGGTCGCGCCGAGCGTCTGGGACTTCGAGGTCGACGGCAACTGGCCCGTCAAGGGCGGCGAGGCCGCCGAGGGCACCTCGGGCGTCGTGGCCGCCGTCAAGTCGGGCAAGGGTGCGATCGGCTACGCCGACGCCAGCCAGGCCGGCGATCTCGGCAAGGCCAAGATCAAGGTGGGCGAGAACTTCGTCGACCCGACGCCGGAGGCCGCGGCCAAGATCCTCGAGGAGTCCGAGGAGACCGACGACCCGGGCCAGTACGTGCTCACGTACGAGCTCAACCGCAAGACGGACGCCGAGGGCACGTACCCGATCGTCCTCACCTCCTACGAGATCGCCTGCACGAAGTACGACGACAAGTCGCAGGGCGACCTCGTCAAGGGGCTCCTGAGCTACATCGTCAGCCCCGAGGGCCAGGACGCGGCGGCCAAGAACGCCGGCTCAGCGCCGCTGTCGGACTCCATCCGGCAGAAGGTCCAGCCCGCGGTGGAGGCCATCGGCTCGGCCAACTAGGCATGAGCGCCATCACCGACATCACCGGCATCGGTCACCCGGGCGGCTCGCGCCGCCTGGGTGACCGGGTCTTCCAGGGGCTCGCGACCGGAGCCGGCGTGCTGATCCTCGTCGTGCTCGCCGGCGTCGCCGGCTTCCTCCTGATCGAGGCCTGGCCCGCGATCACCGCGAACGCCGCGGACATCCCCGGTGGCGAGGGCCTCGTGAAGTACATCTGGCCGCTGGCGTTCGGCACGCTCGTCGCAGCCACGATCGCGATCATCTTCGCCGTCCCGATGGCGGTCGCGGTGGCGCTGTTCATCAGCCACTTCGCGCCGCGCCGGATCGCCAACGTCCTCAGCTACGTGATCGACCTGCTGGCGGCGATCCCGAGCATCATCTACGGGCTCTGGGGGATCGCCGTGCTCGGCCCGGCCTCGACCGGCGTCCTGAACTGGCTCGAGGGCAACCTCGGCTTCCTGCCCTTCTTCGAGGGCCCCGCCTCCTCGACCGGCCGCACCATGCTCGTGGCCGGCCTCGTGCTGGGCGTGATGATCCTGCCGATCATCACCGCCGTCACGCGCTCGGTGTTCACGCAGACGCCGCGCCGGCTGCAGGAGGGCGCGCTCGCCCTCGGCGCCACGCGCTGGGAGATGATCCGCATGACCGTGCTGCCGTTCGGGCGCTCGGCGATCATCTCCGGCTCCATGCTCGGCCTCGGCCGGGCGCTCGGCGAGACGATGGCGGTGGCGATCCTGCTGTCGGTCTCCGGCGGGGTGACCTTCAACCTGATCGGCTCGGGCAACCCGTCGACGATCGCGGCGCACATCGCGCTCGACTTCCCGGAGTCCTCGGGCCTCGACGTGAACGCGCTGATCGCTGCCGGCCTCGTCCTGTTCGCGGTCACGCTGGTGATCAACATGGCGGCGCGGGCGATCATCAACCGCGAAGTCCGCTACTGATGCCGGAGGACGACCCGATGAGTGCCCCGACATCGCGCGAGTCCCAGCCTGCCGGCGCCCAGGGCGACGGCAACGGGGCCGCCCCGGAGCAGGCGCCCCTCACGGGCCGCCGCTTCGAGCCCTCACAGCCGCCGGCCCCGCCCGCCCGCGCCATGGCGCCGTTCGCCCGCCGGGTCGAGCGCCGCCGCCACGTGACCGACCGCGGCGTCGCCGTGATCGTCACAGGCGCGTTCCTGCTCGCGCTCGCGCCGCTGATCTCGCTGCTCTACACCGTCGTCTCGAAGGGCATGGCGCGCTTCGACGCCGAGTTCTTCTCGGTCTCGATGCGCGGGATCATCTCCGAGGGCGGCGGCGCCTACCACGCGATCCTCGGCACGTTGATCATCACCGGCCTCGCGACGCTCGCGGCGGTGCCGGTCGGCGTCATGTGCGCGATCTACCTGCAGGAGTACGGCGCGGGCCGGCTCAAGCGGGCGATCACGTTCTTCGTCGACGTCATGACGGGGATCCCGTCGATCGTCGCCGGCCTGTTCGCCTTCGCCGCCTTCGCGCTCTTCCTCGGCCCGGGCATCCGGCTCGGCGTGATGGGGTCGGTGGCGCTGTCGGTGCTGATGATCCCGATCGTCGTGCGCTCGACCGAGGAGATGCTGCGGATCGTCCCGCAGGCGCTGCGCGAGGCCTCCTACGCGCTCGGCGTGCCCAAGTGGAAGACGATCACCAAGGTCGTCCTGCCGACGGCGCTCGCGGGCATCGTGACCGGCGTGATGCTCTCGGTCGCCCGCATCATCGGCGAGACGGCGCCGCTGCTGATCACCACCGGCGTGTTCTCCTCGGTCAACGTCGACCCGTTCGACGGCCGTATGCAGAACCTGGCCGTGTTCGCGTTCAACGAGTACAAGTCGCCCGGGGTCCCGCCCGAGCCCTCCTTCGAACGCGCCTGGGCGGCCGCCCTGACCCTGATCCTGATCGTGATGGCGCTCAACGTGATCGCCCGTCTCGTCTACCGCCGCTACGGCACGGAGCTCCGATAGATGACCGCCACCGCAACCGCACCTGCGATGACCGCGCGCGCGGTCGAGGTGTCCGACCTCGACCTCTACTACGGCGCCTTCCAGGCCGTCGCCGGCGTCTCGATGACGATCGAGCCCAACAAGGTGACCGCGCTGATCGGCTCCTCGGGCTGCGGCAAGTCGACGTTCCTGCGCTCGCTCAACCGGATGCACGAGCTGACGCCGGGCGCGCGCGTCGACGGCACCGTGAAGGTCGACGGGCAGGACATCTACGAGGACGGGATCGACCCGGTGGCGGTGCGCCGCCACGTCGGGATGGTCTTCCAAGCGCCGAACCCGTTCCCGACCATGTCGATCTACGACAACGTCGCGGCCGGGCTGAAGCTCAACTCGCGCAAGATGAAGCGCACCGACCTCGACGACGTCGTCGAGCGCTCGCTGCGCGGCGCGCACCTCTGGGACGAGGTCAAGGACCGGCTCGGCAAGCCGGGCATGGGCCTCTCCGGCGGCCAGCAGCAGCGCCTCTGCATCGCCCGCGCCACGGCGGTGCAGCCCGAGGTCCTGCTGATGGACGAGCCCGCCTCGGCGCTGGACCCGATCGCCACGCTGGCGATCGAGGACCTCGTGCGCGAGCTGAAGGCCAGCTACACGATCGTCATCGTCACCCACAACATGCAGCAGGCGAGCCGCGCGAGCGACAACACGGCCTTCTTCAACCTCGAGGAGAGCGGCAAGCCGGGCCGGCTGGTCGAGATCGACACGACCGAGAAGATCTTCTCCAACCCGCGCGAGAAGGCCACCGAGGACTACGTCAGCGGGCGGTTCGGCTGATGGCGGGCGAAGCACACCGGGTCCGCTTCCGCGACGAGCTGCGCCAGCTCGAGGAGCAGGCGCTCGGCGCGCTGGACATGGTCGTCGCGACGATGGACCGGACGCTCGAGGCGCTCGAGCACCAGGACATCGAGCTCGCCGCGATCGTGGTCGCAGACGACGACCGGATCGACGGCCGCTACCTGGAGGTCCATCAGGGGATCCTCTCGCTGCTCGCGCTGCAGGCGCCGGTGGCCGGGGACCTGCGCGTCGTGGCGGCGCTGCTGCACGTGATCCGCTCCGCCGAGCGGATGGGCGACCAATGCGTGAACATCGCCAAGCTGCTGCCGATCGTCGGCCACGAGGCGCCGGTCGACGACGAGATCCGGGCGAAGATCGCCAGGATGGGCGTGCTGGCACGCTCGGAGGTCGCGCAGGCCAAGCAGGCGTTCCTGCTGCGCGACGTCGACCTCGCCCACGACCTCGTGCGCCAGGACGAGGCCGTGAACAAGCTCAACCGCGAGTGCTTCCAGCGCGCCGT
>DATFQI010000287.1:0-5002 GCA_035264365.1 Solirubrobacteraceae bacterium
CCTCGAGCCCGTTCTGGGCGATCGTGCGCACCGGCGTCGAGGCCGCCGAGCGCCAGATGAACGTGCAGGTCGACTACGAGGCGCCCGACGTCTACTCGCTGCCCAAGATGATCGAGCTCGTCGAGGACGCCGTCGCGAGCAAGCCCGACGGCCTCGTGGTGTCCTTCCCCGAGCCGGGCCTGGCGCCGGCGATCCGGCGCGCGGTGCGGGCCGGGATCCCCGTGATCACCATCAACTCGGGCAGCGACACGTTCCGCTCGCTCGGCGTGCTCTCGCACGTCGGCCAGCCCGAGGGCCGCGCCGGGCTCGCCGCGGGCCGCCGCCTCGCGCGTGCGGGCGCGCGGCGCGCGTTGTGCGTGAACCAGCAGGTCGGCAACGTCGGCCTCGACGCCCGCTGCGACGGGCTCCGGCGCGCCATGGCCGCCGCCGGCGGCAGCGCCCGCATGCTCGGCATCGACGACCAGAGCCCCGCCACGCCGGCGAAGATCGCCGCGGCGATCACGTCCGGCCGCATCGACGGCGTCCTCGCCACCAACTCCACCGGCGGCCTGCTGGCGGTCGAGGCGCTCGCCAAGACCCGCCGGCGCGCGAAGGTCGCCTCCTTCGACCTCGGTCCCGACACGCTGCGTGCCGTCGAGCAGGGCAAGCTCCTGTTCGCGGTCGACCAGCAGCCCTACCTCCAGGGCTATCTGCCGGTGGTCATGCTCGCCAACCGCGCCCGCTACGGGCTGCTGCCGGCGCAGGGCGACATCATGGCCACCGGAGCGAACTTCGTGACCCGCGAGAACGCCGCCCAGGCGCTCGAGCTCAGCGAGCGCTCCATCCGCTGACTATCACACGCAGCATGTGGCATGCCACATGCCCGGGGTGGGACTCGAACCCACACGCCACGAGGGACAATCGGGTTTAAGCCGATCGCGTCTAGCCAGTTCCGCCACCCGGGCAAGGGTTCGCGAACCCTACCGCCGCACCGGCCGGTGCAACGCGCCCGGGAGCGCACCGGATCGACGACGCTACCCTCGGTTGCTCGCAACTTTCCCGTCGCTGAGGAGTTGATCCCGGCGGGACTGGTCTTTCCGCGTGGAATCCTCTGCTGTCAATACCGCCGGCGCCGTCGCCGGGCTCCATGGGCGCTCGCCGCTGCTGCGGCTGCAGTCCGACGAGCGCCTGATCGCGCTGATCCGGCGCGGCAACCAGCATGCCTTCGAGGCGCTGGTGGCCCGCTACCAGTCGCGGCTGCTGGCGTTCTGCCGCCACATGCTCTCGTCGAAGGAGGACGCGGAGGACGTGCTGCAGGAGGTCTTCGCCGCCGCCTTCAACGCGATTCTCGCGGACGAGCGCGAGATCAACGTGCGCCCGTGGCTGTACCGGATCGCGCGCAACCGCTCGCTCAACCACCTGCGCCGCGCGACCGCGGTCGGCGTGGACTCGATGGACGTCCACCTCTCCGACGGCGGGCAGACCACCGCCGACAAGGTGCACAAGCGCGAGGAGTTCCGGCTGCTGATCGCCGACGTGCAGGATCTCCCCGAGACGCAGCGCACGGCGCTGCTGCTGCGCGAGATCGACGCGCTCTCCTACGAGCAGATCGCCGAGGCGATGGAGACCACGGTCCCGTCGGTGAAGTCGCTGCTCGTGCGCGCGCGGGTCTCGCTGGCCGAGGCCGCCCAGGCGCGGCTGCTGTCCTGCGACGAGGTGCGCGTGGAGCTGGGCGCCGTCGCCGAGGGCCTCGCGCGCACGACCGCGCCGGTCCGCCGCCACCTGCGCACCTGCGACCGCTGCGCCCACTTCCGCAAGCAGCTGCGCGCGAACAACCGCGCGATGGCCGTCCTGTATCCGGTCGGCCCGCTGTTCCTGCTCAAGAAGACGATCCTCGCCCAGCTCGGCACGACCGCCGCCGCCTCGGGCGGCACGGCCGCCGCCGGCGCCGGCGGCGCGGCCGCCGCGGGCGGAGCGCTGCAGGCCGGCATGAGCACGCTGGCCACCAAGGCGGTCGCGGGGCTCGCCGCGGCCGCGATCGTCACCGCGGGCGCCGCCGAGGTCAAGCACGTCGCCGGCAAGGACCGCAGCAAGGCCGGCGCGACCACGGTCGCCGCCGTCGCGCCGCAGGCACCGCCCGCCGCGGCCGCCGACACCACGCCCGCCCCGGTCCCCGTCGACTCCTCGCCGCAGCCCGTCGCCGAGGCCAAGGGCGACGACGCCGCCGCGCGCAAGCAGCCCGCCGCCGCCAAGGACGACGGCGCCGCCGCCGACGCCAAGAAGGTCGCCGCCAAGCCGCTCCCGGCCGCCGACGGCAACGGCAAGGCGCCGAACACCGAGCAGCACGACGGCGACACGAGCGTCCTGCCGACCGAGACCACCGGCTCCGCCGAGCCCGGCTCCGGCTCGCTCGGCCCGGCCACGGCGCCGCCGCCCGTGGAGACCACGCAGCCGGCCGCCATCCAGCCGCCGCCGGAGCAGACCGCGCGCCCGACGCCCGAGCCGACCCCGGTGCCGACCACCGAGCCGGCCCCGGAGCCCACGCCCGAGCCGACGGTCACCCCCACGCCGACGCCCGACCCGGCGGCCACGCCGAGCCCGACGACCTCGCCGACGCCGCCGGGCCCGCCCGCCGGCGACTAGTGGATCCGCGCCCCGAGCGGCACGTCGGTGTCCGGGGCCAGCAGGATCACGCGGCCCTCCTCGTCCGAGGCGCCGAGCACGAGCACCTCGGAGCGCACCGGCCCGATCTGCCGCGGCGGGAAGTTGACGACCGCGACTACGTGCCGGCCCTCGAGCTCCCCGCGCGCGTAGTTGGTGACCTGCGCCGACGAGCGCTTGACGCCGATCTCCTCGCCGAAGTCGATCGTCAGCTTCCACGCGGGCTTGCGCGCTTCGGGGAAGTCCTCGACGGCGACGATCATCCCGACCCGCATGTCGACCTTGGCGAAGTCGTCGTAGACGATCTCGGGCGCGCTCACGCGGCCGCCACGAGCCCGATCACCTTCATCCGCCGCTCGAGCGCCTTGAGCGCGAAGGCGCGCGTCTCCGCGACCGAGACCCCGAACAGCATCGGCTCGTCGTCGGTGCCGTCGAACCACTTGGGCCGCAGGACGGCGTCGGCGACCGGGGCGACCTCGGCGAGCGCACGCTGGATCGCCTCCGTGTGGCTCGGGTCGCGGCGCGCCATGTCGCGCAGGAAGCGGGCGCCGAAGGCGACGTGGCGGTGCTCGTCGCGGGCCACCAGCGTGAAGCCCTTCACGAACCCCGGGAGCGTCCCCATCCGCTCGTTGTAGTCCGTGATGAAGTGCTGGCCGGTGAGGGCGAGCATGCCCTCGATGACCATGTGGTAGATCGTCACGGCCTCGACGAGGCACTCCAGGTCCTCGGGCTCGACCGCAAGCCGGTCGACGCGCCGCTTGAGCATCTCGTCGAACAGCTCGCCGAACTCCGGGTTCAGGTGCTCGGACGTCTCGGCCAGCCGCTCCTCCAGCCCCTCGGATTGCAGCACGCCGACCTCGGAGTAGAAGCGGTCGAAGAACGCGACGTGGCGCGCCTCGTCGGCGATCTGCGTGCACAGGAACAGCCGCATGTCCTCGTCGGGCGCGGCGCGCATCATCGGCCCCAGCTCGGCGGCGACCCGCTGCTCGCCGACGAAGAACGCCGACAGCCCGTACATGCGCTGGAAGCGCTCCTCGTCGTCGAAGCGCTCGTGCCAATCCACGCGGTCCTGCGTGAAGTCCAGCTCCTGCGTCGCCCACTGCTGTCGCTCCCAGAGCGAGTAGAGCTGCGGGTAGGTGAGCAGGTGCGACTCACCGCGGTCGGACGAGGAGAGCAGCGCGGGGTCGCTCGTGGCCTGGAAGTCGAGGCGGTCGGTCCGTGACTCCGTCATGGCGCGACCCTACTCCTCGGCCCGCACCGTCGCCTCGAATGGCGCGCCCTCCAGGGTGACCTTGTACTCGCCCGGGTCGAGCGAGTCGATCTGCCGCTGGCTCGTCTCGCCTGGAAGGACCCGCAGCCCCGGGCGGCCCTCGACGGTCACCGTCTGCACCGCCTTCGTGTCGTTGACGACCTCGAGATCGAACGACGTGCCCGCGTCGACCGTCACGACGGGCGGCTCGAAGCCCTCGGCCCCGACGGTCAGCGAGGCCTCGGGCCCGCCGCCCATACATCCGGCCAGTCCGAGCGCCAGGGTGACGAAAAACCCGGTCGAACGCATGTGGCGATGTGCACGAAATGCCGATACGACGGGTATCACCTCAGTCCCGAGAGGCTGACGATGTCACCAGAGCTCATCCGCAAACCCCTCTACTACGACCGCCACCGCAGGCGCCTCTGGATCCGCGGCCAGCGCTGCCATCACGGCGCGACGGGCGCGTTGCTGGCGGGCCTGGGCGCGCTGGCGATGGCGACGGGCAGCGCGTTGATGGCGCACGACTGGAAGGACCGCCCGCTCTGGTTCGCCCGGGGTTGGCAGGAATAGAGGTCCCGGCGTCACCATCCGGGTGACGCTCTGACCGGACGGGGGCCATCCGGGCCCCCGATCATGTCCCGATGCTGAACAGCGCCTCGAGGTCGTGCTGGGAGAAGACCTCGAACGCGACCAGCGTCTGCGTCTTCTCGATCCCCGGCAGGTCCGCGAAGCGCTGCGTGACGACCTCGGCCACCTCCGCCGGGTCGCGTACGCGCAGCATCGCCACGTAGTCCCACTCGCCGGTGACCGAGTACGCCTCGGCGACGCCCTCGACATCGGCCAGCGCGCCGCCGAGGGTCTTGATGGCCGCCCGGTCGGCCTGGATGAGGACGATCGCGTGGGTCACTTGACCGTGTGCGTCCCGCCGGGCTCGAGCACGACGACCTGCGAGAAGCCCGCGTTCTGGACGTCGGACTTGAACGCCTCGGCGTCGGCCTCGATCGGCGGGAACGTGTTGTAGTGGCAGGGGATGACCTCGGACGGGTTGATGAGCTCCACCGCGGTCACCGCGTCGAAGCGGTCCATCGTGTAGTGGCCGCCGATCGGCAC
>DATFQI010000288.1:0-2446 GCA_035264365.1 Solirubrobacteraceae bacterium
TCGCCATCAGCCAGCCGAGCCCGCCACCGAGGGTGTAGCCCGCGATGCCGGTCGTCGAGACGACGCCTCCCGTTGTGGCCAGGCCGTGAGCGCCGGCGGCGTCGTTCAGCTCACCCCAAGTCACGCCTCCCTGGGCGGTTATGGTCGCCCGCGCGGGATCGACGGCGACGTGCTTCATGTCGGCCAAGCTGATCATCACCCCGCCGTTGGTGACGGCGCGGCCGGCAACGTTGTGCCCGCCGCCGCGGACCGACACCTCGAGCCCCGTGCTGCGCGCGAACTCAAGGGCGGCAACAACATCCTCGTTTGTGCGGCTCCTGACGATCAGCGCCGGCCGCTTGTCGACGAGGCCGTTGTTGATGGCGCGGGCCTCGTCGTAGCCCGGCTGCTCCGGCGAGAGGACGGTTCCGGAGACTTGTCCCGCCAGCGCATGGACGCGGTCGTTGGGCAGAGTCGTGCTCATGTGATCGTTCCTTTCCTGTAGATAGCTTGAGTCTCGACTACTTCTACGTTCAAGGTGCCGGAGTCTCTGCGCCGCCCGTTGGCGCAACCCTGCGCGAACCTTGTCAGAGGCTCCTTGCCCGGCGTGAGCGCTCGGTCTACTTTGAAGCGATGAGCGCACGGGTCGTGCTGTGCGGACGCTTTGAGGTCGAGCTCGCCGGGAGGCGGGTCGAGCAGCGCCTGCCCGGTCGCCAGGGCCCGCTGGTTATCGCGCTGCTGACGCTCAACCGCGACCGTCCGGTTCGACGTGACGAGCTGATCGAGGTGCTGTGGCCGGGGCGGCCGCCGGCCGATCCGGACGACGTGCTGAACGCGCTGTTGTCGAAGGTGCGCCACGCCATCGGGAAGGGCGTGCTGACCGGCCGGCGGGAGCTGACTCTGGAGCTGCCGGACGCCGACATAGACGTCGAGCGCGCCGTCCGTGCAGGCGACGCCGCGCGGGCGGCCGCCGCCGCGGGCGATTGGGAGAGCGCCGCCAGGGCCGCTTCCGAGGCGGCCGAGATCGGCGGCCGCACGTTCCTCGTCGGGCATGACGTGCCCTGGGTCGAGGACCGTCGCCGCGACATGGAGGAGGTGCGCCGGCAGGCGCTCGAGATCGTGGCCGAGGCGGGGATCGCGCTCGGCGGGCCGCGCCTCGCCGGGGCGGAGGCTGCCGCGCGGGAGCTCGTGCGATCGGCGCCGCTGCGTGAGTCGGGTCACCGCCTGCTGATCGAGGCGCTCGGCGCCCGCGGCGAGGTGGCCGCGGCGGTCGCCGCCTACGAGGAGTTGCGCGTGCTGCTGCGCGACGAGTTGGGCGTGGCGCCGGGCGAGGCGGTCCGCGTCGTGCACGAGCGTCTGCTGCGCGGGGAGCCGGCCACGCCGCCCGGCGCAGACCGGCGGGCGGGTGCGGCGCCGGGCCGTCCGGGCGCGGCGACCGCGAGCGGGCTGCCCGACCGGCTCGCACAGGTGGTGGCGACGCCGCTCGTGGGCCGGGTCGAGCCGCTGGCACGGCTCACCGGCGAGCTCGATCGCGCCCGCGCGGGACGGACCGGCCTCGTGCTCGTGACCGGGGAGGGCGGGATAGGGAAGACACGTCTCCTCGCAGCTGTGGCCGCGAGCGCCGCCGACTTCGACGTCCTGTACGGGCGCTGCGACGAGGAGCAGCTGTTCCCCTTCGGCCCCTGGATCGAGCTGCTGGGCGGGCACCTCGCCCGCCTGCCGGACGCCGAACTGCCCGGGCTGCTCGGGCTGCTCGGGGCGGACCTTGCGCGCCTGCTGCCGGATCTGCGGGCACGGGTTCCGGGTCTGCCCGAGCCCGAGCAGGGAGACCCGGAGTCCGAGCGGCGCCGGTTGTTCTCGGCGGTGGTCGAGGTGGTCGGCCGGCTCGCCGCCCGCGGGCCGCTCGTGATCATGATCGATGACCTGCACTGGGCCGACCGCTCCTCGCTGCTGTTGGGGCGCCAGGTCGCGCGGGCCACGGAGCTGGGGCCGGTGCTTATGCTCGGCACCTACCGGGACACCGAGCTCGGAGACCACCACCCGCTGGTTGAGCTCCTGGCCGACCTCGAGCGCGACCAGCCGCTCGAGCGCGTTCGGCTCGACGGGCTCGACGTCGACGAGGTGGCCGAGCTCGCCGGCGTCGACGGCCACGGGCTCGACGCCTCCGCGGCGCGCGCCGTGCGCGAGGAGACGCACGGTAACCCGTTCTTCGTGCGCCAGCTTTTGCGCCACCGCGCCGAGGCCGGCGACGCGGGCGCGCCGCTCTCGGCCGGGCTGCGCGACGTGATCGCCCGCCGCGTGGCACGACTGCCCGACGACGCGGGTCGGGTGCTGGGGGTCGCCGCGCTCGTGGGACGGGACTTCGAGCTTGACGTGCTCGAGAGCGTGCTCGACCTGCCCGACGACCGAGTGCTTGACGCTCTTGACGCCGCGGTCAGGGCGGGAATCCTCGTCGAGGTCGAGAGCA
>DATFQI010000289.1:0-2661 GCA_035264365.1 Solirubrobacteraceae bacterium
ATGACGACGGTCGAGGCCGGCGTCGCGATCGGCCAGCCGTATCCCAAGCACGAGGAGCGCGCGACCGCGATCCACGAGGCCGGCCACGCGGTCTGCGGCCACCTGTACCTGGAGAACCGGCTCTCCACGCGGCTGTCGATCCGCAAGCGCGGCTCCTCGGGCGGCCACCACATGACGATGGAGATCGAGGACCGGATCGGGCACTGGCGCTCCGAGCAGGTCGGCGACCTGATCTGGACGCTCGGGGCGATGGCCGCCGAGCACGTCTTCTACGGGCAGAACACGACCGGGGTCGGCGGCGACCTCGGATCGGCCACGCGGCGCGCCGCGCGCATGGTCGGCGTGCACGGGATGGCGCCCGCGGCGATCGACCTCGCCGACCGGATCGAGGACGCGGACGCGCGCGAGGAGGCCGAGAAGGAGGCCGCCGAGCGCTTCGAGCGGATCGGCTACCAGCTGATGCACCGCTCGGGCGGCGGCATGCTCGCCGACGACGCCTACGCCTCGGCACTCGGGGACCCGGACAAGCGGCGGCTGATCGCCGGCCTGCTCGGCCAGGGGTTCGTCGTGGCCTGGAACACGATCCGGCTCAACCGCGAGGGCACCGAGCACGTCGCGGAGCGGCTGATCTCCGCCGGCGAGCTCTACGGCGAGGACGTGACCTCGCTGCTCGACGGCGCCGTGCTGCGCAAGCCGGCGATCGACGTGACGGACGAGACGACGTGGCCCGCGATCTGATCCCTCCCCCCTCCCCGGCCGGCCGGCCGACGCCGGACCCGGAGCGGGCCGGCGCGTTCGAGCCGCAGGAGGCCGAGCCTCCCGACCCCGCTGCCTCCGAGCCGCTCGGGCCGTCGCAGTTCCGGGCGCGCTTCGGGTTCCTGATGGGCCTGCTCGCGGGGTGCGGCATCGCCGCGGCGGTGCTGCTCGTCGTCCTGCTCGGCAGCGACACGTCCCCGAAGAAGAGCGCCGCCGGCACGGCGGCCGAGGACGGCCTGGCCGCGAACTGGTCGCCGTGGCATCCGGAGGCGACCGACGCGATCGGCGGCTCCGAGGAGATCGCCGACAAGCTCGGCGGCAGCTACAAGGACGCGAAGGAGAAGAGCCTCACGCGCGTCAAGGGCGGGCTGATCGCGCTCAACACCGTCCCGATCCAGGTCGCGGTCCCCGCCGCCGGCGACCGCTTCCAGGTCGTCCCCGGCCTGGGGGTTCAGTACACGCTCGGCGGCTTCGGCCGCGACGGGCGGCTCGAGGGGACCGCGCCGAGCGAGAAGCGGCGGCGGCTGCTGCGGCGCGAGGCGCTCGAGCTGTCGCTGTACTCGTTCCGCTACCTGCCCGACGTGCAGATGGTCGTCGCGCTGCTGCCGCCGGCGCCGAAGGCCGAGCAGGTGCACATCGATCCGCAGGGCCGCACCGCCGGGGGCAAGAAGGCCAAGGTGGAGCCCTTCCAGCGCCAGGCGCTGTTCTGGCGTCGCAGCGAGCTGCGCAGGCAGCTCGAGACGCCGCTGGCCACGACGTTGGCGCTGAAGGCGCCGAAGATCGACTCGGTCGCCAAGCCGGAGGCGAAGCGGATCGACGACCTGACGCTCGAGCACCTCTACACCTACGAGCACATCCAGCAGCAGGACGGCTCGATCTACCTCAAGCTCGATCGGCCCTCGTAGCCGGGGCACGAGGCGACCGGCACCCGCGGGTACTTCGGGTAGCGCTCGTCGTCCTTCGAGCGCAGGCACATCGAGAACTCCGAGCCGCGGCCGGTCCGGATGACCTTCTGGTGCCGGCAGGAGTCGCAGAGCCCGGCCGGAGGGCGCTTGGTCACAGCCGGCGGTGGCCCAAGCGCGCGAGCTCCTGGTGGTGCTCGGTGACGCGTACCTTGACCGGGTCGCCGTCGGGGCGCGCGTGGACGATGCCCCACATGGCGTCCGCGGTCTGCTCGGCGCTCTCGGGCGTGGCGCGGGCGCGCATCTCGTCCACCAGCGCCAGCTCGAGCCGCTCGATCTTCTCCTCCGCGCTGCCCTCGCCGAGCGAGCGCGGGAACGGCACGCCGGGCAGGTGGTCCTCCCACGCGCCCTTGACCATGGCGAAGCGGTTGCGGAGGGCGATCGGATCGGTCATTCGCGGCGCGAGTGTTGCAGATGCCGGCGGTCCCTATCGTTGTTGCGCGTGCACACGTTCCTGCGGCTGCTGAGCTTCCTGAGGCCCTATCGGCGGGGCGCCGTGGTGTCGCTGGTGCTGGCGGCGCTGGCGATGGCCGCGACGGTCGCGATCCCGTGGCTCACCGGCCAGGCGGTGGACGACATCGACAGCGGCGACCGTGACGGACTGACGACGCTGGTGCTCGCGATCGCGGGCTTCACGGTGCTGCGGCTCGTGCTCTCGGTCGCGCGACGGCTGGTCGCGGGCCGCGTCTCGCTCGCCGTCGAGGTCGACCTGCGCAACCTCGTCTACGCGCACCTGCAGTCGCTCGAGCTCGGCTTCTTCGCCACCACGCAGACCGGCCAGCTGATGTCGCGCGCCACCGTGGACCTGCAGAGCGTGCGCTTCTTCCTCGGCTACGGGCTCGTGTTCATCGTCCAGAGCGCGCTGACGATCGTGCTGGCGGCGATCGCGATGCTGGCGCTGCAGCCCGGACTCGGCGCGCTGGCGCTCGCCCCGGTGCCGTTC
>DATFQI010000290.1:0-11785 GCA_035264365.1 Solirubrobacteraceae bacterium
GGTGACGCGAGCGTGCAGTTGTTCAGCCTATGCGTGAGTTGGTGCACGCTCGCGCATCGAGGAGTGGATAACTGTGCGTCAGAGGGATCAATCCACCGCTCGAGTCACCTGAGGCAAACTCCCCCCTCGTCGGTGCCCATGCCGTTGCCCACGCAGGCGCACCCCGCAACGCCACCGGCGCCTGCAAGCACTTGGCCGGAGCTCAGTAGAAGACGGTGCGAGTGCGGTGCGGGGGCGAGTCCGTGTACGGCGCGTGTTGGCCGCGGTTCCAGAGCCAGTTGTCGAGCAGACGCGGGGCGACGCCCCAGCGCGCCGCCAGCAGCTCGCAGGCGTGCACGGCGCAGGCGCGCAGCTCGGTCTCCATCTCGGAGCCGGCCGCGAGCTCCTCGCCGGCGTCGACCTTCGCGGCCAGCTCCGGCGCGTAAGCGAGCATCCCGTCGACGCGCAGCACGTGCGGGACGAGGTTGTCGGCGAAGATCGTCAGCCGGTCGACGTCGCCGAAGGCCGCCACGCCGGCGAGCGCGAGGTCGTTCGCGGTGATCTGGGCGCGCTTGTAGAAGCCGTGGTCGGCGAAGAACGGCATCCCGGCGGCGAGCGCCGCCGCCAGCCGCGCCGCGGAGCCGCCGCCCTCGGCCGCGACCGCCTCGAGCGCGCCGCGCGCGCCGAGCCAGTCGCCGAGGGCGACGAGCGCACCGGCGTAGAGCGCCATCAGCTCGTGCGCGGGGTCCTGCCCGAGCACGTCCGCCACCTGCGCCGCGTCAAGTGTCCGCAGCTGCGCGGCCGTCCACGGCTCGCCGGCGGCGCGCGCGTGCTCGGTCAGCCGGCGCGTGATCGTCGTCAGGTCGTCTTCGCCCTCGGCCGTGTGCAGCGTCCCGAACCAGCCCGAGCCGAAGTTGATCGCGTCGAGGATCAGCACGTACCGCGCGACCGTCTCGGGCGCGGCGTCGAGCAGGTGCAGCGCCGGGTCCAGGCCCGCGACCCCGCCGGGCTCGACCGGCGCTTCGGGCTCGATCCGCACCCAGCGCGCGCCGGCGGCGATCCGCGCGCAGTGGGCGCGGACCTCGTCGCAGAGGTCCATGAAGACGGAGGCTACGGTCATTGGGTGCGCCTCCCGCTCGCCATCGCGCTGCTGGCGCTCGCGGCCGCCCTCGCCGGCTGCGGGTCCGATGACGCGCCGGCCGGCGGCGAGCGCGCCGCCGAGCGCGTGACGCTGTCGCTGGACTTCACGCCGAACGCCGTCCACGCCCCGATCTACGCCGCCGCGCGCGACGGCCGCGACCGCCGCGAGGGCGTCCGGCTCGAGATCCGCAAGCCCGGCCCTGGCCCGGACGCGCTGAAGCTGATCACGGCGGGCAAGGTCGACCTCGGCGTGCTCGACATCCACGACCTCGCGATCGCGCGCCAGCAGGGCGCCGACCTGGTCGCGATCGGCGCGCTCGTCGGTAAGCCGCTCGCCGCCCTGATCGGCCAGCCGGGCCTGGAGCGCCCGCGCGACCTCGAGGGGAAGACGGTCGGCGTCTCCGGCCTGCCCTCGGACCCCGCGTTCCTGCGCGCGATCCTCGAGCACGACGGCGCCGACTACGACAGCGTCAAACAGGTCACGATCGGCTTCTCCGCGGTCGCGCGGCTGCTCAGCCGCCGCGTCGACGCGGTCCCCGCGTTCTGGAACGCCGAGGGCGTCGCGCTGAAGGCGAGGGGCCGCGACGTGTCGGAGTTCCGCGTCGAGGACTACGGCGCGCCGCCGTACCCGGAGGTCGTGCTCGTCACCTCGCGGCGCACGCTCGAGGCCGAGCGCGAGACGCTGCGGCGCACGCTGAAGGCGATCGCGGCCGGGATGGACGCCGCGCTCGCGGACCGCGACGCCGCCGCGCGGGAGATCGCCGACGCCGCGGAGTCTGGCGACACCGGATTGACGCGCGAGCAGCTCGACGCCGTCGCGCCCGTGTTCGCCCGCGGCCTGCGGCTCGACCGCGCCGTGCTCGAGCGCTGGGCCGACTTCGACGCCGAGATCGGGATCGTCGACCAACGGCCCGACGTGGACCGCGCGTTCGATCTCACGCTCGCCGGGTAGGCCTCCGGCGAGCGACTGCAGGGAGAGGAACGCAGATGGCCGGATCCAACGGCAGGGCCAAGGGCGGCGGCACGGCGCAGGCCGAGCGTCACGCGCGCCGCGCGAGGGAGAAGGCCGACGCGCGCCGCGAGCAGGCCACGGGCGCCGCCGGCTGGGTCGCCGATCGCGCGGGCGACTGGTCGCTCGAGGCGCAGGACCTGGACTGGATGGAGGCCCAGAAGTACCTCTGGAACCCGCTGATGGACTACTGGTTCCGGATGGAGATCGAGGGCTTCGAGAAGCTCCCGGAGCCGCCCGCGCTCCTGATCGGGGTGCACTCGGGCGCGCCGTTCGTGTGGGACGCGTGGACCGTCGGCTTCCAGTGGTGGCGGCACTTCGGCGCCGAACGACCGCTCCACGGCACCGCGCACGACGCCCTCATGGCCGCCCCGCTGGTGGGCGCCTACTTCCGCAAGATGGGCGTGCTGCCGGCCGCGCCGGACTCGATCGCGGGCGCGCTCGCCGCCGGCCGCGACGTCGCGCTGTGGCCCGGCGGGGAGATCGACTCCCTGCGCCCGTGGGTCGATCGCGACAAGGCGGTGCTCGCCGGGCGCACCGGCTTCGTCCGGATGGCGATCCGGGCCGGCGTGCCGATCGTCCCGATCGCGACCGTCGGCGGCCCGGACTCGATGCCCGTCCTGCTCAGGGGCCGCCGGCTCGCCCGCGCGCTGCAGCTCGACAAGCTCGCGCGGCTGAAGATGTTCCCGATCGCGCTGCAGGCGCCGTGGGGGCTGAGCCCGGCGATGCTGCCCGAGCTGCCGCTGCCGACGAAGATCCGCACGGCCTTCCAGGATCCGGTGCGCTTCGACGTCGACCCGGAGCGCGCGGACGACGACGACTACGTCAACCGCAAGTACCGCGAGGTCCACCGCAGCATCCAATCCGGCATGGACGCGCTCGCGCGCCGCCGGGCGTTCCCGCTGTTCGGCTAGCGGCGGCGGTGGACTCGCGGCCGCCGCGCCGGTGCCCGACCCGGAACGTGTGGGGCTGGCCGAACCGGCACGGGGGCCGCGACCTGCGAGTCTCGGGGATGTGTCGACGACCGAGACCGAGCAGGAGACGCTCACCTCGCGCGAGCACTTCCTGAAGGGCCTGCGGCTCGGCGTGCCGTTCGCGCTCGCCGGCTTCCTGGTCGCGGTCACGTTCGGGATCGTCGCCCGCGACGCAGGGCTGTCCGCCGTCGCGGCGATCGTGATGTCGCTGATCGTCTTCGCGGGCTCCGCCCAGTTCGCGGCGATCGCGATCCTCGGCGCGGGCGGCGGCGTCGCCGCGGCGATCGGCGCCGGCGCGCTGATGAACTCGCGCTTCCTGATGATGGGCGTCGCCCTCGCGCCGTCGCTGCCCGGCCGCTGGCCGTGGCGCGCCGCGCAGGGCCAGACCGTCGTCGATGCATCGTGGGCGCTGGCCGCCCGCGGTGACGGCACGTTCGACCGCTGGCTGCTGTTCGGCTCGACCTCCGTGCAGTACCTCACCTGGTCGCTCGGGACCGTCGTCGGCGCGCTCGGCGGCGGGGCGCTCGGCGACACCGACAAGCTCGGGCTCGACGCGATCTACCCCGCCTTCTTCGTCGCCCTGCTGATCAGCGAGGCGCGCAGCAGCCGCGCCCGCGGGGCGGCGGCGATCGGCGCGCTGGTCGCCCTTGCGCTCGTCCCGTTCGCGCCCGCCGGGATCCCGGTGCTGGCGGCCAGCGTGGGCGCGCTGCTCGGCGTCACCCAGCGCGCGCGGGCCGAGGCGCAGGAGGCGCGCGCGTGAGCACGAGCGTCTCGCTGATCGCGGGCCTGGCGATCGTCACCGCGGCGATCAAGGCGGCCGGCCCGATCGTGCTCGGCGGCCGCCAGCTGCCGGCGCAGTTCCTCGGCGTGATCACCCTGCTGGCGCCGGCCCTGCTCGCCGCACTGGTCGTGACGGCGACGCTGGCCGACGGCAAGGATCTCGCCGTGGGCGAGCACACCGTCGGCGTCGCCGCCGGTGGCGCGGTCGCGTGGCGGACAGGTTCGATCATCTGGTGCGTGATCGTGGCCGCCGCCGTCACCGCGGGCCTGCGCGCGCTCTGACCCGGCCGCCGCGGGTCGAATGATCCGGACGGCGCGCCTCATCCGAATGGGAGTTCGATGCTTATCGAACCCCAGCTCGCCCGCGGGTCCCGGATCGCCGTCGTCGGCGGAGGCGTGAGCGGGCTCGTCGCCGCGCATCTGCTGCACCCCGAGCACGACGTGACGGTCTTCGAGGCGGGCGCCTACGCGGGCGGGCACACGAACACGATCGAGGTGGAGACCGACCGCGGGCCGCTCGCCGTCGACACCGGCTTCATCGTCTTCAACGACCGCAACTACCCGCGCTTCGAGGCGCTGCTGGACGAGCTCGGCGTCGCCTCGCAGCCGGCGCAGATGTCCTTCGGCGTCTCCGACGGCGACTTCGAGTACGCGAGCACCACGCCGAACGGGCTCTACGCCAAGCGCTCGCATCTGCTCTCGCCGAGCTTCCAGCGGATGGTCGCCGACGTGCCGCGCTTCCAGCGCGCCGCGCGCGAGCTGCTGGCCGCGCCGGACGAGCCGTCGCTGCGCGAGTGGCTGGCCGGGCTCGAGGTCTCCGACGCCTTCGTCGAGCGCGTGATCGTGCCGCAGGCGGCCGCCGTCTGGTCGTCGGACCCCGACCAGATGTGGACGTTCCCGGCGCGCTTCCTGGTCGAGTTCTTCGACAACCACGGCATGCTCGGCCTGCGCGGCCGGCCGCGCTGGCGCACGGTCAGCGGCGGCTCCAAGCGCTACGTCGAGGCGCTGACCGCGCCGTTCGCGGAGCGGATCCGGCTCTCCACGCCCGTGCGCGCGATCGAGCGCCTCGAGGATCGCGTCGACGTCACGCCCGCGGGTGGCGAGCCGGAGTCCTATGACGAGGTCGTGATCGCCGCGCACGCCGACCAGGCGCTGGCGATGCTCGCCGACCCGACGCCCGCCGAGCGAGAGATCCTGGGCGCCTTCCCGTACCAGGCCAACGAGGCCGTGCTGCACACCGACCGGGGTCTGCTCCCGCGCCGCAGGCGGGCATGGGCGAGCTGGAACTACCACCTGCCGCCCGCGGGCTCGGCGCGCGGTCCGGCGACCGTGACCTACCACATGAACCGCCTGCAGTCGCTGGACGCCCGCCAGGACTACTGCGTGACGCTCAACCGCAGCGAGGCGATCGACCCGGCGAAGATCATCCGGCGGATCGCCTACGCGCACCCGGTCTACACCCTCGCCGGACAGGCCGCCCAGCGCCGCTATGAGGAGATCGGCGGGCGCCGGCGCACGCACTTCTGCGGCGCCTACTGGGGCTGGGGCTTCCACGAGGACGGCGTCGCCAGCGCGCACCGCGCCGCGGCCGCGGCCGGCCGCCGGGCGGTGCCGGCATGACGGCGAGCGCGTTCTACGACGGCACCGTGTCGCACCGCCGGCACTCGGTGCGCGGGCACGCGTTCCGCTATCGCGTCTCGATGGCCTACCTCGACCTCGACGAGGTCGACGGCCTGAAGCTGGCCCGCCGGCGCTTCCGCCGCAGCGACCACATCGGAGACCCGCGCCGGTCGCTGAAGGAGACCGTCCGCGAGCTCGCCGGTCCGCGCGCGCCGCAGGGCCCAGTGCGCGTGCTCACCAACCTGCGCACGCTCGGGCACTGCTTCAACCCCGTCTGCTTCTACTACCTCTTCGAGGAGGACGGCGAGACGGTCGGCGCCGTCGTCGCCGAGGTCACCAACACGCCGTGGGGCGACCGCCACCCGTACGTGCTCCGGCGCCAAGGCGGCGGGCGCGTGCTGGCCGGCGACATGGACAAGCGCATGCACGTCTCGCCGTTCATGGGCATGGACCAGCGCTACGTCCTGCGTGCGGCCGTTCCGGGGCCGACGCTGTCCGTGCACATCGAGAACCGCGAGGACGGCGAGCGCGTGTTCGACGCGACGCTCAACCTCGAGCGCCGGCCGCTCGGCCGCCGCGCGCTCGCCCGCCACTACGGCGCGACCCTGCGGACGGTCGCGCTGATCTACTCGCACGCGGTCGTCCTGCGCCTGAAGGGCGTGCCGTGGCACCGGCGGCCGCAGGTGACGGCGTGAGGCGGGCGGCGCGGAGGATCGCCTTCGGGTTGCTGCGGCAGATCCGCGAGGGGCGGCTGACCGTCGTCGAGGACGGCGTGCGCCACGAGTTCGGCGGCGGCGCGCCGTCCGCGATCGTCGACGTGCGCTCCGACGCGCTGTGGCCGCACCTGCTGCACGGGGGCCGCGGGCTCGCGGAGGCCTACGCCCAGGGGCTGTGGGACTCGCCAGACGTGACCGCGGTGCTGCGCGTCGCCGCGCGCAACGTCAACCGCCTCGACGCCGCACGCCGCCGCCTGGCTCCGGTGCGCGAGCCGTACCTGCGCGCGCGGCAGGCGTTCGTGCGCAACACGCCGCGCCGCTCGCGCAAGGACATCGAGGCCCACTACGACCTCGGCGACGACCTCTTCGAGCGGATGCTCGACCCGACGATGATGTACTCCTGCGCGCTGTTCGATCGCCCGGGGATGACGCTCGAGCAGGCCTCCGAGGCCAAGCTCGAGCTGATCTACGACAAGCTCGACCTGCAGCCGACCGACCACCTGCTGGAGATCGGCACGGGCTGGGGCTCGCTGGCCGTCAACGCGGCCCGCTCGCGCGGCTGCCGCGTGACCACGACGACGATCTCCTCCGACCAGCACGCGACCGCCGTCCGGCGCGTGCGCGAGGCAGGGCTCGAGGATCGCGTGACCGTGCTGCTGGAGGACTACCGCGACCTGCGCGGCCGCTACGACAAGCTCGTCTCCGTGGAGATGATCGAGGCCGTCGGCTGGAAGGACTTCGACACGTTCTTCGGGCGCTGCAGCGACCTGCTCGAGCCCGACGGCGCGATGCTGCTGCAGGCGATCACGATGGACGACCGCGCCTACCGGATCGAGCGCGTCTCGCGCAGCTTCATCCGCACGATGATCTTCCCCAACGGCTGCCTGCCCTCGCAGGAGGTGATCGCCCGCTGCGTCGCGCGCGACACCGACATGCGCGCCGTGCACATGGAGGACCTCACGCAGCACTACGCCGAGACGCTGCACCGCTGGCGCGAGAACCTCGACGCGCACGCGGACGAGCTCGGGGCGCGCGGCTACGACGAGCGCTTCCGGCGGCTGTGGCGGATGTACCTCTGCTACTGCGAGGCGGGCTTCGCCGAGCACCGGATCGGGCTCGCGCAGGCGCTGCTGGCCAAGCCGCAGTGGCGCCCGGCGGCGCCCGCGAGGCTCCCGCTGCGCAGCGTGGCGAGCGCGTGAGCACGACCGCGGTCGTGGCGCCGGAGCTCGCCTTCGACCGCGCCGGGTCGGGGCCGGCGCTCGTGCTGCTGCACCCGCTCGGCGCGGACCGGCGCGTCTGGGCGCCGGTGATCCCGCTGCTGGCCGGCGAGCGCGAGCTGATCGCGGTCGACCTGCCGGGCTTCGGCGGCTCGCCGCCGCTGCGCGGGGCCGAGCCGACGTCGGCGCGGCTGGCGGAGGCGGTCGCGGCCGGGCTTGCGGTGGCCGGGGTCCGGGACTTCGCGGTCGCCGGCAACTCGCTCGGCGGCTGGGTGGCGCTGGAGCTCGCACTGGCCGGCCGGGCGCGCAGCGTGGTGGCGATCGGGCCGGCCGGGCTGTGGCCGGAGCCGCTGCCGCCGCGGCGCGGGAGCGCGCGAGCCGCCGCGCGGCTGGCGGCGCCGTTCGCGGGCGCGCTGGCGCGCGTGCCGGCGCTGCGGCGCGCCGCGATGGCGATGTTCGTCGCGCACCCGGAGCGGATGCCGGCGTCCGCCGCGCGCGATCTGATCCGCGCCTACGCGAACGCGCCCGGCTTCCCGGAGGTCAACGCGGCCATGCGCGCGAGCACGTTCTCGCGGCTCGCCGAGATTCGCGTGCCGGTCACGCTCGCGTGGCCCGAGTACGACCGGGTGGTCGCGCGGTTGCGGCACCCGCCGCCGAACGTGCGCACCGTGATCCTGCCGGGCACCGGGCACCTGCCGATGTGGGACGACCCGCGGCTCCTCGCCGACCTGCTCCTCAGCTCGTCGGCCTGACGAGTAGCTTCCTTCGCATGGAGACACAGCGTGCACGGCTCGAGCTGACGATCAACGGCGAGCCGCGTGAGCTCGCCGTCGACACGCGCGCCACGCTGCTCGACGTGCTGCGCGAGCAGCTCGAGCTCACGGGCGCCAAGAAGGGCTGCGACCACGGACAGTGCGGCGCCTGCACCGTGCTGGACGACGGCCGCCGCGTGAACGCGTGCCTGCTGCTCGCCGTCGCGGTGCGCGGCGAGGTCACGACGATCGAGGGCCTGGCCGACGGCGAGGCGCTGCACCCGGTCCAGGCGGCGTTCGTGGAGCACGACGCGTTCCAGTGCGGCTACTGCACGCCCGGCCAGATCTGCTCCGCCGTGGCGATGATCGAGGAGGCGCGCGAGGGCTGGCCGAGCGCCGTCAGCGCCGACCTGGCCGCTGTGCCGGCGCTCGACGAGGGCGAGATCCGCGAGCGCATGAGCGGCAACCTGTGCCGCTGTGGCGCCTACGCGAACATCGTCCCGGCGATCGCGGAGGCGGCGCGATGAAGCCGTTCGGCTACGAGCGGGCGGCCGACGCCGCGGGCGCGGTCGCGCTGCTGGAGGGTGCGCCCGAGGGAGCGCGCTACCTCGCCGGCGGCACCAACCTCGTCGACCTGATGAAGCTCGAGGTGGAGACGCCGGCGCTGCTGGTCGACGTGCGCGACCTCGGCACCGAGATCGAGGAGACCGCCGGCGGCGGGCTGCGGGTCGGCGCCGGCGTGACCAACAGCGCGCTCGCCGCCGACCGCCGCGTGCGAGAGCGCCATCCGCTGCTCGCCGAGGCCGTGCTCGAGGGCGCCTCCGGCCAGCTGCGCAACGTCGCCACCGTGGGGGGCAACCTGCTCCAGCGCACCCGCTGCGCGTACTTCCAGGACGTCACCAAGCCGTGCAACAAGCGGCAGGGTGGGCGGGATCCGAATGGTTGCCCGGCGCGCGAGGGCGACCACCGCAACCTCGCCGTGCTCGGCCACTCCGAGGCCTGCGTGGCGACGCACCCGTCCGACATGGCGGTCGCGCTGGCCGCCCTCGGTGCGACCGTGCACGTGACCGGGCCGGTCGGCGAGCGGGCGATCCCGATCCCCGGCCTGCACCGGCTGCCGGGCGACGAGCCGCAGCGCGACACGGTGCTCGAGCCCGGCGAGCTGATCGTCGCACTCGAGCTCGCCGCGCCGGAGATCGCCTGGCGGGCTCGCTATCGCAAGGTGCGCGACCGCGCCTCCTACGCCTTCGCGGTCGTCTCCGTCGCGGTGGCCGTCGAGCTCGACGGCGACACGATCCGCGACTGCCGGATCGCCTTCGGCGGCCTCGCGCACGTGCCCTGGCGAGCCGAGCGGGCCGAGGCGGCGCTGCGGGGCGGCCCGACCGCCGAGGCGGCGTTCCGCGCCGCCGCCGACGCCGAGCTGGCCGCGGCCGAGCCGCTGCGCGACAACGCGTTCAAGGTGCCGCTGGCCCGCAACGTGCTCGTCTCGACACTCGCGGAGGTGTGCTCGTGACCGCGCCCGTCCTGCCGCGCTCCGTCGGCACGCCGCACACGCGCCTGGAGGCGCGCGAGAAGGTGATGGGCCGCGCCCGCTACGCCTACGAGCACCACGTCGAGGGGATGGCCTACTGCCAGCCCGTGCAGGCCACGGTCGCCTCCGGCGACGTGCGCGGCGTCGACGCCGCCCCAGCGCTCGCCCGCGACGGCGTGCTCGCCGTGGTCTGGGCCGAGAACGCACCCGGGCTCGCCGACTCCGGCGACGCCGAGCTCGCGCTGTTCCAGTCGCGTACGGTCGGCTACCGCGGGCAGATCGTCGCGGCCGTGATCGCGGACTCGCTGGAAGGCGCGCGCGAGGCGGCCGGGCTCGTGCGGGTCGACTACGACGAGCGCCCGCACGACGTGATCCTGCGCCCCGACCATCCCGAGCTCTACACGCCGGAGAAGGTCAACCCGTCGTTCCCGTCGGAGACCGGCGCCGGCGACCCGGACGCCGCGCACGCCGCGGCCGCCGTCTCGATCGACGCGACGTACACGACGCCCGCGTTCCACAACAACCCGATGGAGCCGCACGCCACGGTGGCGGTCTGGGAGCACGGCGGGCTGACGCTCTACGACTCGACCCAGGGCGCCTCGGCCGTCGCCCGCACGGTCGCGAAGCTGTTCGAGCTCGAGCCCGCCCAGGTGCGGGTCATCTCGCCGCACGTCGGCGGCGGATTCGGCTCCAAGGGCCTGCCGCGCCCCAACGTCGTGCTGGCCGCGATCGCCGCCAAGGTCGCCGGGCGCGCCGTCAAGGTCGCCACCACGCGCCAGCAGATGTTCGCCTACGTGGGCTACCGCACGCCGACGATCCAGCGGCTGCGACTCGCGGCCGACGCGGACGGACGGCTGCAGTCGCTCTCGCACGAGGCGTGCGAGCAGACCTCGCGCTTGAGGGAGTTCGCCGAGCAGACCGCGATCTGCTCGCGCTGGATGTACGCGGCGCCCAACCGGCGCACCGCGCACCGGCTCGTGGCGCTCGACGTGCCGACGCCGTCGTGGCTGCGCGCGCCCGGCGAGTGCCCGGGCATGTACGGGCTCGAGTCGGGGATGGACGAGCTCGCCCACGAGGCCGGCATCGACCCTGTGGAGCTGCGCATCATCAACGAGCCCGAGGTCCATCCCGAGAGCGGGGAGCGATTTTCGTCTCGCAACCTCGTCGCCTGCCTGCGCGAGGGCGCCGAGCGCTTCGGCTGGGAGCGCCGCGGCGAGCCCGGCGCGCGCCGCGACGGCCGCTGGCTGCACGGCATGGGCGTCGCCTCCTCGACCTATCCCGCCTACCAGATGCCGTCGCGGGCGGCCGTGCGCACGCGCCGCGACGGCGGCTACGTCGTGCGGATCGCGGCCGCGGACATCGGCACCGGCGCGCGCACGGTGCTGGCGCAGATCGCCGCCGACGCGCTCGAGGTGCCGATCGAGCAGGTCGCGATCAAGGTCGGCGACAGCGGCTTCCCGCAGGCGAGCGTGGCCGGCGGCTCGTCGGGCACGGCGTCGTGGGGGACCGCCGTCGTCCTCGCCTGCCGTGCGCTGCGCGAGCAGCTCGCCGAGCACTCCGGCGCGGTGCCGGAGGACGGCCTCGAGGCCACCGCCGACACGTCGGAGTTCCTGAAGTCTCGCGAGCAGCTCGCGCGCTACGCGTTCGGCGCCCAGTTCGCCGACGTCCGCGTCGACGCCCACACGGGCGAGGTCCGGGTCTCGCGCATGCTGGGTGTGTTCGCCGCCGGGCGGATCGTCAACCCGCGCCTGGCCCGCTCGCAGCTGATCGGCGGCATGACGATGGGCATCTCGATGGCGCTGCACGAGGAGAGCGTCATGGACCCGCGTTTCGGCGACTTCGTCAACAAGGACCTCGCGCAGTACCACGTCGCCGCCTGCGCGGACATCGAGTCGATCGAGGCGCACTGGCTCGACGAGACCGACGACGAGCTCAACCCGATGGGCTCCAAGGGGATCGGCGAGATCGGCATCGTCGGCACCGCCGCGGCGGTCGCGAACGCGGTCTTCAACGCGACCGGGCAGCGCGTCCGCGACCTGCCGATCCGGCTGGACCGGCTCGTGCGCT
>DATFQI010000291.1:0-10878 GCA_035264365.1 Solirubrobacteraceae bacterium
GTGCCCGTACGCCGCGGGCGCGGCCCCGGAGAGCAGCGCCACCAGGGCGACGGCGAGCGCGACGGTCGTGCTGCGAAGCGAGCCGATCATGGGCGGGTGCCGCGGGGGCGCCGGGCGGCGCCCCCGCTCAGCGGCGCTCAGCCGGCGACCTCGACGGCGTCGCTCTCGAACGCCGCGTCGTCGGCGACGTCGCTCTTGGCCTTCCCCTTCACGGCACCGCGCAGCCCGAGCATGTTCTGCAGGCTGTACTTCGCGTGCCGCAACGAGCGGCCCGGATCCGTCGCGGGGCCGGGACCGCTGTCGCTCTCGATCACGTAGTAGCGCGAGCCCTTCTCCCCGACCTCGTCGAAGATCCGCTTGAAGCCGACGACGGCCGGATCGGTGTCGAGCGGGTAGCCCTGGCCGATCGAGCCCTCGCCGGCGAGGATCGCGTCGGTGAACGTCGGGGTGCGCGCGATCGTCTGTGTGAACGGGTTCACCCCGCGGGCCGGTGGCGGCACGAGCCGGCTGCCGTCCTTGATGTGCCACGCGACGATCCGGTGTGCGTTGCGCTTCCAGTAGTCGAGCGGCGCGCCCCAGAGCGAGCCGTCGACGGGGTCAGGGAAGCGCGCGCGCCCGGCGTAGGAGTGCAGGATGTCCGGCTCGAAGAACACGACGCTCGGGTCGGTGTTCTCCGTGAACCAGTCGATGCGGTGCACCCGCGAGAGCTGCGGGTTGGCGGGGTCGTTGAAGAAGTTGAAGTTGTTCTGCTCCGCGTGGAGGTAGTAGCGCAGGCCCTCGGCGGCCAGGGCCGCGCCGACCAGGTTGTAGTTGTTGGCCGCCACCTCCCAGTTGGCGAGCAGGTTGGCGCCGCCGCCGCCGACCGGGTCGCCCGCGGTGCCGATCATCGTGTGCCCGAGCGTGTGGGCGATGTCGATCTGCGTCTGCCGCGTGGTCGGGTTGACCATCGCGGCCAGGCCGCCGGTGTGGGTGCCGAACGACAGCAGTCCCGCGTTGTCCAGGTAGGACCGGATCTCCGCGTGCGTGGGCTGGCGCCCGAGCTCGTTGACGTTCTGGGTGAACGAGAAGAACTCGATGCCGCGGTAGTCGACGGAGGCGAGGTACTCGAAGACTTCCTGGAAGCCGCCGGGCAGCGGCACGAGCGGGCCGAGGTCGGTCGGGTCGTCGGGGAAGTCGGGGCCGCCGAGGAAGCCCATCGTCGGCGCGATGCCGGCCGCGGTACTGCTCGCGATGCTGCGGCGCGTGATGGCGTCGCGGATCGAGAACTGCTGCACGCCGAGCTTGCCCGGCGGCACGAGCCGCTCGCCGACGCCGTTGCCCGGGCCGCCGAAGGCGCGCGGAGCCCAGGATCCGAAGGCCGCCGCTCCGGCCGCGCCCGCGGCCGCGCCGAGGAACTTCCGGCGGCTGATGCTGTGGTCGTTGCCCATCTCGTCTCCTCCTCGTGTCGTCACTACTGGATGCCGGGGCCGCTGAACTCGACCCAGTTGAGATTTCCGAGGCCCGTCAAGGGCCCCCCGTCGGCCTGGCGGAACACCAGGTAGATCCGCCGGCTGCCGGTCACCGGGGTGGCGAAGGGGCAGCGTTGGCTCGTGAACACGGCGTTGGAGCCGGTCGCGAGCAGCGTGCAGGTGGCGGCCGTCGGGCCCGTCGGCGAGTCGAGGCGCACCTCGACCAGCCCGCGGGTGGAGCCCGCCGCGGCGTTGTTCGCGAACCGGAACGTGATCGCTTGGTCCATGTGCGCGAACGTGAACCGGTTGTTGAGCGCGAGCCAGTCGCCCGGATCGAGCCCGTTGCGGTGCTGGCCGCCGCCGGCGTCGCCGGTGTTGGCCGTCGTCGTGCCCTCCTGCTCCTGGACGAACTCGACCTGCTGGCGGCGCAGCTGCACGACGTGCTGCTTCACCGTGGTCAGCGCGGGCTGGCCGTTGGCGCCCCGGTCGGTGTAGGAGGCGCTGATGCCGCCGGCGAGCGCGCCGCCGTGGTCGGCGTCCTCGGCGAGCGTGTGCAGCACGCCGGAGCACCCGCTCACGCTGTCCTCGCCGTGCCCGTGCGTGTCGTGCACGAGCACGAACGTGACCTCGACCCGCGAGCAGTCGACGGGCCCGTCCTCCGGGTCCGTGACGGTGACCGAGAACGGGATGTCCTGGCCGAACTCGAAGAAGTCGCCGTCGAGCGGCGTCTGGATCGCGATCGTCGGCGACGTGTTGCCGACCGTGATCTGGGTCGTCCTCGCGTCGGTCTTGCCGCTCGAGTCGGTCACCGTCAGCCGCGCCGTGTAGACGCCGTTGGCGGTGTAGGTGAACGAGGGGTTGGGGTCGACCGAGTCGACGGTGCCGTCGTCCTGGAAGTCCCAGGCGAACCGGATCGAGTCGGCCGGGTCCGGATCGCGCGATCCCTCGCTGGAGAACGCGACCGTCAGCGGTGCCCGGCCGTCGGTCGGCGTCGCGCCGAGCACGGCCCGCGGGGCACGCTGGCCCTTGACGTAGGCGAAGCGGTACATGCCCGCGTCGGGGTTGGCGGCGAAGAAGCCGTCGCCGTAGGTCAGCAGGTAGAAGTTGCCGTCCGCCCCGACCTGGAGGTCCATCGGGTTGTCGCACTCGAACGGCTGCGCGACCGAGCCGACGGCCCCGCAGTTGAACAGCGGGTTGATCTTCTGGACCTTGCCGGCCGAGTCGAGCCGGATCTCCTTGAGGTAGTCACGCGTGAACTCCCCGAACAGGATCGCCCCGTCGTAGTACGGCGGCAGCTTGGTCGTGCTCGGGTTCGCCGGGTCGTAGCGGTACTTCGTCGCGCCATGCGGACCCACGCCGCCCGTGGCGAGCTCGGGCCACAGCCACGGGCACGGCCGAGCCGTGGCCGTGTTGTAGCTGTCGAAGCACGGGGTGCCCCAGGTGGCGTCCTGGAAGGAGTACCAGAGGTCCGGGTTGGTGATCGGCGGGGTCACCGTGCGCCCGGTGTTCCAGCGCGAGCTGTTCTCCGGCCCCCGGGACGCGTTGCCGCACTCGTACGTCTCGCCGAGCGTGGTCGACGTGTTGAAGTCCCACTTGTAGTAGGGGAGGTCGGTGCGGTAGCACAGCGGCCAGCCGTAGTTGCCCGGCTTGCGCACGATCTCCATCCGCCCTGTGCCGGCCGGGCCGCGGAACGGCCCCGGCACGCTGGAGTCCGGCGAGTAGTCCGTCAGGTAGGCGACGTCGTTCTCGTCGACCTGCAGCCGGAACGGGTTGCGGAAGCCCATCGCGTAGATCTCGGGCCGGGTCTTCCCATCGACGTCCTCGGACTCCGGGAAGAGGTTGCCGGGCGGCACCGTGTAGGAGCCGTCGGCGGCCACCTTGATCCGCAGGAGCTTGCCGCGCAGGTCGTTGGTGCTCAGCGCCGAGCGCCGCGCGTCGAGCCACGGCGGGTTGTAGAGCCCGCCGCCGGTCGTGGTGGCCGTCACCGCACCCGGAGCCGTCCCGGTCAGGCCGGAGCCGTCCGCGGTCAGCTGCGCCACGTCGCGCTCTGACAGCGCGCCGCGGAAGTTCACGGACACGTTGGCCACGTTCGCCGGGCCGCCGGTCGCGAGCACGTCGCCGGAGCCGATGGCCTCGAGCGCCTCGAGCGCCGCCTGCACCTGCGCGGCGGTCGCGTTGTGGGCGAGCGGCGCGGTCGTCTGTCCCTGGAAGGTCAGCGTGAACGTGCCGCCGGTCGTGCCGGCGGTGCGCACGGTCTGCGTCTCGTTGGTGAGCATCCCGTTGAACGGCGCGAAGCCGCCGGAGTTGCCTCCGCCCGCCGGCGTGTCGTCGCCCGTGACCATCCAGAGGTTGTTCTGGCGGTCGAAGTCGATGTCGCCGGCGACGTGGCAGCACGCGCCGCGGTTGTTGTCGACCTTGAGGATCTTCTGCTCGCTGGAGAGGTCGATCGTGGGGTTCTCGCCGTCGACGAACTTGAAGCGCGACAGCTGGAAGTAGCCCTTCCAGGCGTCCCACGCGCCCGGGTCCGCCTGCGGCGCGAGCGGCGCGGCGCCCGCCGGCGTGCTCGGCGGGTACGGCGGCTCCATCGCCAGCGGCGCGTAGTAGAGGTAGATCCAGTGGTTGGTCGCGAAGTCGTTGTCGACCGCCGGCCCGTAGAGGCCGTCCTCGCTGTTGGTGTAGACGGGCAGCGTCGCGATCACCCGAGAGGAGTTGTCGCGCGGGTCGTGCAGCCGCAGCTGGCCCGCGCGGGCCGTCTGCAGGATCCGTCCGTCGGGCAGCTGGTCGAAGCCGATCGGCTCGTTGAGGTTCGGCGGGGCCCCGATCTTGGTCTGCTCGTAGTTGGCGAGCACGGTGGCGCCGCAGTCGCTGTAGACCGGGTCGGCCATGCCCGCGGCCCACTCGATGCCGCCGGCCAGGTGGCGGCGGAAGGCGGGCTCGCCGTAGGCGGCGGCGGTGTGGCCGCCGGCCGTGTAGAACGAGCGCCCGCCCTGGTGGTCCTTGCACCAGGCGATCGGGTGGTCGAAGCCGTTGCCGCCGCCGGGGTAGGTCGTCTCGTCGATGGTCGCGAGCACGTGAGAGCGGCCGCGGACGTTCGACGCGAAGTCGTACCACTCGTCCGTGCGTTGCCAGTACTCAGGCAGGCTCTTGCTGGCGACGTGGACGCGGTCGGCCACCTTGATCGTGGCCTGGGTGACGGCGGACGCGCGCGTGGCACGCGTGCCGAGGAGCTCGGTGAGGAATGCCCAGGAGGGCTCCGTCTCGATCGCGGAGTGGACGCCGACGAAGCCGCCGCCGTCGCGGTAGTAGTCCTCGAACGCCGCCTGCTGGGCCTCGTCGAGGGCGTCGCCCGACGTGTTGAGGAAGACGACGGCCCGGAACTGCTCGAGCCGGTCGGCGCGGAACTCGGCGGGATCGGCCGTCGCGTTGACGATGAACCGGTGCTCCTTGCCGAGGTCCTTGACCGCCTTCACCCCGGCGGCGGTCGAGGCGTGCTGCTCCCCGGCCGCCTTCGTGAAGACGAGCACCTTGTACTCGCGGCCGCTGTCCGCGGCGTGCGCTGCGGCCGGCAGCGCCAGCACGAGCAGCATGGTCAAGCAGGCACGACGAAGCGTCCGCGAGAGCGCGGTCATTTCCTTCCCCTCCTCCACAAGGAACCGGACGGGGAGGAACCTACTCCGCCTTTTGACGTTAAGCAAGCAGAAGTTTGCCGACGAACCTACGGAACCGCACCGAGAAACGGTGGATCACGCGTAGGTTCCGCGCTTCAGGAGCCAGAACGGGGGAGAGGTTCTCAGGCCGCGGCGATGCCGCTCTGCAGCGCGCGATCCACGACATCGGGCGCGAGCACGTGCTCGATCACCATGATCGCGGCGCCGACGACGCCCGCGCGGTCGCCGAGGCGGCTGGGCTCCGTGCGCAGGTCGCGCGTGGCCAGCGGGAGCGACCGCTCGAAGATGACCTCGCGGACGCCGGCGAGCAGCTGCTCGTGCGCCTCCCCGAGATCGCCCCCGATGATGATCACCGCCGGGTTGAAGAAGTTCACAGAGCCCGCGAGCACCCGCCCGAGCGACCGACCCGCCTCGCGCACCATGCGCGCGGCGCGAGGCTCGCCGCCCCGCACGAGCCGCACCACGTCACGGCTGCCGTGCGCCTCGAGGCCCTGGGCCTCGAGCTGCTGTGCCAGCGCCCGCCCGCCCGCGACGGCCTCCAGGCAGCCGACGTTGCCGCAGCGGCAGAGGACCTCCTCGTTGCCCGGCACGCGGATGTGGCCGATGTCCCCCGCGGCGCCCTGGGCGCCGCGGTGGATGACGCGGCCGGCGACGATCCCGCAGCCGATGCCGGTGCCGACCTTGATGAACAGCAGGTGGTCGGTGTCGCGCCAGTGCCACCAATGCTCGCCGAGCGCCATGATGTTCACGTCGTTGTCGACCAGCACCGGCGCCTCGTAGCGGGTCGAGAACCAGCGCGGGAGCGAGAACCCGTCCCAGCCCGGCATGATCGGCGGGTTGACGGGCTGCCCGGTGGCGAACGCGACAGGCCCGGGGACCCCGATGCCGATGCCGCGGACGTCCTCCGGCGACCGGTCGAGCTCGCGCAGCATCGCGGCGAACTCGTCCTGGACCTTGCCCAGCACGGCCTCCGGGCCCGTGGCGATATCCAGGTCGAGCGCCACCTCCTTGAGCGGCGCGCCCGCGAGGTCGCTCACGGCGAGCCGCGAGTGGGTGGCGCCGAGATCGCCGGCGAGCACGACGCCGGCGAGCTGGTTGAAGGCCAGGATGGTCGGAGGACGGCCACCCGTCGAGGTGCTCCCGCCGGCCTCGTAGACGAGCTCGTGCGCGAGCAGGGCGTCGACGCGCTGGGCCACGGTGGAGCGGGCGAGGCCCGTCCGGCGCGCGAGATCGGCGCGGGTCACGGCCTCGCCGTCGCGGATCAGCCGCAGGACCGAGCCCGCGCCCAGCAGTGGTGTGGTCGTGCGGTCGCCGCTCTGGCCGCTGCCCCTCATGAACGGACTGTAACTCACTTCGCCGTCAGTGCTCCCGCCTTGTGCCGTGATTCTTCGTTTCTCACGAGCTTCTATGCCAAACCTACCAGACTTCTGCTTGACAAACGATCAAAGTCGTGCGAGGGTGCCCGCCATGGCTCACGTACTCCGAGTCGGGATCGCCGGTGCCGGCTTCATCGGCGCCGTCCACGCCCGCTCAGCCCGACTGGCCGGCGCGCGCATCGTCGGCGTCTCCGCGTCCTCGCCGTCCCGCTCCGAGGAGGCGGCCCGGGCGCTCGGCGCCGAGCGCGCCTTCGCCACCTCGGAGGAGCTCGTCGAGTCGCCCGACGTGGACGTCGTGCACATCTGCACGCCCAACCACCTGCACCTGCCGCTCGCCGAGGCGGCGCTGGCCGCCGGCAAGCACGTGGTCTGCGAGAAGCCGCTCGCGACGGACCTCGCGGGCGCGCGCACGCTCGTCGACGCGGCCGCCGCGGCCGGCACCGCCGCCGCGGTCCCGTTCGTCTACCGCTACTACGCGACGGTGCGCGAAGCCCGCGAGCGCGTGCGCTCCGGCGCGACGGGCCCGGTGCGGCTCGTCCACGGCACCTACCTGCAGGACTGGCTGACCGACGCCGAGGACGACAACTGGCGCGTCGACTCGGTGCTCGGCGGCGCCTCGCGCGCCTTCGCCGACATCGGCTCGCACTGGTGCGACCTCGCCGAGTTCGTGACCGGCCAGCGGATCGCCCGCCTCAGCGCGCGCACGCTGACCGCGGTGCCCGAGCGCGTCCAGGCCGAGCACGCCGCCGCCTTCGCGCGCGGCAACGGCGCCGGCGAGAAGCGCACGGTCGACACCGAGGACGCCGCGATCGTGCAGTTCGAGACCGACGGCGGCGCGGTCGGCAGCACGGTCATCAGCCAGATCTCTCCGGGCCGCAAGAACCGCCTGTGGCTCGAGGTCGACGGCGCCAAGGAGGCGCTCGCCTTCTCCCAGGAGGAGCCCGAGACGCTGTGGAGCGGCACCCGCTCCGGCGCGACGCTCGTGCCGCGCGACATCGCCGGGATGAGCGCGGACGCCTCCAGGCTCTCCTTCCTGCCCGCGGGCCACCCGCAGGGCTACGTGGACTGCTTCGACCTGTTCGTCGCCGAGGCCCACGCGGTCGCCCGCGGCGAGGAGCCGCCGGACGGGATGCCGCTGTTCGCCGACGGGATGCGCTCCGCGCAGATCGTCGAGGCGGTGCTCGAGTCCGCGCGCGAGCAGCGCTGGGTCGACGTGCCCGCCGCGGCCGGCGCGGAGGTGTCCTCATGACCGACGCCCCGATACTCGAGGTCCGCGGGCTCGAGAAGGTGTACCCGGGCGTGCGCGCGCTGCAGGGCGTCGACTTCGACGTGCTCCCGGGCGAGGTCCACTGCCTGCTCGGCCCCAACGGCGCCGGCAAGTCGACGCTGATCAAGTGCGTCTCGGGTGTCGTGGAGCCTACCCGCGGGGAGATCCTCGTCGGCGGCGAGCCGCTGCCGGTCGGCGCCCCGTCGGCGTCGCTGAAGCGCGGCGTCGCGACGATCTACCAGGAGCTCGACCTCGTCGAGGACCTGACCGTCGCCCAGAGCGTCTTCCTCGGCCACGAGCTGCGCCGCGGGCCGCTGCTGGACCGCGAGGCGATGAGGCGCGAGACGATCGCGCTGCTGGAGCGGCTCGACCACCCGACCATCCCGCCGAACGCGCACGTGCGCGCCCTGCGCCCCGCCGCGCAGCAGGTCGTCTCGATCGCCCGCGCGCTGTCGCACGACGCCCGGCTGCTGATCATGGACGAGCCGTCAGCGATCCTCGACGACGAGGAGGTCGAGACCCTCTTCGGGGTCGTGCGCCGCCTCAAGGAGGCGGGCGTCGGCGTCATCTACATCTCGCACCGGCTCGACGAGATCCCGCGCATCGGCGACCGGGTGACCGTGCTCTCCGACGGGCGCACCGTCGCCACGGGGCTCCCGGCGGACACGCCGCAGGGGACGCTCGTTGAACACATGGTCGGCCGCAAGGTCGATCAGCTCTATCCCGCCCGGTCCGCCGCGACGGGCGACGTGGTGCTGTCCGTGCGCGGCGTGTCCGGCGCGCCGATGGTCAAGGAGACGAGCTTCGACGTACGCGCGGGCGAGGTGGTCGGCATCGGCGGCCTGGTCGGTGCCGGCCGCACGGAGCTGCTGCGTCTCGTCTACGGGCTCGACAAGCCCGACACGGGCGAGGTGTACGTGGGCGGCAAGCGGCTTCCGGCCGGCAGGCCCGCCGCAGCGATCGCCGCCGGGCTTGGGCTCGCGCCCGAGGACCGCAAGTCGCAGGGCCTGCTGCTCGACTGGAGCTTGACCAAGAACGTCTCGCTCGCCGACCTCGGGCGCTTCCGCAAGGGCCCGCTGATCGACGGCCGGGGCGAGCGCGGCGCCGCGCTGGAGCAGCTGCGCGCGCTCAAGACCGTGCCCGACGACGGTGAGCGGATCACGCGCGAGCTGTCCGGGGGCAACCAGCAGAAGGTCGTGCTCGCGCGCTGGCTGCTGCGCGAGTGCAAGGTGCTGCTGCTCGACGAGCCCACGCGCGGCGTCGACGTCGGCGCCAAGTCCGAGATCTACAAGGTGATCGCCGACCTCGCCCGCGAGGGCCTCGGTGTCGTGGTCGTGTCCTCGGAGCTCTCCGAGCTGGCCGGCTTCTGCACGCGGGTGCTCGTCATGCGCGAGGGCGCGGTGGTCGCCGAGGTCGGTGGCGAGGAGGCCACCGAGCTCGAGCTGCTGCGCCACGCCGTCGCACCCACCGACACACAGCCCGTCATCGCGGGGGAGGAGATCTGATGAGCACCACCGACGCAGCGTCCGGGGAGGGCCGGTCGCTGCCGATTCCGAAGCCGCGCGGGCGGATCCAGCTGCAGGAGTACGCGCTCGTCGGGGTCGTCGCCCTGATCCTGATCGGCGGCGCCATCCTCGAGCCCGACTCGTTCCTGACCACGGACAACATGCTCAACGTCCTGCGCCAGGCGAGCGTGGTCGGCGTGCTGGCGATCGGCATGACGTTCGTGATCGCCACGGGCGGCATCGATCTCTCCGTCGGCTCGATGGTCGCCGCGGCGGCGGTCGCGGGCGGCCAGCTCGTGGACTCCGGCAGCGCCGCGTTCGTGCTCGGCGCGCTCGCGATGGGCATCGTGCTCGGCGGCATCAACGCGAGCGCGATCGCGTACGGGCGCGTGGTGCCGTTCATCGCCACGCTCGCCATGTTCACGATGGCCCGCGGCCTCGCGCTGTGGCTGAGCGACAAGACGCCGGTCTCGCTGTTCAGCCTCGACGGTGTCCGCTGGTTCGGCAACGGGGAGGTGATCGGCATCCCATCGGCGGCGATCGTCTTCCTGGCCGTCACGGTGTTCGCCTGGGTGTTGCTCAACCGCACCCGCTACGGGCGCTACGTCGTCGCGACCGGCGGCAACCGCGAGGCGGCACGGATCGCCGGCGTGAAGGTGCGGTGGATCGTCTTCAGCGTCTACGTGATCTCTGGCATCTGCGCCGGGCTCGCCGCGATCCTGGTCTCCGGGCGCCTGGCCAGCGCCTCCCCGATCATCGGCAACCTCTACGAACTCGACGCCATCGCAGCGGTCGTGATCGGCGGTTCCGCACTCGCTGGTGGACGCGCGACGATCGTCGGCACATTCCTAGGCGTCATCACGTTCGCGCTGATCTTCAACCTGCTGACGCTCATGGATCTCGCCGTCGAGATCCAGCAGATCACCAAGGGCCTGATCATCCTGGCCGCCGTCCTCGTCCAGCGCCGAGAGCGCTGAATCCATCACCACGTTCGTCCCTTCCAGAGGAGGAAGTTCCATGTCCATCAAGCACATCGCCGGGGCGCTCACCCTGTCGCTGGCGCTGGGGGTCGCGGCCTGTGGCGGCGACGACTCCGGCTCGAGCGATTCCGGCGACGACACGACCAAGGAGGCCAGCGGCTCCACGGCCACCAAGTCCGAGGGCCCGGTCAAGATCGCCTTCAGCGCGCCCGGCGCCGATCACGGCTGGATGGCCGCGATCACCGAGAACGCGCGCGACGAGGCCGAGAAGCTCGGCGACGTCGAGCTGAAGGCCGCCGAGGGCGTGACCGACTCGGCCGCCCAGGCCGACCAGGTCGAGACGCTGATCGCCGGCAAGCCCGACGCGCTGGTGATCCTGCCCAACGAGCCCGACGCCCTGATGCCCGTCGCGCAGAAGGCCATGGCGGCCGGCATCCCGGTCATCGACGTCGACCGCGAGTTCACCGAGCAGGGTGCCTTCCGCGCGCTGATCACCGGCGACAACTACGGCATCGGCTACCAGGCCGGCAACTACTTCGCCGACGAGCTCAAGTGCTCGGGCAACGTGGTGGAGATCCAGGGCATCGCCGGCATCCCGGTCACCGAGCAGCGCTCGCAGGGCTTCCGCGACGCG
>DATFQI010000292.1:0-7400 GCA_035264365.1 Solirubrobacteraceae bacterium
GACCCCAGGCGGACCGCTCAAGGAACCTGCCCGCCGCGCCGACATATGGGCGTGATGGAACTCTCCGCCCGCATCAGCCACCTCGCGCGCCCCGCGACCATCGCGGTTGCCCTGGGCGCCATGCTCGCGCTCCTCGCGGGCTCCGCCGACGCCGACGCTGCAAAGCGCAAGCGCTACCCCGTCGTGACGTCCGTGTCCCCGATGAACGCGAAGGTCGGCGAGACCATCACGATCCGCGGGCGCTACTTCATCCGCGGCAAGAACAAGAACTCCGTGGTCTTCAAGCGCGACGGCGCCCGCGCCGTCTTCGCCAAGCAGACGCTCGGCACGGCCAAGCAGATCCGCGTCGTCGTGCCGGAGGCCCTGCGCCGCTACCTGACCGAGAACGTCCCGTCGCGGGTCCGCCTGCGCGTGCTCTCGGAGCGCTTCGGCAAGAAGTTCACCGCCGTCTCGAACTCGCCGCGCATCACCGCGCTGCCGGTGCCCGCCTCGGGCACCCCTGGCGGCTCGACCGGCTCGACCGGCTCCGGCCCGACCCCGTCCTCGGGCGACTCGACCCCCGCCCCGGCCCGCGTCTGCACCGGTGACGAGGACGGCGACTGGCTCGACGCGTCGCTCGAGAACGACCTCGGCCTCGACGCCTGCAAGGCCGACAGCGATGGTGACGGAGTGCCGGACGGCTACGAGTACCAGGCCGCTCGCGACCTCAACGACGACGAGTACCAGTCGGGCAACACGTACCTGCCCTACCCCGGCAAGATGCCGTACCCGAACGCCCTCTTCGCCGACGGCGACCAGGACTACGACCGCGACGGGCTGCCGATGGTGGACGAGTACCGGCTCTCGAAGACGTTCGGCTCCGCTCCGGCCGGCGTGCTCCCGCGTGACGACTACCGCCTGCTCTACTCCGACGGCGAGCAGTACTCGCTGAGCACCCGCGTTGGCGGCACGGGCCGCCGCGTGCCGAGCCAGCCCGCTGCGACGTACCCGAAGGGCGCGCAGTTCCTCGACTGGGCGACGAACAGCGGCTACAACCCCGTGCTCGTCCCCAAGGCGGCGCCGTGGTACGACGCCGCCAACGCGGTCTCGTTCGACATCCGCGATGCCGACCACAGCGGCGTCGTCGACGGCAACGGCCGTCCCGACCACGTCACCAACGATCCCGGCTTCCTCAGCGGCGAGTCGTTCATCTACGACCGCGACGGCGACGGCTACATCTCCGACGACGAGCGCGACGAGGACGCCGACGGCCTGTCGAACGTCGACGAGCTGCGCGGCCGCATGACGCCCGGCTTCTGGAAGAAGTGCTACTCCAGCGTCGGCGAGCAGCCGTATCCCGTCGACTACGCCGGCACCGACCTCGCCGATCCCGACACCGACGGTGACGGGATCCGCGACGGCGCCGACGACCAGGACCACGACGACATCCCGAACCTGATGGAGCTCAGCCGCAACATGGCCTCCGGCCACAGCGACTGGGACAACCACGACGGCCAGTGCGTCATCGACTCCACGATCAACCTGGAGCTGCCCGACGGGCCGGACGCGGACGACGAGCCGGACCTGCTCGAGGACTGGCACGCGGCCGACTACGGCCGGGTCAACCCGTTCAACCCGTGCCTCCCGTACGCGTGGTCGCGCACCTGCGCCCGCGGTGTGGAGTTCGGGGCCGGGTTCGCTCCGTTCGACAAGTCGACCAACTGGTTCGCGCTGCAGTAGGAAGCAACTCACGGCAGGACGTGCCCGGTGAGGCCCGCCATACGGCGGGCCTCACTGCGTTGTGGGGAGCGCGCGCAGGGCGTTGTGGAGCGCCGGGTTCGCGGCGGCGATGCACCAGTCGAGCGTGGTCGTCGTGCGCTCGGCGCGGCCGCCGGCCTCGATGACGAGCAGCGCGCCGGGCACCCAGTCCCAGCGGAACGTGGCCGGCTGGATCCAGCCGTGCAGGCGGCCGGCGGCCACGTAGGCGAGCTCGAGCGTGCCCGAGCCGGTGATTCTCACCGAGCCGGCCTGCTCGAGCACGCGCTGCAGCGTGGCGGCGACGCCGGGCAGGTCGCGCTTGGGGGCGTGCAGGAACGTGGCGATCACGGCCTCGTCGAGGGTCTGCGGGCCGTCGGTGGCGTCGATGTGCAGCGGCGCGCCGTTGCAGGCGGCGCCGTCGCCGCGCCCGGCCGTGAACAGCTCTCCGCGGACGGGGTCGTAGACGGCGGCGGCCAGCGGGCCGTGCTCGTCCTCCAGCGCCACCGCCGCGCACCAGCCCTGCAAGCCGAGCAGGTAGTTCATCGTGCCGTCGAGGGCGTCGATGATCCACGTGCGCGCGGCCGCGCCGGCCGCCCGCTCCGCGCCCTCCTCACCGAGGTAGCCGTCGTCCGGCCGCTCGCGCGCGATCACGGCGACCGCAGCCGCCTCCGCTGCCCGGTCGACCTCCGACACCACATCCGTCGGCGCGTCCTTCGCCGTCACGCGCACGGTCGCGCCATGGCGCTCGAACGCGACCGCGGCGGCCGCGCGAGCGGCGGCCTCGGCGACCGCCACGTCGGAGAGTTGTCGCACTTCCGCCACGAAGACGTCGCAGCCTAGGCCTTGTCCCGTCAGAGCGACCCGCGCCACCCTCCCGCCATGGCAGCGCACCACCACGCCGAGTCCGGAGTTGTTCAGCCTGAGGCTGAACAACTCCCGGTTCGACCCGACGTCCTCGTCTCAGAGGCGGCCGCGCGGAACTGGTCCGTGCTCGACGTCGAGGAGCTGAAGGCCTGCGGGCTCTCGGGCGACGGGATCTGGGTGCGCTCTCACAACGGGCACCTGCACCAGATGCACCGGGGGGTATACGCCGTAGGGCACGCGAAGGTCCCACTGGAGGGCTGCTTCCTGGCCGCGGTGAAGGCCTGCGGGCCCGACGCGTGGCTCAGCGGGGTGCCCGCCGGCGCGCTCTGGGAGATCATTTCCTGGGACTTCCGGCTGCCGGAGGTCCTGGTCTTCGATCGCTCGGCGCCCGACCACCCGCTCATCAACGCGCACGAGACGAACCACCTTCCGCCCGGCGACGTGACGATCCATCGCGGCGTGCCTGTGACATCGCCGCTGCGAACGCTGCTCGACCTCGCCGCCGTGCTCGACCACAAGCGGCTGCGGCGGGCTGTGCGCGAGTCGCAGGCACGGAAGCTCGTCGAACTCACCGAGTTGATCCGGCGACTCGGTGAGCCCGGGCCGCGTCGCGGACGCGCGGGGCTGCGGCGGATCGTCGCCACCGGCGCGGCCCCGACGCGCTCGGAGTTGGAGGACGTGGTGCTCGACCTGCTCCTCGAGGGCGGGATCGCCCACCCCGAGGTCAACGTGCCGCTGTGGATCGCCGGTCGCAAGGTGATCCCGGACTTCTGCTGGCCCGAGCAGCGCCTCGTGCTCGAGGCCGACGGCGCGGCCTTCCACGACAACCCGGTCGCCCGCGCCGAGGACGCCGAGCGCCAGGCCCTGCTGGAGGCCAACGGATGGCGCGTGCTGCGCGTGACGTGGGCGCAGGCCGTCGGCCGCGGCGCCGAGACGCTCCGCCGGGTCCGCGCGGCCGGCGCCCCCGTCGGCTGAGCAGGGAGTTGTTCAGCCTGAGGCTGAACAACTCCGGGTTCGGCGTGGTGCGGCTAGCCTTGACGGTCGAAATGATCTCGACGAACCAGTTCAAGAACGGCAACCACATCGAGGTTGAGGGGACGATCTTCAAGATCCTCGAGTTCCAGCACGTCAAGCCCGGCAAGGGTGGGGCGTTCGTGCGGACGAAGCTCCGGCGGGCGGCGGACGGCGCGGTGATCGACCGCACGTTCCGGGCCGGCGAGAAGTTCCGGCCGGTCAGGACCGAGGCCCGCAAGATGCAGTTCCTCTATGCGGACGGGACCGACGCGCACTTCATGGACGAGGAGTCCTACGAGCAGATCGCGCTGCCGGAGACGAGCGTGGCCGAGCCGCTGAAGTACATCAAGCCCAACGAGACCGTCGACCTGCTGTACATCGACGACGAGCCCGGGGACATCCAACTCGGCGCGTCGGTCGAGCTCGAGGTCACGCATACGGAGCCGGGCATGCGCGGCGACACGGCGTCGGGCGGAGGCACCAAGCCCGCCACGTTGGAGACCGGCGCGACCGTCAACGTGCCGCTGTTCGTCAACATCGGGGACCGGGTGAAGGTGGACACGCGCTCGGGCTCCTACATGTCCCGCGCCTAGCTTGGGGCGGAGGTCCGATCAGCGCCGGGCCGCGGTCTTCGCGCTCTACCAGCACGACCTGACCGGTCGCCCGCTGGACGAGCTCTTCGAGCGCGGCACCCCGTCCTTCACGCGCGCGCTCGCGCACGCGACGTCGGACCACGCGGACGCGCTGGACGAGCAGATCTCGCGCCACGCCAAGGGCTGGACGGTGAGCCGGATCGCCCCGCTGGAGCGGGCGATCCTGCGGACCGCGCTGCTGGAGATGCTGCACCCCGACCTCGTCGAGGGCGACCGGCCGATCCCGGCCGAGGGCGCGATCGACGAGGCCGTCGAGACCGCGAAGGCGTTCTGCGGCGCGGAGGCGCCCGGGTTCGTCAACGGCGTGCTGGCGGCGGTGCTGCGCGAGGCGCGCGGCAGCGCGGCCTGAAGCGGGCGCGGCGCCGCTCAGCCGCGCGCGGTGCCGAAGCGGAACGAGCGGTAGGCCTTGCGGGCGACGTAGGCGAGGTTGCGCTCCCGCGGCGTGAGCTTCTCGCCGGAGTCCTTGCGCTGGCGCAGGCTCAGCAGCACCGCTCCGCGGCCCTCCTCGGGGTCGTCGGGCACGAGCAGCACGTCGCGGCCCAGGAAGCGCTCCGAGGAGGTGTTGCGCTCGTAGCCGACCTCGTAGCCGACGGCGTTGTTGACCCGCGCGCGGCCCTCCTGGGCGAGCTCGACCCCCGGCATCGCGCGCTTCTCCTGCTCGACGAAGCGGTCCGCGTAGACCGGCAGCAGGCCGTGCGTGACGTCGCCATCGAAGCGCGGCAGCTCGAGCGGCCGCACGACGACCGAGACCTCGAGCCCGCCGCGGCGCGCCTGGAAGCGCATCAGCTCGCCGGCGCGCGCCTTCGCCTGCGGGAGCGCGTCGGGCGGGTGGAGCATGTTGAAGACCGGCGCTCCCTCGTGGACGACCTTCTCGCCCTTCCCGGGGGGACCCGTCAGCGCGATCAGGATCGCGGTGACCGCCGCCACGGCGATCGCCCCGGCCACGGCCAGCGTGACCACGGGAGGGATCCCGAACCGCTCCCGCAGCGCGCCCGGCAGCGTGGGGCCGAGCTCCGGGCGGGTGACGGCCATCAGCCGCGCATCCGGATGCGGCGGTCGCGCACGGCCACCAGCGGCCCGCAGGGCGCGAGCTGGCGGCACTGCTCCGGCCAGGCGGGGGAGACCAGCGCGCGCGCCCGCGCCTTCTTCTTCTTGACCTTCGCCTGCTTGGCCTTCTCGCGCTTCTTGTACAGCCGCCGCGGCTCGAGCGCCGTCAGCGAGCGGTTGCCGGTCAGGTAGAGGTTCACGCCGTCGGAGACGATCGGGTCATACGCGCCGATTGGATACTTGAAGGCGACCTTGCCGCTGCCGACGCGCAGCCCGACGGTCACCGCCTTTCCGAGGTCCGCGTAGTAGACGACGTCCCCGACGATCGTCGGCGAGCCCGAGATCTTGCCGCCCGAGCGGTGGGTCCAGCGCACCTTGCCCGAGCGCGCGTCGAGCGCGTAGAAGGTGCCGTCGTAGGAGCCGAAGAACACCATCGGGCCGCGGCCCTCGACGTTCTTCACCGCGGCCGAGGAGTAGACGTAGCGGCCCGTCTGGTGCGCCCAGGCGATGCGCCCGTCCTTGGCCGACAGCGAGTACGCACGGCCGTCGGTGGCGCCGATGTAGACGCGCCCGTAGGTGACCGCCGCGGTCGCGTAGAAGTTGCCGCCGCGCAGGCCGCCGGCCGCGCTCTTGCTCCAGATCCGCGCCCCGTCGCGCGCCCGCACGGCGTGCACGGAGCCGCCGTAGGCGCCGAAGAAGAGGATCCCGTCGTCGGACAGCGTCGGGCTGCCCTTGATCGCGCCGCCGGCGCGGTAGGTCCAGTCCTGCTTGCCCGACTTCTCGTCGAGCGCGTAGAGGGTCCCGCCCTCGGAGCCGAAGAACACGCGCCCGTTGTGGGTCAGCGGCGAGGACTCGCTGCGGCTCGAGAGCGCCTTGGACCAGAGGATCTTGCCGTCGCCGAAGCGCAGGCAGACGATCCGGCCCTTCCCGGAGCCCTTCGAGCCCTCCAGCAGGGTCACGTAGACGCGGCCGTCCTCGATCGCCGGCGTGGAGGCGGACAGGCTGCCGAGCTTGCGCGCCCACAGCTTCTTGCCGCTGTCGAGCTTGCGCGCGACCAGCCGCGCGTCGTCTGAGAGCTGCAGGATCCGGCCCTGCGAGATCGCGGGCGGGAACTCGGTCAGCGCCGACGCCTTGTGCTTCCACTTGGCCCTGAACGGCCCGCGGATGGGCTTCGCGGGGTCGAAGTTGCGGTTGTGGTCCTTCGTGAAGCCGTAGCGCGGCCAGCGGAACTTGTCGGGCTTCACCGGCTTGGCCTGCTCCTGCTCGGGCCCTGGGGTGGGCGTCGCGTCGATGAACGGCACGTCCGGATTGGAGATGTCACCCGGCTCCTTGAGCACCAGCAGGTACGCGGCGGCGGCCCCGGCGAGGCCGAGCGCCAGGATCACGGCAGCGACGATGGTGACCTTTCGGGAAGGCACCGGTCCAGGGTAGGAACCCGCTCAGACGGTCACGGCCTGCCGGGACGTCCGGGAGGCTGCGGGCGCCTGTGCGGCGAGGGCTCCCGCGACGGCGAGCAGCGCCCACGAGAGGGGGTCCTCGAGGAACGCCGCGTACACGAAGGTGTGCAGGATCAGGGCGCAGAACGCCGCGGCGATCGCCGCCGCCGCGACGGCCTCGATCCCGGGATCCGCGGTGCGCACGCGGGCCCGCAAGCCGCCGAAGACCAGCCGCAGCGCCAGCACCAGCAGCGCCAGGTACGCGATCAGGCCGATCGCGCCCTGCTCGGCGGCCACGGTGAGCGGGATCGTGTGCGAGACGGCCGCCACGCGCTCGGAGCGCACGCCCTCGCGCGCCCGGTAGCGCTCGCCGAAGGCTCCGGAGCCGAAGCCCCAGACGGGCCGGTCGCGCGCCATCGAGACCGCGCCGCTGACGAGGTCGAAACGCCCGCTGGTGGCCTTGTCCAGCGACGCGGTGGAGCGGGTGTCGATCTCGAGCGAGTTCGGAGCCAGCAGCACGACCGCGACCGCGATCGCGGCGAGCGTGGCGATCGTGCCCAGGACCGGCACCGGCTTCCAGCGCAGCACGCCGAGCACGGCGAGCCCGCCGAGCAGCGCCGCGAAGCTCGACTGCGACAGCGACAGCACC
>DATFQI010000293.1:0-25050 GCA_035264365.1 Solirubrobacteraceae bacterium
TCGACCCGCGGATGGGCCGGATGATCCTCGAGGCGGGCGAGCTCGACTGCGCCGCGGAGGTGATCCCGATCGTCGCCGCGCTCTCGATCCAGGACCCGCGCGAGCGCCCCGCCGAGCAGCGCGCCCAGGCCGACCAGCAGCACGCGCGCTTCGCCGACGAGACGTCCGACTTCCTCGCCTACCTCAACCTCTGGCGCTACCTCCGCGAGCAGCAGCGCGCGCTGTCGGGCAGCCAGTTCCGCAAGCGCTGCAAGGCCGAGTACCTGCACTACCTGCGCGTCCGCGAGTGGCAGGACCTCGCGGGCGAGCTGCGGCGCTCGGCCAAAGAGCTCGGCATCGGCCTCAACCAGCAGCCCGCCGAGCCGACCGCGGTGCACCGGGCGCTGCTGTCCGGGCTGCTCTCGCACGTCGGCGTCAAGGAGGCCCAAGGCCGCGAGTACCTCGGCGCCCGCGGCGCGCGCTTCGCGATCTTCCCCGGCTCCGGGCTGGCGAGGAAGCCGCCCGCGTGGGCGATGGTCGCCGAGCTGGTCGAGACCTCGCGGCTGTGGGGCCGCGACGCCGCGCGCATCGACCCGAAGTGGGTCGAGCCGCTCGCCGAGCACCTCGTCTCGCGCACCTACTCCGAGCCGCGCTGGGTCGCGAGCCGCGCCTCGGTCGTCGCCACGGAGCGCGTGACGTTGTACGGCCTGCCGATCGTCACGGGGCGCACGGTCCAGTACGGGCGGATCGACCCCGTGCTCTCGCGCGAGCTGTTCATCCGGCGCGCGCTCGTGGAGGGCGAGTGGGAGACCCGGCACGCGTTCTGGGCCGCGAACCAGGAGCTGCTCGAGGAGGTCGACGCGCTCGAGCGGCGCGCCCGCCGGCGCGACCTGCGCGTGAGCGACGACGCGCTGTTCGCCTTCTACGACGAGCGGATCCCCGCGGACGTCGTCTCCGGCGCGCACTTCGACCGCTGGTGGCGCGACGCCCGCCGCGTCGACCCCGAGCTGCTCACCTACACGCGCGAGCTGCTGGTGGCCGACGACGCCGCTGAGGTCGATGCGGGCCGCCCGTCGGAGTGGAAGCAGGGCGAGCTCGTGCTGCCGCTCTCCTACCGCTTCGAGCCCGGCGCGGAGCACGACGGCGTCACGGTGCACGTGCCGCTGAAGGTGCTGCCGCAGCTGCGCGACGCCGGCTTCGACTGGCTCGTGCCGGCGTTCCGCGAGGAGCTCGTCACGGCGCTCGTGCGCTCGCTGCCCAAGGACGCGCGGCGCCGCCTCGTGCCCGTGCCCGCGGTCGCCTCCGAGGTACTGGCGGCACTAAGGCCGCGCAAGGGCCGCTTCGCCGACCAGGTGGCCGCCGAGCTCGGGCGGCTGCGCGGCGTGCGCGTCACGCGCGCCGACTTCGACACCGCTCGGTTGCCCGCGCACCTGCGGATGACGTTCCGGGTCGAGGACGAGCAGGGCGCGGTGGTGGCCGAGGGCACCGACCTGGCGGAGCTGCGCGAGCGCGTGCGCCCGCGGTTGCGCGCCGAGCTGGCGAGCGCGGCGCGCGGCCTGGAGACGCGCGGGCTCACCGCGTGGACGATCGGCGAGCTGCCGAAGGTCGTCGCGTTGCCGGGCACCGGTCAGGCGGTGCGCGGCTATCCGGCGCTCGTCGACGAAGGGGACAGCGTCGCCGTGCGCGTGCTGGAGACTCCGGCGGCGCAGGCCGCCGCGATGGCGGCCGGGACGCGCCGGCTGCTGCTGCTCGGGATCCCGTCGCCGGTGCGCGGCGTGCAGGCGGGCTTGAGCAACACCCAGCGGCTGGCGCTGGCGGGCGCCCCGCACGACGGTGTCGGCGCGGTGCTGGCCGACGCCACGACCGCGGCGTTCGACGCGCTGATCGCGGAGGCCGGCGGCCCGGCGTGGGACGATGCGGCGTTCGAGCGGCTGCGCCGCCACGTGGCCGGGCGGCTACAGGCGAAGACGGGGGAGGTGGTCGCTCAGGTGGCGCGCATCCTCGACGCCGCGCGCGACGTCGAGCGGCGGCTGGAGACGGTGTCGGCCCCGGCCTTCGAGCCCGCCCGCCGCGACGTGCGCGCCCAGCTCGCCCGGCTCGTGTTTGGAGACTTCGCGACCCGCACCGGCGCCGCCCGGCTGGCCGACGTAGAGCGCTACCTGGAGGGCGCCGCGCGGCGCCTGGATCGTCTGCCCGACGCGACCGCCGTCGACCGCGACCGGATGCGCGCGGTGCACGAGCTCGAGCAGGCCTACCGCGCCAGGCTCGACGGCTGGCCGCGCGGCCGCGCGCTCCCCGCCGCCCTGCGCGAGGTGCCGTGGATGCTCGAGGAGCTGCGGATCAGCCAGTTCGCCCAGGGCCTCGGCACCCGCGGACCGGTGTCCGCGAAGCGCATCCGCCGCGCGCTCGACGAGGCCACCGCCTAGCGCGCCTGCTAGGACCGTAGGGGTGCGCCGGCGCCGCCGCTCGAGCTTCTCGTCGACCCCCGACGGCATGGGCCGCGTGCTATGGCTGCAGCCCGCGGGGATCCAGCGCCGCCCCCGCCGGCGGCCGCCGATCGTGCCGATCCTGCTGCTGCTGGTCGTGCTCGCAGGGGCGGCGGGCGCCGGCTACGTGCTGCTCGCGCGCCAGGCCGCGAGCGACCGCCGCCAGGATGCCGTCGACCGCTTCGTCGCGGCCTGGGAGAAGCGCGACTATCCGGCGATGTGGCGCACGATCACGCCGGAGCGGCGCCGCGACTGGCCGCTGGCGGACTTCTCGTCGAGCTACCGGATCGCGGCCGACGAGGCGACGCTCCGCGACGTCGAGGTGCGCCCGGTCGGCGACCCCGTCGACGGCCGCGTGGACGCGCGGGTGCGCGTGCGCACCCGCGACTTCGGCGAGTTGCGCGGCACGATGGCGCTGAAGGTCGCCGACCACGACGGCGAGTCCTACCTCGACTGGTCGCCGTCGTGGCGGCTACCGGGCCTGCGCGACGGCGAGAACGTCCGCCGCCGCGTCCTGCAGCGCCCCGACCGCCGGCCGATCCTCGCCGCCGACGGCAGCCGCCTCGACGCGGAGCCGACGATGGCCTCGATCATCGGCACGCTGCCCGCCGGCGACGACCCCGGCTCGGGTCTGCAGGCGCTCTACGACCGGCGGCTGGGCGGCCGCCCCGGCGCGGAGCTGCGCTTCGGCAAGCGGGTCGTCAAGCGCGTCGAGGTCAAGCGCGGCCGCGCGCTGCGCACGACGCTGTCGCCGAGGCTGCAGCGGATCGCGACGAACGCGCTCGGCGACCGGCTCGGCGGCATCGCCGTGATCCGCCCGAAGACGGGCCGCGTGCTCGCGATGGCCGGGATCGCGGCCTCCGGCCCGCAGCCGCCCGGCTCGACGTTCAAGATCGTCACGCTCGCGGGCGCGCTGCAGAGCGGCGTCGTGAGCCCCGAGAGCTCGTATCCCGTCCAGACGGCGACGACGCTGTCGGGCGTCCGGCTCGCCAACGCCAGCAACGAGTCCTGCGGGGGCTCGCTCGCGACGTCCTTCGCGCATTCCTGCAACTCGGTGTTCGCGCCGATCGGCGCCAAGCTGGGCGCGAAGCGGCTCGTGCGCTACGCCGAGGCGTTCGGCTTCAACGCGAAGCCGCGCCTGCCGGGAGAGAAGGCCAGCTCGATCGCGCGCGACCTGCGCGACGACCTCGCGGTCGGCTCGGCCGCGATCGGCCAGGAGCGCGACCTGGCCACCGCGGTGCAGATGGCCTCGGTCGGGGCGACGATCGCCAACCGCGGAGTGCGGATGCGCCCGCGCGTCGTCAGCTCCGAGCGCGGCGGCCGCAAGCGTGTCGTCTCGCGCAAGGTCGCGGCGCAGGTGCGCGACATGATGCTCGGCGTCGTGCGCGGCGGCACCGGCAACGCGGCCGCGCTGCCCGGCGTCGAGGTCGCGGGCAAGACCGGCACGGCCGAGCTGCGCCCGACGCACGGCGGCCCGATCGACCCGAAGAACACCGACGCCTGGTTCGTCGCGTTCGCGCCCGCCTACGACCCGCAGGTCGCGGTCACGGTGATGCTCGTCGGCGCGGGCCAGGGCGGCGCCACCGCCGCGCCCGTCGCCCGCGAGATGCTCGCCGCGGCGCTCTAGCCGCCCGTTTCGGATCCGCCCCGGCGAGGCAACCTTCTTGCGAGAGCAACGAATCCGGAGGCGATTCATGAACGTCGGAAGACTCCTGTTGAGAGGCGTGGTCGGACCGCTGTTCGTCGGCCACGGCACGCAGAAGCTGTTCGGCTGGTTCGACGGCCACGGGCCGGACGCGACCGGCGGCTTCTTCGAGAGCATCGGGCTGCGCCCCGGCAAGCGCCACGCCACGGCCGCGGGCTGGAGCGAGACGCTCGGCGGCGTGCTGCTCACGCTCGGCGCGCTGACCCCGGTCGCGCAGACGCTGATCACCGGCACGATGGTCACGGCGATCCGCAAGGTGCACGCCCAGAACGGGCCGTGGGTGACCGCCAACGGCTTCGAGTACAACCTCACGCTGATCGCGCTCACCGCCGCGCTGACCGAGACGGGTCCCGGCAGCCCGTCGGTCGACGCGGCCCTGTTCGGCGACTCCCTGAAGGGCAAGGGCTGGGCGCTCGCCGCGCTGGCCGCCGGCGTCGCCGGCTCCTACCTGGTCACCGAGCGCATGGTCGAGGCCACGCCGGAGCCGGCCCCGCAGGAGGGCCACGCCGACGTGCCGGGCGATCCCGCCCTCGAGCAGCAGCCGCGGTTCGAGCGCGAGCCGGTCAACACCGAACAGACCGCGTAGGAAAACCGGACCCGTCGTTGTACGGGCGCCCGAACCTGGACACTCGTACTGGTCCCGTGGGCCGGGCGCCCAGGGTCGGGGAGACTGCGTCCACCATGAGACGCCGAAACCCCGCCAGCAAGCCCGAAGCAGGACTCGAAGTCTGCCCGGTGTGCGGGCGCGACTTCGTGCAACCCGTCTCCTGGGAGCCCGCCGGCGAAGCGGCCTGGTGGATGTTCCTGCGCTGCGGCGAGTGCGGCATGTCGCGCGAGGTCGCCGTCAGCAACGCCGACGCCGACCGCTTCGAGCGCGCCCTGCACGCCCGCGCCTCTGTGCTCGCCGCCCAGGCGCGCCAGCTCGAGGAGGAGCGGGTGTCGGCGGAGATCGACGCCTTCGCCACCGCGCTCGAGCAGGACCTGATCGACGCGGACTTCTTCGCCTAGGCCGTCACGTCGCGCCGCACGAACACCGTCAGCGCGGCGAACAGCGACGGCACCGCGTAGAGCGCCGACACCCACGCGGCGCGCACGATCGGATCCCAGTCGATCGGGTCGCGCAGCAGGCCTTGCCAGGCGTTGAACTGCGTCGACAGCAGGTACGGGTCGAGGAAGTCCAGCGCGGCCAGGGCACCGAGCACCTGCATGACGATCGAGGTCATCAGCACGCCGACCACCGCCGCGGCGGAGTTGCGCGTGACGACCGACAGCAGCAGCCCGATCGAGGCGATCGCGAGCACCGGCATGAGGTACGCGAGCGTGCCCGCGCCGATCAGCGCGATCCCGTGTCCCGTGCTCACCCGCGTGCCCGAGAGCAGCGTCACCGGGTCGAAGCCGAAGGCCAGCCCGCCGAGCAGCAGCCCCGAGCCGACGTACAGCGCGAGCACGAGCGCCGCGTAGCTGAAGGCGGCGAGCGCCTTGGCGGCGATCACGTGCCAGCGCTCGACCGAGCGCGTGAGGATCGTCTTCAGCGTGCCGTTCTGGTCCTCGGTCGCGACGATGTCGCCGGCCACGAGCGCGGTGATCAGCGGGATCAGCCAGATCGAGCCGAACGTCAAGCAGACGAGCGGGATGGCGAGCCCGGTCTCGCGCACGAAGGACCCGAACGCCACCTCGTCCGGGCCGCCGCCGCCCGGGTCCGCCAGCAGCGCGACGACGAAGATGACCGGCACGACGATCGCCGCGCCCAGGCCGAGGAAGGTCCGCTTCTGCGCCAGCAGCTTCCGGAGCTCCCAGCGGTAGACGGTGCCGGTGGCCGGGCGGCGGCCGCGGGCGGCGGGCATCGCAGCGGGACGGGCGCCGATCGCGCTCATCGCAACGCCCCCGCGCGCTCCGCGTCCACAGGCGCCGGCGCGGTGTCGCCCTCGGTCATGCGGAAGAACAGCTCCTCGAGCGAGGCGGTCCGCGGGACGAGGGCTGCGATGCCGATGCCGGCCTCGCCGAGCGCGACCGACAGCGCGGCGACCGCCTCCGCTTCGGCCGTCAGCGTCAGGCCGCCGTCGGCGAAGCGGACGTCGGTCACGCCAGGGCGCTCGGCGGCCAGCGCGGCCGCACGCATGTCGTCGGTCGTGCGCAGCGCGTAGCGGCCGGCGGTCGAGGCGAGCAGGTCCGGAAGCGAGCCCTCATAGACGACGCGGCCCGTGCGGACGATCGCCACGCGATCGCACAGCTCCTCGACCTCGCCCATCAGGTGCGACGAGAGCAGCACGGTGATGCCCTGGCCGGCCAGCCGGCGGACGAGCCGGCGCATGTCGCGCATGCCGCCGGGGTCAAGGCCGGTGGTGGGCTCGTCGAGCAACAGCAGCCGCGGGTCGCGCACGAGCGCGGCGGCGATGCCGAGCCGCTGGCGCATGCCGTGGGAGTAGCCGCCGACGCGGTCCTTGGCACGGGCGCTCAGCTCGACCGTGTCGAGCGCCTCGCCGATGCGGGCGCCGGCGCCGCCGCCGTCGAGCGCCGCGACCAGCTCGAGGTTGCGGCGCCCGCTGAGGTACGGGTAGAAGCGCGGCGCCTCGACGAACCCCGCGACGCCGTCCAGGGCGCGCGCCCCATCGACCAGGGGGTCGCGCCCGAACAGCTTCACGCTGCCCGCGTCGGGCCGGATCAGCCCGAGCAGCATGCGCAGCGAGGTCGTCTTGCCGGCGCCGTTGGGGCCGAGATAGCCGTAGACCTCGCCGGCGCCGACCGTGAGGTCGACGTCGTCGACCGCCGTCACGTCGCCGTAGCGCTTGATCAGGCCGCGCGCCTCGACCGGGGTGGCACTCATCGCAGGGCCCGTGCCGCGTTCTCGACGGCGGCCGGCGGGACCGAGCCGACCAGCGTGTAGCTGACCCCGCCGCGCTCGAAGGTGACCATCGTCCCGAGCGCGGTCGCGAGCTCGGTGCCCGTCGCCCCGTCGATGTTCACCTGCGGGAGCCCGGCCATGCCGCCCGCGGGCCGACCCTCGTCACGCGACGCCTCGTGCTGGAGCACGAGGATGCCGCCGAGGCCTTCGCCGTAGACGCTCAGCGCGCCGGTGGAGCCGTCCAGGCGGACGAGCCTGACCTCCTGGCGCGGCAGGCCGGCCAGCTCGCGCGGGGCGGCGAGCCGGAAGCCGAGTTCGCGCTGGACGGCCTCGGCGCCCGCGACGCCGGCGTCGCCGTGCTGGCCGCCGGGATGGCCGGCGGGCGGGTCGACGTCCACGATCTCGGTGCCGGCCGGCACGGCGATCCGCAGGTCGCCGTCCGGGACCTGCCCGAACGAGATGTCGGTGACCGCGAGCTCGAGCACGGGCTCGGTGGAGTCCTGTGCGTAGACGGCGGCGCGCAGCGGCACGCCCTTCACGGCGTCCCACGCGAGCTCGCCGGCGCCGAGCAGCCCGCCGTCGTCCTTCGGGGCGATCCGCACGGTGTAGCTCGGACGGCCCGCGGTCGACGTCGGCTTCGCGCCGGACAGCGTCCAGGCGCGGGCGAGGCGGTCGAGCCCGCGGCGGACGTCCGCGAGCGTGGCGGGCTCGCGCTCGGCCTTGCGCGGCCGCTCTTCGGGCATCGCGACGCGGTAGACGGTCTTCGCCGACGCGTCGTAGATGCTCAGCGTGCGGCCGTCGGAGGCGATCTGGGCGTCGCCGGCGTCGGACTGCAGCTCGAGCCGGAAGCGGCCGTCGCGCGCCATCCACAGCCGGCCGTCCGCGCCGGCGGCGAGCGCGCTCTCGCCGCCGTTCGGCAGCGAGCCGGACGGCAGCAGGCCGTTCGTGAAGGAGATGCGGGCGCTGATGCCCGCCACCGCGGGCGCGTTGGCCGCGTCGAGGATCGCACGGTCCAGCGCCTTCGGCTCGGGCTTCGGATCGGCGCCGATCAGGCCGGCCTGGGCGATCGCCGCCGTCGCCGCGAGCACGGCGACGGCGGCGACGATCGCGAGCAGCCGGCGGGAGGAGAGGGTTCGGAGTCGTCTCATGGGGAGGTCCTTCGAGCGGGGGGAGAGACCGAGTTGTACGGGCGGTCCTTGATAGATCCTTGAGAGCGGGCGTTACTCGGCGCAGGCCGGCAGCTCGAGGGTGAAGGCCGCGCCGTCGACCCGCACGCGGCCGCCGTGGCGCTCGGCGATCGACCGTACGATCGCGAGTCCGAGCCCCGAGCCGTCCCCGCGCGCCGACGGCCCGCGCCAGAAGCGCTCGAAGGCGCGCTCGGCCTCCTCGGGCGCCAGCCCCGGGCCCTCGTCGGCGACCGTCAGCAGCGCCCGGTCCGCGTCGCGGCGCGTGGTGATCGTGACCATCCCGCGCCCGTGGCGGCGCGCGTTGCGGACGAGGTTGCCGGCCGCCCGCTCGAGCGCCGCGCGCTCGCCCCGCACGGTGACCGGGCGCGCGTCGACCCGGGCCCCGTCGCCGGCGGCGGCGCGGGCCACGTCGGCGAGGTCGACGGGCTCCCCGCGCGCCGGCGCGGCGGCGTCCTCGCGGGCGAGCGCGAGCAGGTCGTCGAGCAGCTCGCTGAGCCGTGCCGCGTCCGCCTCCAGGTCGACCATCACCGTGTCGTCGGTGCCGTGCCGCGCCAGGTAGGAGATGTTCCCGCGCAGCGCGGTGAGCGGCGTGCGCAGCTCGTGGGAGGCGTCGCCGACGAAGCGCCGCTCGGCCTCGCGGGCGCGCTCGAGCGAGGCGAGCATCGCGTTCAGCGTCGCGGCCAGCTCACCGACCTCGTCGGCGGCCGGAGGCGTCGGCAGCCGCCGCGCGGCGTCGCCGGTGGCGGCGATCTCGCGCGCGCCGGAGGAGAGCCGGGTCAGCGGCCGCAGGGCGGTGCGGGTGAGCAGGGCGGCGAGCGCGGCGCCGAGCGCCGCCGCGAGCAGGGCGACGAGCAGCACGAGCCGGCGCGTGTCGTTCAGCGTGGCCTCCGTCTCGGCGGTCGAGCCGGCGACGAGCACGGCGCCGCCGGCCGCGTCGCTGGCCCCCAGCTCGCCGAGCGGTGCCGCGTAGAGCCGGATCGGCTCGGCTCCGAGGGTGCCGTCGCCGGCGCTCGCCCGGCGGCCCTCGAGCGCCGTGCGGCCCGGGCCGTCGAGCGGCAGCACCCGGATGCCGAGCGTGCCCGAGCGCGCCACGAGCCGGCCGCGGCGGTCGACCGCCTGTACGAGCAGGCCCGCGCCCTCGAGCGCCCCGCGGCGCGTGACCAGGTCGGGGCTCGACGCCGCCAGCCGCGCGACGTCGCCGGCCCGCGCTCGCAATGAGTCGTCGAGCGACCGCTCGAGCTGGCGCGAGAGCAGCGCCGGCACGGCGAGCGCGAGCAGCACCACGGCGGCGACGATCGCGACCGCCGCCGCGAGGATCACGCGTGCGCGGAGGCGGTGCGGTCTCACGGCCGGGGGTCCGTCACGGGGCGTCGAGCCGGAAGCCGACGCCGCGGACGGTGTGGATCAGCGGCGGCTCCCCGAGCTTGCGGCGCAGGTAGGCCACGTAGCGGTCGACGACGTTCGCGCCCGCCTCCACGTCGCCCCACACCTCGTCGAGCGCGAGCTCGCGCGTGACGACGCGGCGCGCGTTGCGCAGCATCAGCTCCAGCAGCTCGGCCTCGCGGCGGGTGAGGTCGACGCGACGGTCGCCGCGGTGAGCGGTGCCCGACTCCGTGTCGAGCGTGAGGTCGGCGAACGCGAGCAGGTCGCCCGGCGGGTGGTTGCGGCGCATCAGCGCGCGGACGCGGGCCGCGAGCTCCGAGACGTCGAACGGCTTGACCACGTAGTCGTCGGCCCCGGCGTCGAGCCCGGCGACGCGCTCCTCGATCGCGTCGCGGGCGGTCAGGAGCAGGATCGGGACCGCGAGGCCCTTGGCGCGCAGCCGTCGCGTGACGGCGAGCCCGTCGAGGCCGGGCATCGCGACGTCGAGCACGATCACGTCGGGCAGCGAGCGCTCCACCGCGGCAAGCGCGGCGCCGCCGTCCGCGACGGCCACGACGGCGTAGCCCTCCGCGCTGAGCGTGCGCTCCAGCATCCGCAGGATCGGCGCGTCGTCGTCGACGAGCAGGAGCGCCCCCTCTGCCATCTCGCCGAGTCTAGGGAGGACGCCCGCCAAGGTGCGGGGCCGGCGGCTACGCGACGGCCGGCGCCGTGGCGCCCGTCGTCTTCGCCAGCCGCTTGCGGCCCTTCGCGCTCGCGGCCGCCTCCAGTCGCGCCCGCACCGCGGCCGCGGCCCGCTCGCGGGCCGGGCCGGGGCCGTTGAGCTGGAAGTCCCAGTTGAGCGCGAGGCCGAAGGCGTGCAGCTCCCAGGCGAGCTGCGCCGGGTCGCTGCCGGGCGCGAGCTCGCCGCGCTCGAGCGCGCGCTCCGCCTGCTCGACGAGCAGCCCCATCCACATCGCCATCGTCTCCGCGACGAGGTCTCGGACCGCGCCGGGCCGGTTGTCGAACTCGGCGGCGGCCTCCATGAGCAGGCAGCCGCCGGGGAAGAGCTCGTTGGTGATGTATTCGTGCCAGGCGGCGAGCAGCGCGTCGAGGCGCTCGATGCCCTTCTTGGCCGCCAGCGCCGGTGTCACGGCCTCGTCCGAGAACACGCGCCGAGCCGCCCGGACGGTCGAGAGCTGCAGCTCCTCCTTGGACCCGAAGTGGGCGAACAGCCCGCTCTTGCTCATGCCCAGCTCGCCGGCCAAGCGCGCGATCGAGAGGTCCTGGAGACCCTCGGCCGAGGCGAGCCGCATCGACGCGGCGAGAATCGCGCGGCGCGTGCTGTCGCCGCGCGCGCGGCGTCCGTCGGGGTGCGGAGGGACGGCGTCGGGCCGCGCCTCGGCCTCTGTGACCAATGCCATGCGAAGAAAATAACACGATCGTTCGGTCTTCTGCAACTATACGACCGACCGTTCGTATTTCTCCTCTCCTCCCCCACCTCCCCCAATGGCCGCCCTCCCCACCCAAGCCCCCACCACCACCGAGGCGCCCCTGCGGATCCGCGATCTCGGTCCCGCCGACGAGCCGCTGCTCGACGAGCTGCATGCCTCGCTCAGCCTCCGCTCGCAGTACCAGCGCTACCACGGTGCGAAGCCCCGTCTGGCACCGCGCGAGCGCCGCTATCTCGCCTCCACCGACGGCTGCGATCACGTCGCGCTCGTCGCCTTCGACGGCCGCGGCGCGCCCGTCGCCGTCGGGCGCTTCGTGCGCCATCGCGACCGCCCGGAAGCCGCCGACATCGCGGCCGAGGTCACCGACCCGCGCCAGCGCGAGGGCATCGGCTCCGACCTCGTGCTGCGGCTCGCGCGGCGCGCCGCCGCCGTCGGGATCTCGAGCTTCACCGCCACCGTGATGTCGGAGACCGGGCTGCGCCGGTCGCTGGCGCGGCGCGGCTGGCGCCTCGTCGAGGCCGACGGCCCGAGCGCCACGCTCGAGATCGACGTGTGGGCGCTGCTGCGCGCCATCTGAGCTGCCGCAGCAAGAAAGCGGCGCAGGCTGCGTTGCAGCCCCCATGAGGAACCGTCTCGTCATCCTGCTCGCCCTCGCGGGCTCGGCCGTGCTGCCCGTCTCGGCGGGTGCCGCCGGGGCCGTCCCCGAGGGCGCCGCGTGGAGCGAAGCCACGATCCCGTCGACCGGCGGCGTGAAGCTCCACGCGGACATCCTGCGTCCGAAGGACCTGCCCGCGGACGCCCGCACCCCGGTCATCCTGTCGATCGGGCCGTACTTCAACCACTCCGGCCAGGTCGGCCCCGCCGGGCCGATCGAGGACGCCGACTACGACCCCGTCGGCCCGCCCGGCCCGTCCGACCGCTTCAAGGACTTCGTCGAGGGCGCGAAGCTGATGGAGCGCGGCTACACGTTCGTGATGGTCGACCTGCGCGGCTTCGGCGGCTCGACCGGCTGCCTCGACTGGGGCGGCCCGGGCGAGCAGGCCGACGTCGTCAAGGCCGTCCAGTGGGCGGCCGCCCAGCCGTGGTCGACCGGCAAGGTCGGCATGTACGGCAAGTCCTACGACGGCGTGACCGGCCTCCTCGGCGTCAACCAGCAGCCGCAGGGTCTGGAGGCGGTCGTCTCCCAGGAGCCGGTCTACGACCTCTACCGCTACCTCTACGGCGACGGCATCCGCCGCTCGAACTCGGTCGCCACGCCGGCCCTGTATGACCTGATCGACCTGACCCCGGGGACCGCGCAGGACAGCCCGGACTACAACCTCGACGGGCTCGACTCCACCCAGCGGCCCGGCTGCCCGGTGCTCAACCTGACCGACCAGGCCGCCAACGATGACCACTACTCGGACTACTGGCGCAAGCGGAACCTGATCCCGGGCGCCACGGGCTCCGGCGTCCCGCTGTTCCTCACCCAGGGCCTGACCGAGAACAACACGGTCGCGGACGGCAGCGCCCAGTACCTGCAGAACCACACCGGGCCCGAGCGCGCGTGGCTCGGCCCGTGGGAGCACGTGCGCGGCAACGAGACCGACGACAGCGGCCGCCTGAAGATGGGCCGTGCCGGCTTCTTCGACGAGGTCATGCGGTTCTACGACCGCTACCTCAAGGGCGAGGCGCCGCCCGCCACGCAGGGCGAGGACCCGCCGGTCGCGGTCCAGACGAACGACGGCAAGTGGCGCGCCGAGCAGTCCTGGCCGCCCGCGGACAGCACGGGGTACACGACGGCGCTGCGCCCGGGCACATACAGCGACGACGGCTCGGGCAGCGCGACCGAGTCCGACGCCGACGGCGTCTGGACCATCTCGCCGCGGCTGCCCTACGACGTGCACCTGTCGGGCTCCGGCAAGGCCGTCGTCGACGTCGCGACGACGCGCCCGAACGCCAACCTCGTCGTCGACGTCTACGACCTCGACGAGTACGGCATCGGGCCGCTGGTCACGCGCCAGGGCTTCCTCGCGCGCTCCAGCGGCGCCAAGACGCTCGACCTCTGGTCGGCGGACTGGAAGATCCCCGCCGGCCACCGGATCGCCGTGCGCGTGACCGACGCCAACGAGGACTGGTGGATCCACACGCCGACCTTCGACGACGTCCGGGTCGCCGGCGGCTCGGTCACGCTGCCGTTCCTGGGGCAGCGGCGCACGGAGACGATCCAGGGCGACCCGGGCACGCAGCTCGAGGGCTACCTGTCGGAGACGATCACGGTCCCGCCGGAGACGGTGCGCGACTCCGTCGACCCGGGCTTCGCGCTGCCGCCGGAGCAGACGCCCTAATCGAGATGGGGCGCCAGCCAGGCGCGGTCGGCCGGCCCGAGCCGGTCGACCGCGGTCTTGGCCTGGTGCCAGTGCGGGTAGATCAGCGGGGGAGCGCTGAGGGCGTCGAGCCTGGCGCGCTCCTCCGCCGAGAGATCAAGCTGCGCGGCCGCGAGGTTGTCGGCGAGCTGCTCGTCGGTGCGCGCGCCGATCACGAGCGAGCTGACCCCGGGGCGCCCGAGCAGCCACGCGAGCGCGACCTGCGCGGCGGAGACGCCGTGCGCGGCGCCGACCTCGACCGCCGCCTCGATCACGTCGTAGGTCTGCTCCTCGTCGCGCACCGGCGGCTCGTTCCAGTCCGTCAGGTGCCGCGCGCCCGCCGGGCCGTCCTGGCCGCGGCGGTACTTGCCCGACAGCAGGCCGCCGGCCAGCGGGCTCCAGACGAGCATGCCGACGCCGTGGTCGAGCCCTGCGGGCACCAGCTCGTACTCCGCGTCGCGCGACTGCAGCGAGTAGTAGACCTGCTGGCTGACGAAGCGCGCGAGCCCGCGCCGCTCGGAGATGCCGAGCGCCTTCGCGAGCTGCCAGCCCGCGTAGTTCGAGCAGCCGGCGTAGCGGATCTTGCCGGCCCGCTGCAGGTCGTCGAGCGCCTCGAGCGTCTCCTCCAGCGGCGTCTGGCCGTCCCACTCGTGCACCTGGTAGAGGTCGATGTGGTCGGTCCCGAGCCGCCGCAGGCTCGCCTCGCAGGCGCGGATCAGGTGGTGGCGGGAGAGGCCGGCGTCGTTGGGCCCGTCGCCCATCGCCATGCGCGCCTTGGTGGCCAGCAGCACGCGGTCGCGGCGCCCGGCGAGCGCCTGCCCGAGGATCTCCTCGGAGGCCCCGTCGGAGTAGACGTCGGCCGTGTCGATCAGGTTCACGCCGGCGTCGAGGCACATGTCGACCTGGCGGCGCGCGCCGTCGACGTCCGTGGAGCCGACGTTCGCGAACTTCCCGCCGCCGCCGAAGGTCATCGTGCCGAGAGTGAGGGTGGAGACGCGGAGGCCGGAGCGGCCGAGCTGGCGGTATTCCATGGGCGCAGCCTAGGCCCCGTTGAGCACGCGCACGGGCTCGCCGCGCAGCCAGGCCGCGATGTCCTCGACGGCGTCGCCGTAGAAGACCTCGTAGGTCCCGGTCGTGACGTACCCGAGGTGGGGCGAGAGCAGCGTGCGTGGAGCCTGGCGCAGCGGGTGGTCGGCCGGCAGCGGCTCCTTGGCGTAGACGTCCAGCGCCGCCCCGGCGATCGTGCCCGACTGCAGCGAGGCGAGCAGGGCGTCCTCGTCGACGATCGGCCCGCGCGAGGTGTTCACGAGGACCGCCGTGCCCTTCATCAGGCCGAGCTCGCGCGCGCCGACCAGCCCGCGCGTGCGATCGCTCAGGCGCGTGTGGATCGTGAGCACGTCGGCGCGCTCGAACAGCTCGTCGAATCCGACCGCTTCGACGCCCGCCTCGGCGGCGGACTCGCGCGTGAGGTGCTCGCTCCACGCGATCACCTCCATCTCGAACGCCTGCGCGACCCGCGCGACGCGCCGGCCGAGCCTCCCGAGCCCGACGATGCCGAGCGTGCGGCCGGCGAGCTCCGGCCCGATCGTTCCCTGCCAGCCGCCCTCGCGGATCCGCCGGTCCTCGTCGACGAGGTTGCGCTGTAGGGCGATGATCAGCCCCCAGGTGAGCTCCGCGGTCGGGCTCGGCAGGGAGCCGGTGCCGCAGACGGTGATCCCGAGCTCGCGCGCGGCGTCCATGTCGATCGACGCGTTGCCCATGCCGGTCGTGACGAGCAGCCTGAGGTCGGGCAGCGAGGCGAGCCGCTCGGCGCTGAACGGCGTGCGCTCGCGCATCGCGACGACCACCTCGAAGCCGTCCAGCAGGGCGCTCACGACGCCGTCGCGCAGCATGTGGTCGTGGAAGTACGTCACCTCGGCGTCGGGCGCGAGCGTCTCCCACGGCCCGAACCCGTGCGCGACCCCCTGGTAGTCGTCGAGCACCGCGACCTGGACGGGCATGGACGGCAAGCCTACGGGGCGTGGGCCGCCGCGAGCGTGCGGCGCAGGCGCCCGTGCACGGCGAGCTCGGCCTCCAGCGGGGCCAGCACGAGCTCGTCCGCCACGGCGCCGACCCGCTCGTCGAGCGCGCGGCGCGCGCGGCGCGCCCGCCGGCGGGCGCCGAACCCGTTCGCGAGCCGGGCGAGGAACGCGACGACGATCCCCGCCAGCAGGCCGCCGCCGAGCAGTGCGGTCGGCGCCGGGATGCCGGCGAGGTCCGGTGTCGGGACGACGTCGTCGAGCTGCAGGTAGCCCAGCGCCGCGAGCGCCGCGAGCCACAGCAGGCCGGCCAGGGCGACCGCCGCGAGCCCGAGCTGGAGCCAGCGGACCGGCGTCCACCAGCGCGGACGGGTCACGCGCAGCTGCGCGCCGGCCACGGCGCGGTCCAGCCGATCCGCGAGCTCGTCCTGCGCGGCCGTGGCGGCGCGGCGGGCCAGGGCGGGCCACGGGTCGGGCAGGCCGCGCGCGGCGTCGCCCGCGAGCGTGCGGAGGCCCGCGTCGACCTGCGCGCGCTGGACGCTCGTCGGCGCGGGGAGCGAGGTGCGGACGTCCTCGCGCGGGCCGTCGCCGAGCCGCAGCCGCTTCAGCGGATCGGGGCGCAGGCGCCGCACCCAGGTGATCCAGGGCAGGCCCGTCGCGAGAGCTCCGCGCCGCCGGTGTGCCGAGAGCGCGGCCGCCTCGACCGCCGGGAGGCCGGCGGCGGCGCCGAGCGTCGTGACCAGGCCGGCCCGGTCACCGCGGCGCAGGCCGGCGGGCTTGCCTTCGCCGGCCGCGCCGGCGAGCGCGTCGGCGGCGCCGTCCACGTCGGCGGACAGCCGCGCCAGCGCCGCCTCGCGGCGCGAGACCCGCTCGGCCAGCGCGTCGCGCAGAGCGCCCAGCCCGTCGCCCGTACGTGCCGAGGCCGTCAGCACCGGCACCGCATCGAGCCCCGCGCCGGCCAGCAGCCGCGCCAGGTCGTCGCGGGCGCGGTGCGCGTCGGCGCCGAGCCGGTCGCTCTGGTTGAGCACGACGAGCATCGCGGCCGCGTGCCCGGCCAGCGGCCGCAGGTACCGCTCGTGGAGCGCGGCGTCCGCGTACTTCTGCGGGTCGACGACCCACACGAGGAGGTCGACGAGGCGCACGAGCCGGTCGACCTCGAGCCGGTGCGCGCTCTCGACGGAGTCGAAGTCGGGCAGGTCGAGCAGGACGAGGCCGGCCGGCCCGCCGCCGTCGAGCGTGTGCCGCGACGGCACCTCGAGCCAGTCGAGCAGGCGCGTGTCGTCCGGGTCGGGAAGGCTCCAGATCGCGGCCGTGGCCGCCGACGTGGTCGGCCGCGTGACGCCTTCGCGTACGAGCGGCTGCCCGGCGAGCGCGTTGAACAGCGAGGACTTGCCGGCGCCGGTGGGGCCGGCGAGCGCCACCACGGTCGCCCCGAGGCCGTGCCCGAGCCGCTCGCCGGCCCTGCGCACGACCGCGCGTGCCGGCTCGGTCAGCGCGGCGTCGAGGCGGCCCTCCGCCAGCTCCGCAGCCTCGGCCAGCGCGGCCAGCCGCGACTCGAGGACACCGCTCACCGGGCCCGCTCGAGCTCGTCGACGACGGCCCGCAGCCGGTCCGTGCTCGCCTGGCCCGGAGCGGCGCGCGCCAGCAGCGCCTCGTAGCGCCGCGCCTCCGAGTCCAGCAGCACGTCGGCGCGCCGCAGCAGGTCCTCGCGCGCCTTCTCGGCGAGGGTGCGGACCGCCTGGTCGCCCAGCAGCGCCTCCAGTACACGCTGGCCGGCCGCCGAGGTGCCGCCCGCGATCGCGACCTCCGCGCCGGTCAGCCCGCCCGTGTGGGCGAACACCGCGAGCATGACGACGAGGCCCGCGCCGTTGACCCCCAGCGAGGCGATGCGCGCCGCCGAGCGCTTCCCGGCTGCCTCCTGGCTGACGAGCTCGAACACCCCGCCCTGCCACGCGCGAACCTCCGCGCGGGTCCGCTCGAGCAGGTCGGGCGAGGCGGCGTCCAGCCGCGGCGCGTCCTCCAGCAGCGCGCGTCCGGCCGGCCGTGCGCGCCACGCCGCCGCGGCCCGCTCGGCCGCGCGATCCGCCGCCGCGTAGACGACGGCGTCGACGCTGGACTCGACGGCGGTCCGCAGCTCCTGCTCGGCTGCCGGGGCACCCGTGAGGAACGAGCGCACGCGGTCGCGCAGCCGCCCGAGCCGCGACTCGAGCGCACGCATCAGGTCGCCGGTGCCGATCACGTCGTGCCAGCGCGCGAGCACCTCGCCGCGCAGCAGCGCGCCGCTGCGGACCGCCTCGCTGATGTCCTCGAGCCCGTTCGCATAGGCGCGCTGCACGTCCTCGCGCAGCGCCGCCTCGGCCTCCGCCTGCTCGGCGAGCGCCGCGACGACGACCCCGGTGCGGCCGGGCAGGCTGTCCAGCGCACCTGTCAGCGTGCGGCGCACGAGCTCCGCGCGCGCCTGCCCGTCGGCGGCGAGCCCGTCGAGCCAGGCGCGGACGGGCGCGAGCGCATCGCGCGGGAGCCGTCCGCCCTCGAGCGCCGTCTCCTCGACGACGAGCAGCTCCGCGTCGCGCAGGCCGCGGTCGGCGAGCATCGCGCGCAGGTGGGCGACGACCTCCTCGATCCCCTCGGGCGGCACCCGGTCGAGCACCAGCGAGAGCGCGGTGCCGCGTTCGCGGGCGGTCTGCAGCAGGTCCCACGGGACCGCGTCCGCGTAGCGCGCCGCGGTGGTCACGAACAGCCAGGCGTCAGCGGCCGAGAGCAGCTGGCGCGACAGCGTGCGGTTGGCCTCGACCACGGAGTCGATGTCGGGGGAGTCGAGCAGGGCGAGGCCGGCGGGGAGCGCGGTGGTGGGCACGAGCTGCAGCGAGCCCGGCGTCGTGGATACGCCGCGCGTGCGGCTCATGCCGGGCAGGACCCGGTCGTCCTCGAACCACGGCACGTCGTCGGGGTGGCACACGAGCACGGGAGCGCGGGTCGTGGGTCGCAGCACGCCCGCCGGGCTCACGTCTTCGCCGACGAGGCTGTTGACCAGCGTCGACTTGCCGGCCCCGGTCGAGCCGCCCACCACCATGAGCAGCGGCGCCTCCATCCGCGCGATCCGCGGGAGCAGGTAGTCCTCGATCTGATCCACGAGCTCGCGACGCGCCGCGTCCGCGGCGTCGCGGCCGGGCACGGCGAGCGTGAGCTCGGCCGCGCGCAGCGCCGCCGCGAGATCGGCGAGCGCGGCTGGGACGACCCCGTCCGTGGTCATGGACCGAACGATGCCCGAAGGGGCCTCCAGAGCAACTTCTCGCCCCGGGCGCTTGACCCGGGAGGTCGGCGGCGGGGATCATCGCGCCATGCCGCCGATCGTGAACGCCTCCGCCGTGATCACCTGCTGTCACGCCGGTCCGGTGGTCGTGATCCCCAAGCAGACCAAGGTCCTGATCGGTGGGGCGCCCGCGATCTGCGCGGGCGACATCGCAGGCAATCCGACGACGTGCCCGGTGCCGCCCTCGCCGGCCTCCAAGCCCTGCACGACCTCGACGGTGCTGCCCGTCCCGGGGGCGTCCGTCTCGACGAAGGTCATGGTCATGGGCAAGCCGGTCATGCTCGGCAACCCGTCCGTGCCCGGGGTCACCGACGGCGCGCCGGTGCCGTGCCCGACGCTGATGGTCACCTTCCCGGGCCAGGTCCAGGTCATCGCGACGATGTGAGGCCCGGAGCGTCAGCGCCCGGACGTTGCGGGAGCGGCGCGCCCGCGGGACCATCATCGACATGACGGACGACCGCCGGCAGGTCACGCGCGAGGCGATGGTCGTCCCCTGCACCCTGCGCCGGCAGAGGGGCCGAGCGATCCACTGCGAGACGATCGACCTCGGCGAGGGCGGGATGGCGGTGGCCAGCGACCGCCCGCTCGCGCCCGACGAGCTCGTCGTCTTCGACCTCCCCGCCGTGCGCGGCCGCGCGCGCGTTCTGCGCGAGCAGGCCTACCACGTGTACGCGCTTCGCTTCGAGGCGATGCAGGCCGAGGCGCGCGACGCGCTCTCCCGGCTCGTCTCGCAGGACCTGCGCCACTAGGCCGCGCGGCGAGACGGGCGAACATCAACGGCGGCTGGGTAAGGGGGTGGAGAGGCCGGCCGCGGTGACGTTCCGTCCAGTACGCGGCGCCCGAAAATCGACTGTACGGAAAGTACGGGTAGCCGGAACCTTCCGTACAGTCGATCTCCAGCTGTGCGCCGCTGTGCGGAACGGCTGCAACCGACGCCGCGGGCGCGCATCCTCACACCCCCACCCAGCCGCAGTTCCCGAACCCTCGACGCGGCTCAAGCGCCGAGCCGCCGCGCCACCTCTGCGGCGCGCTCGGCGGTGGCGGCCGGCGCGATCCGCGCGCGCAGCTCGCGCCCGGGCATCGCCACCGCCAGCGTCGGGCCCGGCCGCGGCGCGGACGGCTGGCGCGCGACCCGCCGCGCGGCCGCGCGGCCGCCGCCGGCCAGAACGAGCACGTAGCCGCCGCGCGGCCCGGCGAGGTGGAAGTAGCGCACCGCGGAGGCCTGCACGGCGCCGGCCGCCGGCAGCACGAGGCGACTCCCGTCGGCGAGCACCGCGGTGACGCTCGCGGCCGTGCCGCCCCAGCTCGGGAACAGCGCCTCGGCCAGCAGCCGCCGGCGGCCGCGCGCGACGGTCCAGGTGCTCTCGATGAACGCGGCGGTGAAGCGATGCCGCACGGTCACCTCGCTGCCGCCGCCGGCCACGCGCCCGACCGCCTCGAGCGCGCCGAAAGGACCCGCGTCCGGGCTCGCGGGCAGCCGCCGCGTCCGCGTCACCCGGCCGTGCGGCGAGCGGACCAGGTGCACTCGGGCGTCGCGCTGCGCGCCCTGAGTCGCGAGCACGCGGCGGCGGCCGGGGCGCCGCAGCACCACGCCGAACGCTGCCGGCGGACGGCCGCCGACGCCGCCGACCGGTACGCCGGCCGGGTCGAACAGCCGCGCGAGGTCGATCCCGCCGTAGGGGACCGCGCCGTAGTTGTCGGCCAGGATCGCCGCGGAGTAGCGGCGCGTGCTGACGCTCAGGCGCCCGATGTCGGCGTCGAACGAGTAGAAGGACGGCGGCGCCTCGGCGTCCATGTCGGCGAGGCCGAGGGTGAGCGCGCGCATCGCGTTCGCGCCCATCCGCGCGACGTAGGCCCGGCGGCTGCCGACGCCCTGGTACGACTCGCCGACGTCGTAGAGGTGCGTGGAGGGCAGGTGCCGCGGCTCGAGCGGCTCGCAGCGGACCGCGAACTGCCACAGCGCGCGGTCGAAGACGTACTTGGCCCAGGCGCCCTGGCGCGGATGCAGCCAGAAGCGCGGCGAGTTCGCGAGCGCCAGCAGCCCCTGCTGCGCGTAGGCCCACGTCTTGGCCTTCATCCAGCGCGCGAAGCCCAGCCCGCTGTCCCAGCTGAGCATGCCGTTGTGCATCCAGTAGCCGAACTGGACGCGCGCCGCCCACGCGCGCAGCACGCGCATGTCGGCCGCCGGCAACGGGCGCATCCCGGCGCGCAGCGCCTGCTCGTACCAGACGATGAAGTGCAGCGTGATGTTCGCGTACTCCGCCGAGTCGAGGTTCTTCTGCGAGCCGGCGTAGGTGACCTGGTACTGGAAGCGGTAGCTCGGCGACAGGTTGCGTGCCCAGCCGTGCTCCAGCGGCCGCCGCGCGCCGGCGACGAAGCGCCGGACGTGGCGGCGGTAGTCGGCCTGCAGCAGCTCCGGGTTCCCGGTGAGCGCCGCGGCGTACGCGTACAGCTCGGCGTTCCAGTTGATCTGGTTCAGCCGCACGTACGGGTAGCGGAAGAACGGCCCGCGGGCGACGGCGTCGACGACCGCCGCGATCCGCCCCTCGAGCTCCGGCCCGAGCCCGAGCACGGCGCGCGCCCGCCACGCCGCGAACAGGCCCTCGGCGACCTTCGGGTCGTAGGCCTTGTCCATCGGGCTGTCGAGCTTGTCGATGTTCCCGACCCAGCCCGGCGTGTGGAACATCTTGTCGGGGTGCGGCAGCGTGGCGCCGTCGAAGTAGGGCGGCGACTCGAGCAGCCGCGCGGCCAGCAGCCGGGCCCGCTCGTCGTTGCGCGACGGCCCGTCGTAGCCGCGCTCGGCCGCGGTCGCGTGGATCGTCAGCATCGCCCCGTTGTAGATCGAGTCGATCCCGCCGCCGCCGGCGCTGTAGGCGCGCTCCTCTGGCACCCACGTGCGGTCCAGCCGGCGCACGGCCTCGTCGGCGACGCCGAGGTAGTCCGCCGCGCGCAGCGGCGGGTCGGGCAGCTGCAGCGCGGGCCACGGGGCGACCTCGACCGCCGGCGCGCCCGCGCGGGCGAGACCCCCCGTTCCGGGGAGGGCGGAGGCGGCGACGGCGGCGCCTGACGCCTGGGCGGCCCGGGCGAGGAGGGTGCGGCGGGTGAACGGCATGTAGGGAGGCGGCGGATGCTCCCCGGACGGCCGGGGTTGCGTCAAGGTCCGACGTGGAAGGATCCTGACCATGAGCACGACCGAGGTTCCGACCACTCCCGGCAGCGGGCCCACCGCCACGAGGATCCCGTCCGATCGCGTCTCCTCCGCGCAGCTCGAGGCGCTCGCCGCGCGGGTGCGGACGGAGGGTCCGCGTGAGCACATGGAGGTCGAGCAGCCGTTCAGCGGCGGGCTGCTCGGGTGCGTGCCGAAGTGCTCGCCCGAGGACGTGACCGCCGCGATCGCGCGGGCGCGGATCGTCCAGGAGGCGTGGGCGCGGACGCCGTTCTCCGAGCGCCGCGCGGTGCTGCGCCGCTTCCACGACCTCGTGCTCGCCCGCCAGGACGAGGCCCTCGACCTGATCCAGGTCGAGGCCGGCAAGGCGCGCCGGCACGCGCTCGAGGAGGTCCTCGACGTCGCGATCGTGGCGCGCTACTACGCCAACACGGCCGAGACGCACCTCGCCACGCGCCGCCGCCGCGGCGCGCTGCCGCTGCTGACCGCCGCCTACGAGCACCACCATCCGCTCGGCGTGGTGGGCATCATCGCGCCGTGGAACTACCCGCTGACGCTCAGCGTCTCGGACGCCGTCCCCGCGCTGGCGGCCGGCAACGCGGTCGTGATCAAGCCCGACAGCCAGACGCCGTTCACGGCGCTCTGGGGCTTCGCGCTGCTCGAGGAGGCCGGGCTCCCACAGGGCCTCGTGCAGGTCGTCACCGGCTCCGGCTCCGAGCTCGGCCCGGCGCTGATCGATGGCTCGGACTACGTGATGTTCACCGGCAGCACCGCGACCGGTCGCACCGTGGCCGAGCGGGCGGGCCGCAACCTGATCGGCGCCTCGATGGAGCTCGGCGGCAAGAACGCGATGATCGTGCTCGACGATGCCGATCTCGGCCGCGCGGTCGAGGGCGCCGAGCGGGCGCTGTTCTCCAACGCCGGCCAGCTCTGCATCTCGATCGAGCGGCTGTTCGTGCACGAGGCGGTGGCGGACGAGTTCACGCGCCGCCTGACCGAGCGCGTGCGAGCGATGAAGCTGTCGCCGGCGCTCGACTTCGGCGCCTCGATGGGCTCGCTGATCTCGCGCGCGCAGCTCGACACCGTGACCGGGCACGTCGAGGACGCGGTCGCGAAGGGCGCGACAGTGCTCGCGGGCGGGAAGGCGCGCCCGGACCTCGGGCCGTACTTCTTCGAGCCCACGTTGCTCGAGCGCACCCGCGAGGGCATGACCCTCTTCCGCGACGAGACGTTCGGGCCGGTCGCGGCCGTCTCGCGCTTCGCCAGCGACGACGAGGTCGTCGCGCGCGCCAACGATTCCGAGTACGGGCTGAACTTCTCCGTCTGGACGCGCGACACCGGCCGCGGGCGCGCGCTCGCGACGCGGCTGCGCGCCGGCACGGTCAACGTCAACGAGGGCTACGCGGCCGCATGGGCCTCGGTCGACGCGCCGATGGGCGGCATGAAGGCGTCCGGGCTCGGCCGCCGCCACGGCGCCGACGGGATCCTCAAGTACACGGAGGCGCAGACGGTGGCGGTCCAGCGGCTGCTGCCGATCGCCCCGCCGCGCGGCATGCCCTACGGCCTCTGGGGCCGCGTCATGACGCTCTCGCTGCGGATCCTCAAGCGGCTCCCTGGCGTGCGCTGAGGCGGCGGTGGGCGGAGCGGGCAATGAAAGGCTGCGGGTGCTCGTCGCCGACGAGAGCCGGGCAGCCCTTGAGCCGGTCGGCGACGCGCTCGAGCAGATCGGGCACGAGGTGATCGCGCTCGAGGTCGTGCCGGGCGAGACGGCGCGGGCCACGCACGAGCACTCGCCCGACCTGGCGATCGTCGCGCTGCACGAGGACAAGGAGCACGCGCTCGAGCTGATCCGCGAGATCGTCGACGAGGCGACCTGCCCGGTGTGCCTGCTCGCCGGGAGCCCGAGCCGCGACTTCCTCTCGGCGGCGGCGCGGCACGGCGTGTTCGCGCACCTCGACTCGACCGATCCGACCGAGCTGGCCGGCGGGATCGACATCGCGGTCGAGCGCTTCCGGCAGTTCCGCGCGCTGCTCGGCGCGTTCGACCGCCGGGCCATGATCGAGCGCGCGAAGGGCGTGCTGATGGAGCGCCATGGCATCTCCGCCGACGAGGCGTTCGAGCGTCTCAGGCGTCAGGCACGAAACACCCGCAGGCCGCTCATGGGTGTGGTCGAGGACCTGCTCGGGTAGAGGAACCTCCGCACCGGCCCAACCCCCGCCGGCGACGTCGTCGTCCACCACGGGAGGTCCGGCCACATGCTCCAGGAACAGCTCCACGATCGAACGCCGCTGGACATCCCGGCGCGCGACTCGCTCGTGGCCGCGGCGATCCGCCAGATGGCACGCGACATGCACACGCACGAGGCGGCCCGCAGGCCCGCGGCGGCGCTCGTGCTCGCGCGCGGCGTGCCGGTCCTGCGCCGCCGGCTCGGGCGCACGCCCACGCCGGCCGAGATCGCCCGGGCGGGCGGGATCGACGTCGAGGACGTCCTCGACGAGCTCAACCGGAGAAGGCGCGACCTGCGAGCGTGATCCGCTCCGGCGGGGAGATTCGCCTCTACGATGGCTCCTCTCCCCGCCGTGTCCTCGCTTCCCGCCGTCACCTCCCGCCCTGCCGGGCCAGACCTGCTGCGCACGATCGCGGCCGGCACCGCCGCGTCCGTCGGCACCGCGTTCCTGCGCTCGCTCGTGCGCCACGTGGCCGAGGCGCTGGACGCCGAGATCGCGTTCGCCGCCGAGGTCGAGCCGGGCGGCTGGGACGAGGCGATCGTGCTCGCCGCGCACGGCCGCGACGGGGTCGAGCTGGCCGAGGGGCAGCGCTTCCCGCTCCGGGGCACCCCGTGCGAGCTGGCCGGCGACAGCGACGTCGTCACGATCCCGAGCGGCACCCAGGAGGCGTTCCCGCGCGACGGCTTCGTCGCCCGCCACGGGCTCGACGGCTACCTCGCGATCGTCGTGCGCGGCAGCGACGGCGCCCGGCTCGGCTACCTCGGCGTGATGGCCGCGCACCCGCTCGTCGCGGGCGAGGAGGAGGTCGCGGTGCTGCGCATCTTCGCCGCGCGCCGGCGCCGAGATCGAGCGCCGCCGCCACGAGGCCGCGCTGCGCGCCCGCGAGCGCGAGGTCGCCGCCTCGCGCGCCCGCCTCGTGTCGATCGCGGACGAGGAGCGCCGCAAGATCGGCCGCAACCTGCACGACG
>DATFQI010000294.1:0-11114 GCA_035264365.1 Solirubrobacteraceae bacterium
GGCTGTCCCAGTTCTCGGGCTCGCGCGGCAGGTAGCCGCCGCGCTCGAGCAGCAGGATCCGCTTGCCCGAGGGCGCGAGCCGGTGCGCGAGCGTGCCGCCGCCCGCGCCGGTGCCGATGATGATCACGTCGTAGTGCTCCACGATGACTCCTCAGGTGAGGGCGATGGGCGAGGTCCAGGCGCCGGTGGCGCCGCGCAGCTTGGGATGGGTGAGGATCAGGCAGAACTCGCGCACCCCGTCCGCGGCGAGCGCGGACAGGTCGAGGTTCTCGACGATGAACACGCCGTGGCGCACGTTGAGGATCTGCGGTACCTCGAACGGCCGCTCGCGGTGCTCCGCCGGCACCGGGCCGTAGCTCCAGGTGTCGCAGCCGGTGAGGGCGACGCCACGCTCTGCGAGCCAGTGCGCGACCGTACAGCCCGGGCCCGGCTCGCCCGAGAGGTAGCGGTCGGGGTCGTCCCAGTGCGCGCCCCAGCCGGTGTGGAAGAGCACGGCGTCGCCGGGCTCGGGGTCGATCGCGGCCACATGCTCGAGGCCGATCACCTCGCCCGGCCCGAGTCCGCTCGCGTCGACGAGCCAGCCCCGCGTGACGATCTGGGGGACGGTCTCGATCCCGTGCTCGGTGAACCCCGACGGGCTCGCCACGTCGGCGACGGCGTGGCCGCCGTGGATCCGCCCGTTCTCGGAGAGGTGGCACAGCGCGTCCAGGTGCGTGCCGACCTGGGTCGTGGTCGACACAATGTCGGCCACCCAGTTCAGCGATCCGACCGGCATCGCGTTCGGCACGAGCAGCTGCCGGAAGTGGCGGCCGGGGAACACGGGCGCACGCTCGTCCAGCACGCGCCCGAGGTCGTATAGCCGCCCCTCGCGGACGAGCGAGAGCGCGTCGAGCCGGCGTTCCTCCATGGGGTCTACTCGGACGACCATGGCGTGGCGAAGCTCGGGAACAAGGTCAGGCCGCCGTCGACGAAGATGGTCTGGCCCGTGATGTAGGCGGCCAGCTCACTGGCCAGGAAGCAGGTCACGCCGGCCATCTCGTCGGCGTCTCCGGCTCGGCGCATCGGGATGTGCTCCTCGACCTGCGCGCGCTTGACCGGGTCGTCGATCCAGGCGCGGTTGATCGGCGTGACCGTCGCGCCCGGGCCGATGCCGTTGACGCGGATGCCCCGCGCGGCGTACTCGAGCGCGAGCGTGCGCGTGAGGTTCTGCATGCCGCCCTTGCTGGCCGAGTAGCCGAGGTAGCCGGGCTTCGGGATCAGCTGGTGGACGCTCGAGACGTTCACGATCGAGCCGCCCTCGTCGTCGGCGAGGAAGTGGCGGATCGCCTCGCGTGCGCACAGGAACGAGCCGCGCAGATTGACCGCGATCACGCGGTCGAAGTCCGCACTGGAGAGCTCGGCGCTCGGGCGCGAGATCTGGATGCCGGCGTTATTGACCAGCACGTCGATGCCGCCGAGAGCATCGGCCGCCTCGCCGACCATGCGCACGACGTCGTCCTCGTTCGAGACGTCGCCGCCGACGAGCACGTCCTGGACGCCCTCCTGGCGAACCTTGTGCACGCACGTGTGGACCTGCTCCTCGGTCTCGCGCGCCTCTTCGGGCCGGCGGAGGTAGTTGATGGCGACGTTGGCGCCGTGCTCGGCGAAGCGCACGGCGATCGCCTGGCCGATCCCCGAGCTGCCGCCCGTGACCAGGACGTTCTTGCCCTTCAGGCCCGGGAGGCCCTCGCGGCGGGTGTCAGGGGATGAGACGGTCTGCGACATCAGGGGCTCCTCGATGGGGGTGGGGGGGTTGTCCTCGGGTCCGGCGTGGCGTTACATCGCGAGCGTCGGGGCGGGCGCGACATCGGGCTCGCGGCCGGCGCCGTCGCGGCGCAGCAGGATCAGCCCGGCGAGCGGGAAGCACAGGACCGACAGCAGGCCGGCACCGATCAGCGCCGCGCTGCCCGCCGCGTCGATGAGCCCCAGCTCTTGCCCGATCGCCGTCGCCGCGACGATGAACGGCAGTGAGGTGGCCTGCATGAGCCCGGCGATCGCCGACTTCCGCTGCCCGAGGCGGTGGCGGTAGAGCGCGGCCGGAACTCCGCGCGCCACCACCAGGGCGGCGAGGAAGACGGGGACCATGACGACGCTCGAGGTCGAGCTCGTGAGCGCGTCGAGGTCGAAGCGCACACCGCTGGAGACGAAGAAGACCGGGATGAAGAAGCCGAAGCCGATCGCCTCCAGCTTGCGCCGGAAGTCCGGGTGGGTCATGGCCTGGTCGCGGTCGGCGAGCGAGACGATCGCGCCGGCGACGAACGCGCCGAGGATGACCTCGAGCCCGAGCACGTCGGCGACGGCGGCGAAGCCGACGAACAGCACGAGCGCGGCGCGTACGCGGATCTGCGCGGTCGTGTCCTGCAGCCGCAGCAGGTCGGCGCGGATGCGCATCGACTGCTCCGCCCCGCGCACCACGCCCAGCACGACGGCGGCGAGCGCGAACAGCGATCCGAGCAGCAGCAGCGTCGAGCCGGTGCCGCCCTCGCCGGAGAAGAACAGGGACAGCAGGATGATCGCGCCGACGTCGGCGATCGTCGCGGCGGCGATGATCAACTGGCCGAAGCTCGAGGCGATCTCGCCGGCGTCCTTGAGCACCGGTACCAATACGCCCAGCGAGGTCGAGCACAGGATGATCGCGACCAGCAGCGGCGTGTCCACGAGGCCGCCCGCGCTCAGCAGCAGAGACACGGCGAGCGCGATCGCGAACGACAGCGCGAAGCCCGCGGCGGTCAGCCGCAGCAGCGGCCCGCGGAGCTTCTCGAACTCGATCTCCAGCCCCGCCAGGAACAGCACGAACGCGAGCCCGATGAGCGCGACGACCTGGACGGCCTGGTCGACCTCGGCCCAGCCGAGGACCGACGGGCCGATGACGATCCCGGCGACGATCTCGAGCACCACCGAGGGCAGCTGCACGCGCGGGAAAAAGCCGAGGGCGAGCGGCGCGGCGAACGCGACGGCCATGACGAGGAGCAGGTTGGCGAGCGAGGGGGTCATGGGTCGGCAGTCCGACCCGGCCCCGAATCGTTACGGCCCTGGACTCGCCCGGCACCGCGCGGTTAGGGTCGGCCAGTGACCGAGGCCGGACTTCAGGACCGGACGGCCGCAGAGGAGACCGAGCTCCTCGCGCGCCTGCGCGCGGGCGACGAGCGCGCCTTCGAGGCGCTCGTCGAACGCCACTACCCCACGATGCTCGCCGTTGCGCGGCACTACGTGAAGACGCGAGCGGTCGCCGAGGAGGTCGTCCAAGACGCCTGGCTCGGTGTGCTCAAGGGCATCGACCGCTTCGAGGGCCGCTCGTCGCTGCGAACCTGGATCCTGCGGATCCTCGTCAACACCGCCAAGACGCGCGGCGTGCGCGAGGCCCGCTCCGTCCCCTTCGCGTCGCTGGCGCCCCAGGGCGATGAGCCGGCCGTCGAGCCCGAGCGCTTCCGGAGCGCCGACGATCCCTTCTCCGGCCATTGGCGGGCCTATCCCGGCAACTGGCAGCGGCTCCCCGACGAGGCCCTCGCCGAGAGGGAGACGCTCGACGTCGTGCTCGCCGCCATCCACGAGCTTCCACCGCCTCAGCGCATCGTGATCACGATGCGCGACATCCAGGGCTGCGACCCGGAGGAGGTCTGCGAAGCGCTCGAGGTCTCCGAGGGCAACCAGCGCGTGCTCCTGCACCGCGCCCGCTCGAAGGTACGATCCGCGCTCGAGAGGCACCTCGATGGCTGACCACGAGCACATCAGCTGCCAGGAGGTGGTCGAGCTCGTCAACGATTACCTCGACCAGACGCTCGAGCCGGACGAGACCTCCCTCTTCGAGCAACACATCAACTTCTGCGACGGATGCGACTGGTACCTCAACCAGATGCGCACCACCATCTCCACCGTGGGCCGGATCACCGAGGACGAGGTCCCGCCCGAGACCCGCGACAAGCTGCTCAGCGCCTTCCGGGAGTGGAAGCGCACGTGAACGCGTACAAGTTCCTGCGCACCGACGGCACCGGCGTGTTCACCCGCTTCGCCTGGCCGCTGCCCGACCGCGGCCCCGGGGAGTGGGTCGAGGCCGAGCCGGACCCGTGCCGGGCGGGCATCCACGCGTGCCGCCTGGGCGATCTCCCTTACTGGGCCGGCCGTGTGCTCTACGAGATCGAGCTAGACGGCCACGTCGTCGAGCACAAGACCAAGGTCGTCGCTCCGCGCGGACGACTGCTGCGGCGCATCGACGCCTGGGACGATGCCTTCCGCTCCGGCTACACCCGCTACTGCGCCGACCGCGCGCACGAGATCGCGCGCGAGAACGGCATCGAGCGCTGGGAGGAGGTCATCGAGCCCTCGATCCCCGAGGGGCCTGCCCTGCTCGGCTTCGTCGCCGCCCGCATCGCCGACGCGGCCGGCGGCGCGGACGCCTATCACGCCGAGCGCGCCCGGCAGGCCGACTGGCTCGCCGAGCGGCTCGGGCTCGTGTAACGCCGTACGCGACGCGAAGCAGATCACTCACCTGACGAACTCCAGGAACCGGCCTAGGTCCCGGAATCCAACGGCCGCGTAGACGCGCTCGGCGATCGCGGTGGCCTGCAAGCTCGCCGTCGCGCAGCCGCGGTCGCGCGCCTCGTGGACGAGCAGCGCCGTGACGGCGGTGGCTATGCCCCGCCGGCGCGTACGCGGGAGGGTCAAGACGTTGTAGATGCCACAGTCGCCCTCGTGGTCGTACGCCATCGCCGTGGCGACGCTCTCGCCGTCGAGACGGGCGACCACCACGTGGAAGGCGCCCGGATCGACGCCGGCGAGCAGCCCTTCGGCGACCCCGAGCAGCCGCAGGTACTCGTTCCAGTCCGGCGCTGCGAGCTCGAGCCGCGGTCGCGGAACCCGGATGCCGTCAAGTCGCATCGCCATCGCGCGCGTCGACGTGTCGAGTCGGTAACCGCGGCCCGTGAGCTCGGCGATCGCCGGCCGATCGTGCTCGTGGGCCCAGACCGCGTAACGATCGATCCCGGCACCGGGATACCACTCCTCGAGCGCGCTCACGGCCGTTGCGATACGCGCCGGATCGGCACCGCGCTCGAGCACGGCGTTGTTGTAGACGCAGCGCTCCGGCCCCTCGGGGAAGATCGCGACCTCGGCGCCACATGCGTTCTGGATCGACGCGCCGCGCGACCCTTCGGCGTAACGCTCCCACGAGGCGACCAGCCCGGCCACCATCCGGTCATACAGCTCTTCCGTGCCGGCCATGTCCGTGTGTCGTACGCGAAGCGTCGGCGTTACACGCCGCCCGTAACGCGGAGGGACCTCGCGCGACAGGAGTCGGACGATGCTGCGTCGACTCCTCTCCGCGCTGCCGTTCATCGGCCACACTGCCGAGATGGCGGTTCGCGTCGAGTGCTACGGCGGTCCGAGGGCCGAGTTGCGATCGCTCTTCGAGCTGGCCGAGGACTCGGCGTCCGAGCTGGACGGATACATCGAGGCCGGGACGGTGCTCGTTGCGCTGGACGGGGACGACATCGCCGGCCATCTCCAGCTCCAGGACACGACGGATCCGGCAGAGGCCGAGATCAAGAACATGGCGGTCCTGCCCTCCCACCAGCACCGCGGCATCGGCCGTGCGCTGGTCGAGGCGGCGGCGCGCTCCGCCGCAGGGTCCGGACGTAGCTCGCTGCGCGTCGCAACCGCCGCTGCGGACACCGGCAACCTTCGCTTCTATCAGCAGTGCGGATTCCGCATGCGCTCGATCGAGCGCGACGCCTTCACCGAGGCGAACGGCTACGCGTCGCATCTGCGGGTGGACGGCATCGAGCTTCGTGACCGCGTCTGGCTCGACAAGGACCTCAGCGACGGCTCGCCTGTCCGATCGCCGATCGCCATGCAGTTGCGCGTGGCTCGGCACACGGACCAGCTCGCCGACGTGGTGACCTCTCCGGCGGCGCGCACGGCGCTCCGGCGCCGCACCCCGAGACGCTGCTGGTGTTCTATCTGGGGCAGCCAGGCCGCGGTGGAGTCGGCGGTGCGGCGACTGGGTGCGGTTCCGGTGGCTCCCGCCAACCCGTATTGGGCCGCGCACGGCGTCACCGCCCAGGATCCGGAGGGGTTCCTCGTCGTGCTGGTGCCAGAGCGATGGAACGGTTGAATCGATCGACGACGAAAGCGGCGCCGCCCAGCGTGCCGTCAGGTGGTCCGGAGATACGTCAGCGCCGCAAGCACGCGGCGGTGGTTCCGGCGGCACGGCGCGATGCCGAGCGCGTGGAAGATCGCCGTCACGTGCCGCTCGATCGCGCGCTCGGAGAGGTACATCCGCTGGGCGATGGCCCGGTTGGTCGCCCCGGCGGCGAGCCGGGAGAGCACCTCCCGGTCGCGGTCGCCGAGCGCCTCGAGCCCGTCGTCGCTGCGCTGGGGGCCGATGATGTGGGCGATCAGCTCGGGCTCGACGACCGAGCCACCCGACGCCACCTCGCGGATCGCCCGCGCGTAACGCCCGACGTCGGCGACGCGTCGCTCGAGCAGGTATCCCGTGCCCTCGGCCCCGGCGTGCATCAGCGCGTGCGCCATCGCCGCGTCGACGTCGTGGCCGAGGAGCAGCACGGCGACGCCATCCCGTTCGTCGCGGACGAGCCGCACTGCCTCGGCGAGCCCGTCGTCGCGAGCACCGCCGCGCCGGTCGTCGACGATCGCGACGTCCGGGCGGTGCGCCCGCACCTTGCGCAGCAGCGCGCCGCCGTCCCCCGCTTCGGCGACCACATCGAAGCCGGCGTCGCGGAGCACACTCGCGTGGGCCGCCCTCAGCAGGCCCGAGCGACCCGCCAGGACGATGCGCTCATGCGTCGGCATCGCGCGCCTGCCGGTCCGGCTCGGTGTAGAGGTTGAGCACGAGCGCGACGGCGGCCTCCGCGCTGCGCGCGCTGATCTCCTCGTCCTGGGCGCTGCGCTCGAGCACGACGCCGAGGATCGTCGCCCAGAAGCCATGGGCCTCCGCGGCGGGTTCGGAGCGGATCTCCCAGCCACGGGAGGCGAGGTTCTCGACGATTGCCCGCTCCGCCTCGGTGTGGAGGCGGGCGAACGTCTCGCGCACGCCCGGCGCGAGGTCCGGGCGGCGCCGGGCGAGCACCGTCGCCTCGACGAAGCTGAGCAGCGCCGGATCCTCGAGCGCCGTGTCGACGACCGCGCGCACGTAGCTTCGCGGGCTGCGCGCGGACGCCCCGGCGCGCTCGATCTGCGTCGCGGCGTGCAGCACGGCACGGCACGCCGCCTCCACGAGGAGCGCCTCCTTGTTGCCGAAGTAGTACGTCACCTGGCTCGGGAACACGCCGGCCTCGCGCGCGATCTCGGCGGCGGACACCCCTGACAGTCCCCGGCCGGCGCACAGCCGCGTCGCGGCGTCCAGGAGCGCGCTCCGGGTATGGCGCCCGGCCGCGCGGGTCGCGCGCGGATAGGCCGCCGGCGCCGGATCGGAGGTCTGGGGCACGACTTCATTGTCTGCCGTACAAACAAATAAGTCAACCGGTGCCTGCCGCCGATTGCGGGTTCGGTTTGCCGCCATCACCTGGCGGCGACCCCGGTCGCCGTCGCGGCCGGGGACTGGGACCTTGCTCTTCGCCTCGTCACCGACATCCCGGAGTCCCGAGATGACCTCCCGCCAGACCTCCCCCACCATCCGCCTGAAGCCGCTGCGCCATCCCGTCACCGGCCGTGCGAGCTCGGACCTGCTGCGCCGCCGGCCGGCGGACCCCCCGAAGCGATGAGCCCGTGCCTGATCTGCTCCGCTCCGATCGCCGGCGCGCGCCTCGAGGCGGACGGCGGGGCGGTCCACCCCGCGTGCCTCGCGGAGCGCCTCCCCCAAGACGCGATCGTCGCGCTGCTGGCGGCGGTCGGCTTCGTGCTCGCCTACACCGCCGTCGTGGCGGCGGGGTGACCCGCGCCGAGCGGTATCAGTGAAAGCACTGGGGGCAACCCCCCATGTGAAGGTACGGGCACCACGGTCGCGAACGGCGGCTGGCCGCCGGTAGCGTCGGGCTCATGCGCTCACTTGCCGCCTGGTGCCACGACCGACGCCGCACCGTCATCGGTGTCTGGGTCGCCGCCTTCTTCGTCTTCGCCGCGCTGTGGGCGACCGCCGCGGGCGAGTTCGTCAACAACTTCCAGCTGCCGGGCACCCAGTCCCAGCGAGCCTACGACCTCCTCAAGGAGAAGTTCCCGGCGCAGGCCGGCGACACCGCCACCGCCGTGTTCGCGGTCAAGGAGGGCGGCGTGCTGGACGCCGGCAACCGCGCGCCGATCGAGCGCGCCCGCGCGGAGATCGCGAAGTCACCCGAGGTCCTCGCGGTGAGCGACCCGTTCGCGAAGGGCGCGCCCGTCTCCGAGGACGGCAAGATCACGTTCGCCCAGATCCAGCTGCGCAAGGGCGGCGGCGACGCCGACCCCGCGGCGATCAAGACGATGGCCGAGGACACGCTGGCGCTCGACGGCAAGGGCGGCGTCCAGATCGCGCTCGGTGGCGACATCATCCACTGGTCGACGGCCGAACAGGGCGGCGCCGGCGAGCTGTTCGGCATCCTCGTCGCGGCGTTCGTGCTGTTCCTCACGCTCGGGGTGGTCGCGATGGGGCTGCCGCTGCTCAACGCGCTGTTCGCGATGGTGGTGAGCCTCTCGATCATGGCCGTCGTCGGCACCCGGCTGCTCGACGTCGTCGACTGGTCGCCGCAGCTGGCCGCGATGATCGGCATCGGCGTCGGCATCGACTACGCGCTTCTGATCCTCAACCGCTTCCGGCTCGAGCGAGGCGCAGGGCGGGAGGTGCGCGAGGCGACGCTGATCGCGATCGACACGTCCGGCCGCGCCGTCCTGTTCGCAGGCGTGGTGGTCGTGATCGCGATGCTCGGCATGATGCTGCTCGGCATCTCGTTCCTCTACGGACCGGCGATCGCCGCCGCGCTCGCGGTGCTGTGCACGATGACCGCCGCGCTGACGCTGATGCCGGCACTGCTGAGCAAGATCGGCGGGCGCGTCAAGCCGGCCGCGAACGGCGGTGACGCCGACCGCGAGACCGGCTTCGCGGCACGCTGGAGCCACTTCGTCGCTCGGCGGCCGCTGCCGGTGGCGATCCTCGCGCTCGTCGTGCTCGTCGCGCTCGCGCTGCCCGCACTGCACATGCGGCTGGCCACGAGCGACGCAAGCACCTACAAGAAGTCCGACACCACGCGCGTGGCCTACGACCTGCTCAAGCAGGGCTTCGGGCCCGGCTTCAACGCCCCGCTGCTGCTCGCCGTCGAGCTCCCGCCATCGGGCGGCGAGGCGGCGCTCACGCAGATCGGCGACGCGCTGGGCAAGCAGGACGGGATCGCGCAGGTCCTCCCGGCGCAGGTCAACGAGGCCGGCGACACGGCCACGATGATCGCCTACCCGACCACCACGCCGCAGGAGGAGCGCACGGACCGGACCGTGCGCGATGCCCGCGACGAGACGCTGCCGCCGATCGAGCAGGCGACCGGCGCGCGCGTGTCGATCGGCGGGGCGACGGCGACGAACCTCGACTTCTCGCAGACGATCCGCGACAAGCTGCCGCTGTTCATCGGCGTCGTCGTCGGCCTCTCGCTGCTGCTGCTCGGGATCGTCTTCCGCTCGCTGCTTATCCCGCTGAAGGCCGGCGTGTTCAACCTCCTGTCGATCGCGGGCGCGTTCGGCGTCGTCACGCTGATCTTCCAGGACGGCCATCTGGCGAGCCTGTTCGGCGACGCGACAGGCCCGATCGAGTCGTTCCTGCCGATCATGGTCTTCGCGGTCGTCTTCGGCCTCTCGATGGACTACGAGGTGTTCCTGGTCTCGCGCATGCACGAGGAGTGGGTGCACACGAAGGACGCCAAGTACGCCGTGCAGCACGGGCTCGCGATGACCGGACGGGTCGTGACGGCCGCGGCAATCATCATGATCGCGGTCTTCGGCGCCTTCGCGATCGGCAACGAGCGGGCGCTGGCGATGATGGGCGTCGGCTTCGCCTCGGCGATCTTCATCGACGCGTTCATCATCCGGCTGCTGCTGCTGCCGGCCGTGATGCACCTCGCCGGCCCGGCGATGTGGTGGATGCCGGCGTGGCTCGACAAGCGGCTGCCGCACCTGCACATCGAGCGCCCGGACGAGGGGATCGAGCCGTCCGTCGAGGAGCGGCGGAAGGTCGTCGCCTAGCCACCGGCGATGTGAGCTCTCGGAGCGGCGATCGGGCGCTCGGCGGTCAAGGACTGACCAGCCAGGCCGCAGATGCGCCGGGATCGGGAGCGTACGCGCAGTAGGTGCCGGTGCGGACGGTCTGGGTGAGGTGCTGGCCGAGCGTCCCGCGCGCGCACATCGCCAGCCACTCCAGCGGCGCAGCCGTCGCAGCCCAGCTGGCGCTGGACCGTCCCGAGATGGTGCACACGCTGATCCTGATGGAGCTCTCGCTGCTGTCGGTGCCGAGCGGCGAGCACTTCCTCGAACAAGCGAGCCCCGCGTTCGAGGCCTACGCGAGAGGGGACCACGCACGCGCGCTGGCCATGTTCATGACCCTGGTGAGCGGGCACGACTGGCCGGCCTGCAGCGCTCTGCTCGAAGAGCGCATCCCCGGCTCGGTGACTCAGTCGCTCGAGGATGCCGACACCTTCTTCGGCGTCGAACTGCCCGCGCTGACCCGGTGGGACTTCGGAGCTCAGCAGGCGGCCGCAATCGATCAGCCCGTCCTGTCCGTCTTGGGCTCCCGGACCGAGCCCCTATGGGTGGAGGTCGCCGACTTCCTGCGCTCCTCGCTCCCACAGGTCGAGGAGCTCACTATCGAAGGTGTCGGCCATCTCCTGCACATCCAACGCGCCGAGCCCGTCGCCCGGGGGATGGTGGAGTTCCTACAGCGCAACGCTATCGCCCGCGACCAGGTGCCGGTCACCCTGTGACCTTCGCTCCTCCTTGATGACGACGACGCTGTCTGGCGCGGTCAACGACTGAGAAACGGGACCGGCCCCACAGTCGATCCCGTTTGCCTCAAGGGTGCGTTGCCTCGTCGCGCTAGCGCATGTCGGCGTAGAACCGCTCTCGGGCCAGAATCGTGGCCGCAGGGCCAGCCTCGACCTCCACCCTAC
>DATFQI010000295.1:0-9798 GCA_035264365.1 Solirubrobacteraceae bacterium
GTCAGCCGGTCGAGCTGCCGCGAGCGGACCAGCGGCGGGTGCGACACGCCGGTGACGTCCCAGCCCGCCGCGGAGACGAGCGCGACGATGTCGCGGCGCGTGAACCAGCGCAGGTGGGTGTGGTCGCGATGGCCCCACGTCGTGTAGCCGAACGTGCCGCGAACGGCGAGGTCGTAGAGCAGCGACACGTGGCGGGCGTTCGGCACCGACACCTTCAGCTGTCCGCCCGGCGCCGAGAGGCCCCGCAGCGCGCTCAGCACCGAGCCCGGGTCGACGAGGTGCTCGAGGATGTCGAGGCAGAGGATCGTGTCGAATGGGCCCTGGAGGCGCGGCAGCGTCTCCTCGATCGCGCCGTTGACGACCTCGTCGAAGTGCTCGCGGGCGGTCGCAGCGGCGGTCGGGACGAGTTCGACGCCCGTGAGCCGCTCCGCGCCCGCGGCGCGTAGGCCGTGCGCGGTCGCGCCGGCGCCGCAGCCGACGTCGAGCACGCTGCCGAGCGGTCGCGTGAGCTCCGCGACGACGTCCGCGCGGGCGTTCGCGAAGTAGCCGTCGTCGCCGGGCAGCGACTGGGCGAGCTTCTCCATGCCCCCGAACGCTAGCGGCGCGGCCCGCGGGGGTGTCTAGGGTGATGGCCCATGGACGCCACCGCCGCGCCGCGCTCCGCAGAGTCGCCGCTCGTCGCCCGCGCGCGGGGACTCGGCCCGCTCGACGCGGTCGCGGGGTGGGGCCCGGTCCGGCACGCGGGCTCGGCGGCCCGCCTCGCAACCTTCGTGCGCGAGCGCGCCCGCTTCGCCGCCGCCGAGATGCTTCGCCTGCCCGGCGTGCGCCGGTACCACCTCCGCGACGGCGGGCGGCCCGTGCTGATGCGTCACGGGACGATCGACGTGTGGGTGTTCGTCGAGCTGTTCGTCAAGCGCCTCTACGAGCCGCCGCCCGCGGTCGCGGCCGCGCTGGAGCGCGTCGCAGCGCCGCTGGTGCTCGACCTCGGCGCGAACATCGGCATGTTCGGGCTGGACGCGCTCACCCGCCACCCCGGCGCCCGCGTGATCGCCTACGAGCCCGAGCCCGGCAACGCGGCGATCCACCGGCGGCTCATCGAGCTCAACGGTGGCGGCGACCGCTGGCGCCTAGTCGAGGCGTGCGCCGGCCCACGCGGCGGCAGCGTCAGCTTCATGGCCGGGCACGGGCCCGGCAGCCACATCGTCGAGGGCCATCCGGCGGGCAGCATCGAGGTGCCGATGGTCGACGTGCTCGGCGAGATCGCCGAGGCCGACCTGGTCAAGATGGACATCGAGGGCGGCGAGTGGGGGATCCTCACCGACCCCCGCATCGCCGCGGCGCCGGCGCTGGTGCTCGAGTACCACCCGGAGGGCTGTCCGCGGGAGGACACGGCCGGATTCGCGACCGAGCTGCTCGCCGGCCACGGGTTCGACGTCACGCCGATCTTCCATGACGCGGCCGGCATCGGGATGCTGTGGGCGACGCGACCCGCGTGAGGGCGACGGCCGCGGTGTTCGCGGCGACGCAGCTCCGGCGGCTGTTCGCCGCGTCCGACCGGGCGGCCACGGCGATCGAGCGCCGCGGCTGGGTCGAATCCGACCAGCCGCTGTGGCGCTCCTTCGAGGGCGCGGTCCGCGACGCGCTTGCCGAGCTGCCGGAGCGGGGCGTGTTCGTCGACCTCGGCGGCGGGCGCTCGTGCGTCTACGCCGACTCGGTGCCGCGCGACCGCGGCGGGCGCCTGGTGGCCGTCGACGTCTCCGAGGAGGAGCTCGCCCTCAACCCCGACGCCGACGAGAAGATCGTCGCCGACGTCGCGCAGGGCCTGCCGTTCGCCGACGGCGAGGTCGACCTGCTCGTCTCGCGCGTGGTGCTCGAGCACGTCGACGGGGTGCCCGCGGCCGTCTCGCACATGGCGCGCGCGATCAAGCCCGGCGGGCGCACGATCCACTTCGTCCCCGGCCGCTGGTCGACGTTCGCGCTGGCGGCCCGCATCCTGCCGTTCGGCCCGCTGCTCAAGCTGCTGCACTTCGCGATCCCGAGCTCGGCGGGCGTCGTCGAGTTCGACGTCTTCTACGACCACACCGACCCGGTCGCGCTCGAGCGGGTCTTCCGCGCGGCGGGCTTCCGCGACGTGCGCGTGTCGTGGACGGCCGCCCAGGCCGCCTACTTCCGGCCCGTGCTTCCGCTCTACCTGCTCGTCGTGCTCTACCAGACGCTCGTGCGCGCGCTCGGGCTGCGCCGGCTCGCGGCCTACGCGATCGTCGACGCGCGCCGCTGAGCGGCGATCTCGCGCTCGCCGGGCCGCTCTTCGGTGGCAGGCTGGGACTCCTCGACCTCGCGCAGCCGTTGCTCGAGGATGGCCTGCCGCTGCGCGAGCACCTTCGACTGGTCCGACAGCCGCGACATCGCGGCCGAGAAGTGCAGCAGCAGGAGCAGGACGAAACCGACGGCGACGAAGAACAGCGCGTTCGGCGCGGAGTAGATCCCCATCAGCTCCGCGAGCCGGTTCAGCGCGCCCTGCCAGACGGCGAGCGCGAGGATCACGAGCGCGCTGAACATCCACAGCAGCGCATAGCGCTCCATCAGGCGCCGGCGGCGCACCATCTCGAGCACGATCACCAGCAGGACGACCGCCGCCAGGATGGCGAGCGCCTGCATCCGCGGCTGCATCATAGGGTCGGCTCCGCGGCCACCGGCGGCGCTCCGCCGGGCTCGGGGACGGGCCGCTTGCGGGCGAGCCCGACGAACAGCGCGAGCAGCACCTTGACCATGTAGTAGGCGGACTTGCCGGTGCTGATCGAGGACACGCCGCCGCCGCGCGAGAACATCCGGACCGGCACCTCGACCATCCGCAGCCGGTGGTGGTGGACCATCAGGACCGCTTCGACCTCGGGGTAGTCGTGCGGATAGTCGCGGGCGAACAGCGCGATCGCCGGAGCGTTGTAGAGCCGGAAGCCCGAGGTAGGGTCGCTGACCCGCTGGCCGGAGATGCGCGACAGGATGAAGGCGAAGATGTGGATGCCCGTGCGGCGGCTGATCGGCGCCGGGTACTCGTGCTCGGACGTCAGGAAGCGCGAGCCGCAGACCACGTCGGGCGCGGCCTCCGAGCCCATCTTGTCCATCAGCTTGTGGATCTCCGCGGGGTCGTGCTGCCCGTCGCCGTCGACCTGGACCATGCGGTCGTAGCCGTGCTCGGCCGCGAACACGAAGCCCGCCTGCACCGCGCCGCCGATGCCGAGGTTGTACGGCAGCCGCAGCACGCGCACGCCGGTCGACTCGGCGATCCGGCGCGTGTCGTCGGTCGAGCCGTCGTCGACGACCAGCACGTCGAAGTCCGGCGCGTGCTCGCGCAGGTCCTCGACCACCTTGATGATCGTCGCGCCCTCGTTGTACGCGGGTACGACCGCGAGGCACTTGAGATGCGGATAGCGCTGCACCAAGCGGGTCCCAGGGTACTAGCATCGCCCGCCGATGACGGGGGCCTCGCGAGTGTCGGTCGTGATCGTCACGTACGACAGCGCCGGCGCCGTCGCCGAGTCGCTGCCCGCGCTGCTGCGCGAGCTGGCGCCCGGCGACGAGCTGATCGTGGTCGACAACGCGTCGCGCGACGGCACGGCCGAGCGCGTGCGCGAGCTGGCGCCCGCGGCGCGGCTGCTGGCGCAGCGCGACAACCTCGGCTTCGCCGCCGGCTGCAACGTCGGCGCGGCGGCCGCGTCCGGCGATCTCCTGGTGTTCCTCAATCCCGACGCCGTCGTCGAGCCCGGCTGGGGCGAGGCGATCCGGCGCCCGCTCGCCGACGGCCGTGGCCTGGGCGCGTGGATGGGGCTGGTGCTCGCCGAGCGCGGGACGGTCGTCAACACGAGCGGCGGCGTCGTGCACTTCACCGGTGTCGCCTGGGCGGGCCAGGCGGGCGCGCCGCTCGGCGCCGCGCCCGCGCAGCCGCGCGAGGTCGCGTTCGCCTCGGGCGCCTGCCTGGCGGTCCCGCGCGCGGAGTGGGAGCGGCTCGGCGGCTTCGCCGAGGACTACTTCATGTACTGCGAGGACGTCGAGCTCTCGCTGCGGGTGTGGCTGTGGGGCGGGCGCGTCGGCGTCGAGCCGGCGGCGCGCGCCGACCACGACTACGCGTTCGGGAAGGGCGAGCTGAAGTGGCGGCTGCTGGAGCGCAACCGCTGGGCGACGATCCTGCGCGTGTACCCCGGCGCCCTGCTGGCGCTGCTCGCGCCCGCGCTGCTCGCCACCGAGCTGGCGCTGCTGGCCGTCGCGCACGCTTCGGGCTGGGGCGCGGCCAAGCGCGCGGCCGTCGCCGACGTCGTGCACGCGCTGCCGCGGCTGCTGCGCGAGCGGCGCGCGATCCAGGCGCGGCGCGCGATCTCCAGCGCCGAGTTCGCCCGCCTGCTGACGCCCGACCTGGAGTCGGCCTACCTCGGCGCGGCGGCCCGCAGCGCGCTGCTGCGGACGGGCCTGCGCGCCTACTGGGCCGCCGTCCGCGCCCTCCTGGGGCTGTCGCGCGGGAGCTGACGCCGCTACTTTCGGCAGCGGCACTCGCTATCACAGTCTGGATGCCGCTCACGACACCGACGGCCGCGAAGGGCCCTGCGCGGACGGCCGAGCCGCCCGCCGAGGCGCGCCCCCGCCGCCGCCCGCGCGTGCCGCTGGAGCTGGCCGGCTATGCGCTGATCGCGCTCGGCGTCGCGGCGGTGATGGCGGTCAACGTGCGCAACGTCGACGTCTTCTACCTCGACGAGTGGTTCTACACGGGCGGCTCGCGCTACATCTGGGACCACCTGCCGGGCGCGTTCCTCGGCGAGATCCCGGAGTGGAACCGCGGCCCGCAGCGGCTGTACTCGCTGCTGCTGGCGCCGGTCAACGGCCTGTTCGGCGCGCGCGACGCGTTCGTGATCGGCCACCTGGTCAACGTCGCCCTGCTGGCGAGCACGGTCGTGCCGCTGGCGCTGATGGCGCGCCGCGTGATCGCCTCGCCGTGGCTGCGGGTGCTCGCGGTGGCGCTCGGCACCGCAGTCCCGTGGCTGATCATCGCCTCGCACCTGCTGACCGAGAACCTCGCGTTCCCGCTCTTCGCCTGGGCCTCCTACGCGATCGTCGTGACCGCCGAGCGGCCGACGTGGCGCAACGAGCTCGCGGCGCTGGTCGCGATCGCGGCGATGGCGCTGTGCCGGCTCAACCTGGCGGCGATGTTCGCCGTGCTCCTGCTGGCGGTGCTCGTCGACGAGCTCTACCGCTACCGCGAGCGCGACGCCGCCTCGCGCGGGGCCTTCCTGCGTGCCGCGGCGCTGCGCCGTCCGCTCACCTGGCTCGGCACCGTCGTCGCTTCGCTCGCGGCCGTGTGGCTGCTCACGCGCGGCGGCTCGGAGTCGCTCGGCGCCTACGGCGGCTTCACGACGTCGACGCTGACCGACGGGCTGTTCGGCGCCGGGCGCTCGGAGACGTTCCGGACCGTGCTCACGTACGCGCGCGGGCTCGTCGGCGGCATGTTCGTGCTGCCGTTCGCGCTCGGGCTCGCGGTCGGCCTCGCCGGGCTGTTCGGGCGCCTCGGCCGCGCGCTGGTCGTGCCGTCCGCGGTCGTGCTCGGCGGCCTGCTCGCCGTGCTCGTCGTCGTCTCGCTGTGGACGAAGGGCGCGGCGCTGGAGGAGCGCTACGTCTTCTATCCGGTCGGGCTGATCGCGATCCTCGCCGTCGCCGGCGTCGAGCGCGCCGGGCGGTTGCGCGCCTGGATCGGGGTTGGCGCCGCGCTCGCGTTCTGGCCCTTCGTCGCCGGCGCCGCCTGGCCCGGCACGCTCGCGGAGCACTTCTTCTCCGCACCCGGCAAGGCGTTCTGGGCGCGCGTGCTCGACGCCCGCCTGCGCCAGTGGGAGGGTCGCCTGCTCGGCTGGACGCTGATCCCGCCGACCGGCTGGCTGCTGCTCGCCGTCGGGCTCGTCGCGCTGGTGCTGCTCGTCCGCCTGCCCGCCCGCCGCGCGCCGCTCGTGCGCGCGGCGCTGATCGGCGGCCTCGGGCTGTGCCTCGTCGCGCAGGCGCTCTCGCTCAACTACGACTTCCGCCAGGAGCTCTACGGGACCACGGCCAACCCGGGCGGCATCGCGGGCAACCCCGGGCACTCGCTGAGCGAGCGGCCGGCCTTCGTCGGCGGCCACACGGGCGGCAAGCCCGCCGCCGTGCTGCCGACGCTCGTGCAGAGCGGGGCGGCGGGCGGCGCCGTGGAGACGATGACCTTCTGGAACCCGGACATCGAGTCCACCGTCGACGTGCGCTGGGCGGGCGCGCCGATGCCGGTGCCGCCGGGCGGCGGCGTGACGCCCACCGAGCTGGGCCAGGACGGGCTGGCGCGCTGGACCGCCGACCCGCCGCCCTACGTGGTCGCGGTGCCGGACGACCCGCGCGTGCAGTTCCCGAGCGGCCCGCGGATCGCCGGCTTCGACGACACGTGGTTCCAGCTGCGCAAGACCGAGGGCGAGCGCGCGCTGTGGAGCGCCTCCGGGCTGCAGCCCGACGCCGCGCTCGTGCCCCGCGGCGCCGTCGAGATGGCCTTCGACCGCGCCGCGCGCCCCGACGCCTCCGGCGTGACGTTGCAGCTCGACGTGCCCAAGGAGGCCGAGGGCGCCACGCGCGCGACGATCGTCGCCGAGGGCGGCCGCGTGCTGCGGCGCACCCTGCGGGCCGGCCGGCGCACGTTCGTGCGGCTCGACGTGCCGCCGTGCCCGTCGAGCGGCACTTGCGAGCCGATGCGCTGGACGTTGCAGGCGAAGGGCAAGGGCGCCGCGGCGCCGCTCGCCGGCTACGGCGCCTCGGAGCCGCGCACCGTGCTGCTGCACATGAGCGCGGTGCGGCTCGGCGGGTAGTCCGGCTGCCGCCGGCGAACGCCAACGGCGGCTGGGTAGGGAGCGAGGAGGCCGGCGCCGGTGACGGTTCCGTCCAGTACGCCGCACTCGCAGATCGACTGTACGGAAAGTACGGGTAGCCCGAACCTTCCGTACAGTCGATCTCTGGCTGCCCGCCAGCGTACGGAACGGACGAAGGTCCGCGGCGCGGGCGGCACCCTCACCACCCCTACCCAGCCGCAGTTCCCGCGCCCTCAACCCCGCCGGCGCGGGTTCGCCAGGAACTCCCGCAGCGCCCCCTCGAGCTGGTCGCCGGCGCGCTCCCAGGTGCGCTCCTCGACGAACGCGCGCGCCCGCCGCGCCATCGCGGCCGCCGCCTCGCGGTCGTCGAGCAGCCGCTCGACGTGGTCGGCGATGTCGTCGGGCCGCTTCTCGGCGAGCGCCACGAGGTCGCCGGAGGCGCCGAGAGCGGAGCCGACGTTGTCGCCCTCGAGCTCGACCACCGGCAGCCCGGAGGCCATCATCTCGTGCGCCACCAGCGAGTGGGTGGTGAGCGAGAAGACGAGCCCGACCGACGCCTGGCGGTAGAGCTGCGACAGCCGCCGCGGCGCCACCACACCGAGGTCCTCGGCCGCGAACGGCAGCACGGACTTCTGGCGCGAGCCGAACAGCACGGGCCGGATCGCCGGCCGCCGCTGCGCGAGCACGGCGAGCCCGGCCATCGCGAGGTCGACAGCCCGCCGCGGCGTCTCGCGGCGCGCGTAGACGGCGATGATCTCGCCCTCGCGGCCCTCCTCGCCGGCGAACGGGAACACGTCGAGGTCGGTGCCGCACTCGAACCAGTGGCTCTCGAGCCCGTAGTCGTCGCGCAGGATGTCCGCCATCCACGGCGTGTAGGCGACACAGCGGTAGCCCATCCGGTAGGTCTCCTCGGCCCAGATGCGCTGCGCGGAGGTGGCGAAGAACTCCGTCTCGATGTCCTGCACGAGGTAGCCCTTCTCGCGGCAGTTGGGCAGGTCGCGCACGGGGAACGCGGTCGTCCACTCGGTCGCCATCGCGAGGTCGGCGGAGTCGAAGTCCTCGACGCCCAGCAGCACCTCGGCCTCGACGCCGGGCACGAACTGCTCGCGGATCTGCTCGCGCAGCTCCGAGCCGGGCAGGCTGTTGTGGCCGAACGGGTCGAAGACGTGGATCACGTTGCTGTGGCCGCGCAGCTCGAGCTGGCGGATCAGGCGGAAGATCGTCGTGTGGCCGCCCGAGCCGATCCGCCACGGCGGCACGACCCACGCGACCCGCCACGGCCCGCCGGCGTCGCCGGCGTGGGGCACGGTCGCGATCTCGCGCGAGGGGTAGGCGCGGGTGATGAAGTCGTAGTCCCAGCCGGCGTCGAGCCTGACGGGCCGCGAGTCCGGCTGGGTGGTGGAGGCCAGCAGCGGGCTCTCGGGCACGTCGTAAGGCGTGAACGAGTCGCGGCCCTCGAGCGAGAGCGCGCGCCGCAGCGGGCGCGGGACGCGGTCCGCCCGCGAGCCGACGATCGCGCCGAGCTGGCGGATCCCGTGGTGGCGGGCGGAGACCGCCAGCGGGCGCACGAGATCGCGGCCCTGCACCCCCTGGCGCTGCAGCCAGCGCTTGTCGTGGCCGACGAGGCCGCGGATCGTCAGCGGCGTGTAGACCGGGTGCGCGACCTCGATATGGTCGAGCACCTCGCGCAGCGAGCGGAACTCGTCGAAGTAGCGGCGCAGGAACTGCGCCGGCGGGTAGTCGTGCGAGTGGATCACCGCCGCGCGCGGGTGGAACACCTTCGCGTAGCCGGCCTCGATCATCTCGCGCCCCAGCAGTTGGTCCTCGGCGTAGGCGACCGGACGGTAGGGGATCTCGCGCCAGGCGGCCTTGGCGACGCAGCCGTTGACGTCGGAGAAGAACGTCCAGCGGCCGGGGAAGCGCCGGTACTCGGCCACCTCCTGCGCCGTGCGCCCGAGCCGCTGCACGTCGAGCTCCGTGCCGCCGCCCCAGGTGGCGAAGTGGCGCTCCATCTCGCACTTGATCATGTGCGAGGCGTCGGGGCGCGGCTCTTGCGGGCCGAAGACGAGGGCGACGTCCTCGGCGGCCGCGAAGCCCTCGAGCATCGCCGCCAGCCAGCCGTCGTGCGCGGGGGTGGCGTCCTGCGTGAGGAAGGCGACGTGCTCGCCCTCGGCGAGCTGCATCGCGAGGTTGCGCGTGCCGCCGTGCGAGAACTCGGCCTTCGGGATCGAGTGCACGCGGGCGCCGTGCGCGGCCGCGATCTCGAGCGTGCCGTCGGTGGAGCCGGAGTCGATCACCAGCAGCTCGACGTCGGCGCCGACGCGCTGCGCGCGCACCGCCGCGAGCACCTCGTCGAGATAGCGCGCCCCGTTGTAGGCCGGGATCGCGACGGTCACGGCCGCAGCCATCAACCCTGCCGCTGCTCGAGCTGCCGGCGGACGCGGATCGCGAGCGTCTTCGCGGCGCGCAGCGGCTCGGTGACCTTCCACGACACCGAGCCCTCCATGTGGCGCACCACGCCCTGCAGGTGCGCGACCTCCTGGCGCTCGCGCTGCAGGCGCTGCAGCTCCTGCCACAGCCGCGCGCGCTCGGCGCGGACCTCCTCGAGCGCCGCCTCGGCGGCGAGCGCCCGCTGCTCCCAGTCGTTCGAGCTCATCTCGTCAGCACCACCAAGTCCTGGTTGAAGTCGATCCGCGCCGGCTCGTGGAGCGCGAGCGACCACGCCGGGGTCGCGCGCGCCAGCAGCCACTCCAGCGTCATGTACGCCATGCCCCACTCCGGGCCGGCCACGCCCCAGTCGCCGTCGGGCCCGAACGACGGCACGAGGAGGTGGCCGGAGGCGAGCAGCGCCGCGGCGGCCTCGGCCGCGTCGTCCTCGGAGATCGCGCCCTCACGCAGGTAGTGCGCGATCGAGCCCGGCCCCTGGATCGTCAAGACCAGC
>DATFQI010000296.1:0-13642 GCA_035264365.1 Solirubrobacteraceae bacterium
GAACTCGCGCCGCCGCATGGTGCGGGCGAGCGCGGCCAGCTCCTCTTCGGCGATGCCGTCGAGGAGGTCGAACGCCGCGAGCGGGGCGACGGCCCCTTCAGACATCGAGGTCACGGGTCTCGTAGTCCAGCCCTTCCGGGCTGGCCGTCGCCGTGATCATCGAGTACTCGGGCACCTCCAGCCAGGTGGTGGTGTCGAGCGTGAGCGGCTCCGAGGCGATCAGCAGCGAGCGGATCCCGTCGCTCGCGGTCATCGCCCAGCCGTCCTCCTGCCGCGCGTACTCGCCGCCGACCGTGTACCAGAGGCTGCAGTACGGCAGGTCGGTCTCCAGCAGGGCGTCGTCGTCGGGGTACCAGCCGTAGTCGAACGAGAAGCGCGTCGCCAGCAGCGACTGACCCGTGACGAGGAAGAGGTTCACCGGGGAGGAGGTGTCGATGCCGTGGCGGGCGCGCGCCTCGCGCAGGAGCCGCAGCGTGGCTGCGACGGCGTTGCCGAGCTCGCGCGCCTCCGGCGCGCCGTAGGGGTCATCGAGCTGGGAGAGCACGAGCGCGTAGATCCACTCCGAGTCCGTGCGCCCCGAGATGTGCCGCGCGAACTCGGGCCGGACGTGCCGGACGAGGTCGTAGCGCATGCGGGAGAACTCCCGCAGATGGCCGTTGTGCGCGAGCACCACGCGCGCCCCCGGGAAGTGGAACGGGTGCAGGTTGGACTCCGCGACCGTGGCGTACTCGGTATCGGTGACCCCGCGGACGTGCGCGACGAGGCAGGTCGGCTCCAGCTTGGCGGCGAGGTTGCGCAGGTTGCGGTCGAAGCCAGGCAGCGTCGTCGCGCGGTAGGTGAAGGGGTCGCCGGCGTGCGCCGAGCGGGGATCCCAGGCCGCCATCCCGAACCCGGCCAGGTTGAGGAACGTCTCCATCATCCGCGGGCTGTGGGACTGGCGCACGAGCGAGCTGTCGGTCTCGAACAGCACGTGCTCGAGCGAGATCGGCTCACCGAGATAGGCCAGCACCCGGCACATCGCCGGATCGTATAGCGAGCCGGCGAATCGAACCGGTGGGCCTAGTCGTGCGTTATGGCCCCCGACCGACCGCACCCGGGGAGGGAGATCACATGCCGGTACGCCGTCTTGTCCTGCTGGCCACCGCGCTCGCGTTCGCGGGCGGCGCACCCATGGCCGACGCCGCGCCCGTCGGCGCGCTGAAGCAGTACAAGGTGCCGACCGCGAACTCGCAGCCGCGCGCGATCACCAACGGCGCCGACGGCAACCGCTGGTTCACACTCGGCACCGAGTTCACGAACGCCCCGCCCGCGATCGCCCGCATCACGCCGGCCGGCGACGTGACGGAGTTCCGGCCGCCCTGCGCCGACTGCATCGTCACCGACATCGTCCAAGGGCCGGACGGCGTCCTCTACTACTCGTCGAACAACCCCGAGCTCGGCCGGATCACGACCGCGGGCGCGTTCCTGCCGGCGATCCCGACCCCGAGCTCCAGCGCGCTCGCCGGCGAACTGGCGATGCACGGCACCGACGTCTGGATGACCGACTTCAACAACGACGCGCTGTGGCGCTACGACACCGTCGGCGGCCAGTTCACGCGCTTCGACGTGCCCGAGCCGTCCGACGTCGTGATCGACTCCGCGGGGATCGCCTGGTTCAGCGCGCCGCTGGAGAGCGCGCTCGGACGGCTCGACCCCGCGACGGGCGCCGTGACGCTGACGCCGACGAGCATCATCCCGCGCGCGCTGGCGATCGCGACCGACGGCGGCATCTGGTTCACCGCGCGCTTCACGCCGCAGGGTGTCGGGCGCCTGGATCCCGCGTCGGGCGCGGTGACCGTGTTCCCGCTGGCGACCGTCGGCCCGGAGGACATCGCCGCCGCGCCCGACGGCTCGGTCTGGTTCACGCAGACGACCAAGGGCAACGCCGCGCGCATCACCAACGACGGCACGATCACGGAGACCAAGGTCGTCAAGGGCAGCGAGCCGTTCGGGATCACCGTCGAGCCCGACGGCGACCCCTGGTACACGATGCTCGCGGCCGACAAGATCGCGGAGTTCCAGCTGCGCTAGCGGGCCGTAGGATGGCCCGATGCCGGACCGAGACGCCGACCGGCGCGAGATCCGCGCGATCGTCGCCGAGCACGAACGGGGCTTCAACGAGAAGGACCCGGAGCGGCTGACCGCCCACTATCGCGAGCTGTCGTGGGCGGTCGACGCCAGGGGCGTCGAGGTCGAGGGACGCGAGACGATGCGCGAGCGAGCGCGCGACACGCCCGCCGACCAGCAGGCGCGCTTCGAGCCCGGCCACGTCGAGTTCCTCGGTGACGATGTGGCGATCATGCACGCCTACGTGTCCGCGACGACCGCGGACGGGGAGCCGCTCGACGTCGGCCACGCGATGGTCGCGCTGTACGTGTTCGCGCGGTCAGGCGCAGGTTGGGAGGTCGTCGCCCGCCAGGACACGCTGGCGTCCCGCTAGCCGGCGCCGGGGAGGCGACCGGCGAGCACGTCGGCGAGGGCGAACGGCGCGGGCTGCTCGAGCTGCGCGTAGCCGCAGCTCTCCGGCTCGCGATCCTCGCGCCAGCGGACGAACTGCGGCGGGTGCCGGAAGCGCGCGCCCTCGAGGTAGTCATAGCGGACCTCGATCACGCGCTCGGGCCGCAGCGGCACGAACGAGAGGTCCTTGCCGGGGTTCCAGCGGCTGCCGCCCTCCGGCCCGCCGGTGTGCTCCGCCGCCCAGCTCCACGGGTGCTCGGCGATGTCGACGACGAGCGGCTGCAGCTCGGCGAACAGCTCGCGCCGGCGCTGCATCGGGAACGCGCCGATCACGCCCACCGGCGCCAGCCCGGACGTGTGGTCGCCCCACTGGGACGCGGGTCGCGCGTCGTCGATGTAGAGGCCGAGCAGCAGCGAGCCGATCGCGTCCTGCGCCGCCTTGTGCACGCGGTAGCCGGCGAGCACGCAGTCGGCCGTGCGCACGTGCTTGACCTTCGTCATCACGCGCTTGTCGGGCTGGTAGGTCACGTCGGGACGCTTCGCGATGATGCCGTCCATCCCGGCGCCCTCGAAGCGCTCGAACCACGCCTGCGCGACGGCCGCGTCACGCGTGAGCGGCGTGACATGCACGGGCGGCGCGGCGCCCGCCAGCGCCCGCTCGAGCGCCGCGCGGCGCCCCGCGAACGGCGTCTCCGTGAGGTCATCGTCGCCGAGCGCGAGCAGGTCGAAGGCGATGAAGCTCGCCGGCGTCTCGGCCGCGAGCCGGTCGACGCGGCTGGCGGCCGGATGGATGCGCTGCTGGAGCGCCCAGAAGTCCAGGCCGCCGTCGCCGGCGATCACGATCTCGCCGTCGATCACCGCGCGCCCGGGGAACTGCTCCCGCACGGCCTCGACGACCTCGGGGAAGTAGCGCGTCATCGGCCGCTCCTTGCGGCTGCCGATCTCGACCTCGTCGCCGTCGCGGAACACGATCGAGCGGAAGCCGTCCCACTTGGGCTCGTAGAGCTGGCCCGGCGGGATCGCCGCCACCGGCTTGGCGAGCATCGGCTTGACCGGCGGCATGACGGGGAGCTGCATCGGTGCCGGAAGCTAAGCAGCCGCCCCGCGCCGAGAGCCCGGCGGTAGCCTGGCGGGATGGGCCACGCTCCCGGCATCGCGCTCGTCCTGCACCCGCGCCGCGACCCCGGCGCCGTACTCGACGCGATCGGCGCGTGGGCGACCTCGCACGGCAGCCGCCTGCTGATGCGGCCCGCCGACGCCGCCCGTTGGGATGGGGCGGTCGACGTGGTCGGCGACACCGAGCTCGCCGACCAGGCCGACGCGGTCGTCAGCCTCGGCGGCGACGGCACGATGCTGGGCGCGCTGCGGCTCGTCGCGCGGCGCCCGGTGCCCGTGCTCGGCGTCAACCTCGGCCACCTCGGCTTCCTCGTCGAGATCCAGCCGGAGGAGCTGACCGACGCGCTCGACCGGCTCGAGCGGCTGGACTTCACGATCGAGCAGCACAACGCGCTGTGGCTCGGCGCCGACGGCGACGACGAGGCCGTCGCGTTCAACGACCTCGCGCTCGTGCGCGTGCCGGGCGACGGCGTCGTCGAGGCGGCGCTGACCGTCGGCGGCCAGCGGATGGGCCGCTACCGCTGCGACGGCCTGGTGATCTCGACCTCGATCGGCTCGACCGCCTACGCGTACTCGGCCGGAGGGCCGGTCGTCTCGCCGGCGCTTGACGCCGTGGTCGTCGCCCCGCTCGCGCCGCTGGCCGGCATCAGCCGCCCGATGGTCACCGCGGCCAGCGAGCCGCTCTGCCTCGAGCTGCAGCCCGGCAGCGGGCGCCCGGCGATCGAGGTCGACGGCACGATGCTGCGCCAGATGGAGGCCGGCGAGGCGCTGACCGTGCGGCTGCAGGCCGGGTGCGGGCAGGTCGTGCGGCTCGACAGCGACCGCCACCAGCGCCGCAACCAGGTCAAGCTCAGCCTGCTCGACCTGCCGTTCCTGCCCGACGAGCTGCGCGAGCTCGCGCCGGGCGACCTTCCCGGGTCGCGGCCGCCGCGGGTGCTGGAGCCGTGAGCCTGCGCGGCGAGCGGGTGAAGCTCGTGCCGGTCTCCGCCGAGCACGCCGACGAGCTGTTCGTGGCCGGCCACGACGGCGATCCCCGGCTCTGGGAGTACCTGCCCTACGGGCCGTTCTCCGGCGTCGAGGAGATGCGGCTGTGGCTGGCGGCCTGCGCGGCGTCGGAGGACCCGCGGTTCTTCGCGATCGTCTCGCAGGAGAGCGGTCGCGCGGTCGGGATGGCCTCCTACCTGCGCTTCGCCCCCGACCACCGGGTCGTCGAGATCGGTCACATCTGGTTCGGCGCCGGTCTGCAGCGCACGCCCGCCGCGACCGAGGCGATCTACCTGCTGGGCGCCCACGCGTTCGACGAGCTCAAGGTGCGCCGGCTGGAGTGGAAGTGCGACGCCGACAACGAGCGCTCGCGGCGCGCGGCCGACCGCTTCGGCTTCACCTTCGAGGGCGTCTTCCGCCAGCACATGCTCGTCAAGGACCGCAACCGCGACACCGCCTGGTACTCGCTGCTCGACGGTGAGTGGCCGGCCGTCCGCGCGGCCTTCGAGGCCTGGCTGGACGAGGCGAACTTCGACGCCGACGGCCGCCAGCGCCGCTCCCTCGCCGAGCTGCGCGCCTAGTTGCGGAGCAGCTTCAGGACGGCCAGCACGCGGCGGTTCTCGTTGCCGGTGTCCGGCAGGCCGAGCTTGGTGAAGATGCTCGAGACGTACTTCTCCGTGCTGCGGCGCGTGATGTCCAGCCGTGCCGCGATCGCCGGGTTGGAGTGGCCCTCGGCGACGAGCTGGAGCACCTCGCGCTCGCGCGTGGTGAGCGCGCCCAGCGGGCCGTCGCCGCGGTCGCTCGCGAGCAGCCGGGAGATCACCTGCGGGTCGAGCGCGGTGCCGCCGGCGGCGACGTTGCGCAGCATCGCGACGAACTCGGAGACGTCGGTGACGCGATCCTTGAGCAGGTAGCCGAGCCCGGCCGGGTGCTCGGCCAGCACGCGCGCCGCCACGCCGGTCTCGACGTGCTGGGAGAGGACCACGATCCCGATCTCCGGGTGGCGCTCGCGGATCACCTGCGCGGCGCGAAGGCCCTCGTCGGTGTGCGTCGGCGGCATCCGGATGTCGACGATCGCGACGTCGGGCGACTCCGCCTCGACGGCCTCCAGCAGCCCGTCGACCTCGCCCGCCTGGGCGGTCACCTGGAGACCCGCCTCCTCCAGCAGCGCGGCGATGCCGCGGCGCACGAGCAGGTTGTCGTCGGCGATCACTATGCGCACGGCAGCTCCGCGCGCACGGTCGTCCCGGCGCCCGCCGGGCTGGTCACGCGCAGGGTCCCGTCGAGCGCCTCGACGCGATCGGCGAGGCCGCGCAGGCCGCTGCCGAGCGCGGCGTCGGCCCCGCCGATCCCGTTGTCGGCGACCTCGACGAGCAGCCGCCGGCCCTCCTGGCGGACGCGGATCGCCGCGGTCGTGGCCTGCGCGTACTTGGCGACGTTGGCGAGCGCCTCGCAGGAGACGAAGTAGGCGGCGAGCTCGACCGGCTCGCCCAGCCGTCCCGGCAGCACGCAGTCGACGTGCGTCGGCACCGGCGCGCGCGTCGCGAGCGCCTCGAGCGCGGCCGGCAGCCCGTGCTCGAGCACGGCGGGGTGGATGCCGCGGGCGAGCTCGCGCAGCTCGCTCAGCGAGTTGGCGAGCTCGTCGCTCGCGGTTGTCACGAGCGCGGCGGCGGACGGGTCGTCGGACACCCGGTTCTGCAGCAGCCGCAGCTGGAGCGCGATCCCGACGAGCCGCTGCTGCGCGCCGTCGTGCAGGTTGCGCTCGAGCCGCCGGCGCTCGGCGTCGCCGGCCGCGACGATCCGCTCGCGCGAGGCCTTGATCTCGGCCAGCTGCGCCTCGCGCTCGGCCAGCAGGCTCGCGTTGTCGATCGCGATCGCCGCTGCCGCCGTGACCGCCTCGACCAGCTCGGGGTCGTCGTCGAGCGAGGCGTCGTAGCCGAGCGCGGCGATCGGCCGGCCGTCGCGCTCGACGCGCGCCATCGCGCGCTCGCCGCCGGCGGCGACCGGACGGCTGTCGGCGTCGACGTAGCCGCCGTCGGACTGCAGGTAGCCGATCCGCAGGTCGGGGTCGCCGAGCGCGCGGGCGAGCGCCGGCCGCAGCTCCTCCGGCCGCACGCTGCCGATGTTGCGGAACAGGTCCGCGAGCGCCCCGCGCGCGAGTCGCGAGCGCAGCTGCCCGGCCATCAACGCGACCGGCACGCTCAGCAGCGAGCACGCCGTCGCCCACAGCAGCGGGTCCGAGCGCTCCCCGGACAGCAGGTCGTTGGTCAGCAGCGCCATGAACATGGCCAGCGTCGCCGCGCCGGCAAGGCTCGGCAGCAGCGCCCGCCGCCGCGGCGCCGACGCGCGCCACCAGCGGTAGGCGATCACGGAGATCGTCACGGCCAGCAGCAGGGCGAGCAACCCGCGCTGGGTGCGGTCGAGCACGTGCGCGACGTCCTCGTCCGGGAACGCGAGCAGCAGGTTGTCGCCCTCCTCCAGCTCGGCGAACAGCAGCCAGACCACCTGCAGCAGCACGAGCGGGAACGCGTAGGCGGCGACGAGCCAGCGGTCGCGGTGCGAGCGCAGCCGCCCGGCCGTGAGCAGCGTCAGCAGCACCGGCACGAAGAAGAAGATCCACGTGTCGACGAGCAGGTTCCAGACCATGAAGGCGACCGCGCCGTCGACCTGGCGCAGCAGCGGCGAGATGAAGAAGGCGAACCCGGTCGCGGTCATCAGCGCGCCGGTGCGGCTGTCCGGTCGCCGGCGCCAGGCGATCAGGCCGGAGACCGCGAACGAGCCGCCGACGAGCCCGAACACCACGTCGATCCCGCTCACCGGCACGTCGTCGGTGGACAGGATCGGGCGCAGCACGAGCACCTCGCCGACCAGCGCGAGCGCGAGCAGCACGACGAAGAACGCGAGGCTGTGCTCGTCGAGATGCAGCCGCGGGACGCGCCGGGCTCTCGCGACGGCGTCGCTGCCCGGCACTCCGAACGGCGCTCTCAGGATCACACGACGCTCCTCAGCGGGATGGCCTCCAGCCGACTCTAACCCGGTTGTCCGGGCCCGGCCACCCCCGGAGCGCGCCGCATCTCTGACGCCGTCGCGCAGCCTCACTTGACATGAATGTCAACCGTGGCTACGGTTCTGCCTTGACATCACTGTCAAGTCAAGGATCTCTCGTCATGGCCCACACTGCCACCGCCCCGCCCTCTGGGCACGCCGCCCACGCCGCGCACGGCGCCCACGCGCCGCACGGCGCCGCCGCCGAGCGCTCGTGGGCGCTGCTCGTGCTCCTCGCCGTCGCCCAGTTCATGGTCGTGCTCGACGTCACGGTCGTGAATGTCGCCCTGCCGTCGATCGCCGATGCGCTCGGGCTCGGCGCGGGCCGGCTCTCGTGGGTCGTCACCGCCTACGTGCTGTTCACCGGCGGGCTGATGCTGCTCGGCGGGCGGCTCGCCGACCTCGCCGACCGGCGGACCGTCTTCCTCTCCGGGCTCGGCCTGTTCACGGCCGCATCGCTGGCGAGCGGGCTCGCCTGGTCGGGTGGAGCGCTGATCGCCGCGCGGGCGCTGGAGGGCGCTGGTGCCGCGCTGCTGCTCCCGGCCGCGCTGTCCATCGTCACCACGGCCTACAGCGGACGTCAGCGGGCCGTCGCGCTCGGCGTCTGGAGCGCGCTCGGCAGCGCCGGCGCCGCCGCGGGCGTGCTGCTCGGCGGCGTGCTCGTGACCGCGCTCGACTGGCGCTGGATCTTCTTCGTCAACGTGCCGGTCGGGATCGCGCTGGCCGTGCTCACCCCGCGGCTGCTCGCCGCCCCGCCCGCCCGCGCGGACGCCGGCTCCGCCCGCCCCGACCTGCTCGGCGCCGTCACCCTGTTGGGCGGTCTCGTGGCGCTGGTGCTGGCGACCGAGGGCACGGGCGAGCACGGCTGGACGTCCGCGCGGACGCTCGCGCTGGCCGCGTTCGCCGCGCTGCTGCTGGGCGCGTTCGCCGCGGTCGAGCGCTCGGCGCGGCGGCCGCTGGTGCCGCCGGCGACGTGGGGCCGCCGCTCGCTCGTCTCGGGCGCGGCGATGATGGCCGCCGCGACGGGCGTGCTGGTCGGCGCGTTCTTCCTCGGCAGCCTGTACCTGCAGCGCACGCTCGGGTTCTCGGCGCTCGAGACCGGGCTGGCGTTCCTGCCGCTCGCGCTCGTGATCCTCGCGGGCGCGCACCTGAGCTCGCACCTGCTGCCGAAGCTCGGCACCCGGCCGCCGATGGCGGCCGGCATGGCGATCGCGGGTCTCGGGGCGCTCTGGCTCTCCCGCGCGGGTGCCGGCGCCACGTACGCCGCCGACCTGCTGCCGGGCTTCCTGGCCGTCGGCTTCGGCGCCGGCCTGTCGTTCGTGGCGGTGTCGGTCGTGACGATGGACCGGATCGCGCACGAGGAGGCCGGGCTCGCCTCGGGCCTGCTTTCGACAGCACACGAGCTCGGCGCGGCGATCGGCGTCGCCGTGCTCGCGGCGGTCGCGCTGTCGGGCGGGATCGGCGACGCGTTCGCCGTCTCGGCCGCGGTCGCGGGAGCGGCCGCGCTGGCCGCGCTGGTCGCCGTGCCGCCGGCGAAGCCGGAGCCGGGCGCGCGCGTGGCGGTCCATTAGCGTCCGGTGTCGATGACCGAGCCCGTCACCGACCACCGCCGGGCGATCGCCGAGCGCAACGACGCGGCGATCGCCGACGCCGCGCTGCGCCTGCTGGAGCGCCGCCAGGCCCTGAGCATGGCGGCGATCGCGGCCGAGGCGGGCGTGTCGCGGCAGACGCTGTACGCGCACCACAGGACGATCGGCGACGTGCTCGCCGGGGTCGTCGAGCGGGCGGTCGCCCATGCGCTCGAGGGCTTCGAAGCCGCCGAGGCCGAGCACGGTGACCCGGCGGCCGCGCTCGAGCGGATGGTCGCCGCCTCGTGGGGGCGGCTGACCGGGCTCAGCGCGCTCAAGCAGGCCAGCGAGGAGCACCTCCCGGCCGAGCGCGTGCACCGCGCGCACGCGCCGCTGATGGAGCGGGTGCGCGCGCTGGTCGAGCGCGGGCAGGCCTCCGGAGCGTTCCGGGCCGACGTCGATCCAGGCTGGCTCGTAACGGTCTACTTCGCGCTCGTGCACGCGGCCGACGACCATGCCCGAGGGAGCGGCGCCGACCGCGATCGCGCGCTCGCGGAGCTGACGACGAGCGTCCGGGCGGTCTTCGACGCGCGGCCTTGACGTCGAGCGCGTCCGGAAGCCCCCGCCTAGCCCGTGCGCGCGGCCCTCCAGCCCGCGAAGACGCCGCTCGTCCAGCCGGCTCCCGGGAACGAGCACTGCGGAAGATCCCCTGGTAGATGCCGGGGTAGGCGTTGGCGACCTGCTGCTGCGTGAGCGAGCCGCCCGAGCAGCCGGTGCCGATCGCGTAGCGCAGCGCGCCGTAGCGCTCGACCAGCCGCTCCTTGGCCATGATCAGCGATTCCGCCTGGGTCGCGATGTTGCAGTTGTGGCCGGCGTTGTCCAGCGCCGTCGACATGACCGCGAAGCCCATCCCGAGCGCGGTGCCGCCGTTGCCGTCGGTGACGCCCGGCGCCTCGCCGGCCTGGTGCTCGATCCCGCAGCTCGCGCCGTGAGCGATCAGCAGCTTGAGGTTGAACTGCCCCTGCGGCGCCCACGCGGCCCACGGCTCGCCGGGCTGGAAGAGGACGGCGATCTTGTACTGGTCGCGGTTCTGGTAGCCGGTCTCCGTGCGCACGACGAACGGCACGGTCGCGCCCGTCTGGGTCGTCGTCTCCGCGACGTCGGACGGCGGGCTCGCCGGGTCATACGGAGCGAACTGGCCCGGTGACCGAGGACTTGTAGCTGTAGGAGTACGAGACAGGCTGGTTGCACTGCGCGTCGACGGCGCCCGCCTGGCACTGCCACGGCAGCACCTGCGGGCCGGACATCACCGGCCCGCCGTTGGGGCGGTTGACGAGCACCGCGCGAGCAGCGCGTCGGCCGGGGATCCGGGCGCGCAGGACGGTGCGCCCGACCTTCAGCCGCGTCACGAGCCCTTCGACCGGCGCGGTTGGAGAGCACGTGGATCCGCAGCCCCGCGATCAGTCCACGGCGTACGCGGCCGCCATCACGGCCCACGCGGCGTCGAGATCCGCGCCCTCGGGGAAGCGCCCGGCCAGCTCGAGCGCCAGCAGGCCGTGCGCGGACGCCCACACGGCGCGCGCGCGGTCCTGGTCGCCGCCAAGCACGGCCAGCAGCGGGGCGGCGGCCGACGCCTCGAGGCCCTCCGGCAGGCGATCGCGCGGCAGGGGCCGCTCCGTCATGAGGGTGTACAGCCGGGCGTGCGCGAGCCCCCAGGCGCGGTACGCGCGGGCCTGCGCGGCAAGCGTGGCGTCGGCCGCGCGCAGCGCGCGCCCGAACTCCTCCAGGCCATCCGCGATCAGGCGCAGCTCGAGCTCCGCCTTGTCGGGCAGGTGCTTGTACAGCGACGGGGCGCGGATCCCGATGCGGTCGGCGACGCGGCGCATCGTCATCGCCTCGGGACCCTCCTGCTCGAGCAGCTCCCGCGCGGCTCGCAGCGCCTCGTCGGCGCGGCTCACGCGCGCAGGCTGCCGTCGGCCGCGCGCAGCCCGTAGCCGAGCGAGCGGTCGAGCGCGATGTGCGAGAGCCACAGCACCGCGAACGGCAGCACCGCCGGCGCGAGGAGCGCGAGGGCGCCAAGTGCCGGCGGCCCGGCGAGCGAGTGGGCGACGTTGTAGATGCCGACGGCGTGCGGTGCGAGCCGGCCGTCGCCGGTGAACGCGCCGCGCCCGCCGAGGACGAGGGCGAGGTCGGGCAGCAGCCAGAGCGCGAAGGCCCAGGGCCCGATCGTCGCGACGGCGGCGGCCAGGGCCGCGAGCCCGAGCAGGGCCCAGACGGGGCGGGGGAGGGTGAGTGTGGGCGGCGAAGCGGTCATGGGGTTCCTCGGGGCGGGATGGCTAACGCTGTAAGCCAGAGTAGCTAACACTGTTAGCCTTGTCAACGGGAAGCCTTGCGGTTCGCTGCCGACCCAGCACAATCCGATGGCGATCGTCCAAGCCCGAGGAGGCACCATGACCGGCACCGTCGCGGAGCCCGCCGCGCAGGTGGAGCAGTGGCTGTCGAGCTTCGAGGACGCGCTCGCGCGCGGCGACGCCGCCACGGCGTCCGAGCTGTTCCTCGAGGACAGCTACTGGCGCGACCTCGTGGCGCTCACCTGGAACCTCAAGACCGTCGAGGGGCCGGAGGGCGTCCGGGACATGCTCGAGGCGACGCTCGCGGACGCCAAGCCGCGCGCGTTCGCCACCACCGAGGAGCCGACCGAGGCCGAGGGCGTGACCGAGGGTTGGTTCGAGTTCGAGACGGAGACCGGGCGCGGCCACGGGATCCTCCGCCTCCGGGACGGCAAGGCCTGGACGCTGCTGACCGCGCTGCGCGAGCTCAAGGGCCACGAGGAGCCGCGCGGCATGGCGCGCCCGCTCGGCGTCGAGCACGGCGCGGATCGCGACCGCGAGACCTGGCTGGAGGCCCGCCGCCGCGAGGCCGAGGAGCTCGGCCACACGCGCCAGCCCTACGTCGTGATCGTCGGCGGCGGCCAGGGCGGGATCGGGCTCGGCGCGCGGCTGCGCCAGCTCGGCGTGCCCACGATCATCGTCGAGCGCAACGAGTGCCCCGGCGACTCCTGGCGCAAGCGCTACAAGTCGCTGTGCCTCCACGACCCGGTCTGGTACGACCACCTGCCCTACATCAAGTTCCCCGAGAACTGGCCGGTGTTCTCGCCCAAGGACAAGATCGGCGACTGGCTGGAGATGTACACGCGGGTGATGGAGCTCAACTACTGGGGCTCCACGACCGCCAAGCGCGCGTCCTATGACGAAGAGCGCCAAGAGTGGGTCCTGACCGTCGAGCGCCACGGGGCCGACATCACGCTGCGCCCGAAGCAGCTCGTGCTCGCGCAGGGGATGTCGAGCAAGCCCAACCTGCCCGAGATCGAGGGGATGGACGTCTTCAAGGGCGACCAGCACCACTCCTCCCAGCACCCCGGGCCGGACGCCTACCGCGGCAAGAAGGCGGTCGTGATCGGCTCCAACAACTCCGCGCACGACATCTGCGCGGCGCTGTGGGAGCACGCCGCCGACGTGACGATGGTGCAGCGCTCCTCGACCCACATCGTGCGCTCGGACACGCTGATGGAGATCGGCCTCGGCGCGCTCTACTCCGAGCAGGCGGTCGCGTCCGGCATCACCACGGAGAAGGCGGACATGATCTTCGCCTCGCTCCCGTACCGGATCCTGCACGAGTTCCAGATCCCGCTCTACGACCAGATGCGCGAGCGCGACAAGGACTTCTACGACCGGCTGGAGGCGGCGGGCTTCCAGCTCGACTGGGGCGAGGACGGCTCCGGGCTGTTCATGAAGTACCTGCGCCGGGGCTCGGGCTACTACATCGACGTCGGCGCGTCGGAGCTGGTCGCGAGCGGCGACATCAAGCTGCAATCGGGCAAGGTGGCCAAGCTCACCGAGCACTCGGTCGTGATGGAGGACGGCACCGAGCTGCCGGCCGACCTCGTCGTCTACGCGACGGGCTACAGCTCGATGAACGGCCATGCCGCCGACCTGATCTCCCAGGAGGTGGCCGACAAGGTCGGCAAGGTCTGGGGCCTCGGCTCGGACACCGCCAAGGATCCCGGGCCTTGGGAGGGCGAGCAGCGCAACATGTGGAAGCCGACCCGGCAGGAGGCGCTGTGGTTCCACGGCGGCAACCTGCACCAGTCGCGCCACTACTCGATCTTCCTGGCGCTGCAGCTGAAGGCCCGCATGGAGGGGATCGACACGCCCGTCTACGGACTGCAGGAGGTGCACCACCTCGCCTAGGCGAGCGGCAGCTCCTCCGGGCGCGTCGGCTCGGGCGCCGCGCGCTGCTGCGTGAACATCGTCCGCAGCAGCGCGATCGCGGTGCGCGGAGAGCGGCGCTCGAGCTCGTTCATCGCCTGAGGCGTGAGCACGAACAGGTCGAGGTCGGTGTCGGCGCAGACGTCGGTGGCGTGCGGCTCGCCG
>DATFQI010000297.1:0-3608 GCA_035264365.1 Solirubrobacteraceae bacterium
ATGGAGGCCGAGGTGGCCGCCGCGCGGTCCTTGACCTTCCAGGCGGCGACGGCGGTCGACGAGGACGACCCGCGGCTGACCAAGCTCGCCGCGATGGCGAAGATGAAGGCCTCCGACGCGGCGATGCGCGTCACGACCGAGGCCGTGCAGGTGCTCGGCGGCAACGGCTACCTGAAGGACTTCCCGGCCGAGCGGATGATGCGCGACGCGAAGGTCCTGCAGATCTACGAGGGCGCCAACGAGATCCAGCGGATGGTGATCGCGCGCGCGATGGCCAAGCAGGCTGCCGAGCGCGAGCCGATGTGGCCGGAGTGCATGCCCGGCGCCGAGGGGCTCGCGGAGGGTCAGGGCGCCGACGGGCGGGCGAAGGAGGTCGGCGCGCCGGCCTAGGCGCCGCGGGGTGCTGCGGCCATGGCGCCGCGCGGCATCGCCGCGAGCGCCTCCGCGACGGCGCGGTAGGCCTTGCGGTTGAAGGCCAGCCCGACGTGGCTGCCGGTCACCTCGACGTTGCGCGCGTACGGGACGATGCACGCCTCCCACCAGACCACGCCGTCCCCACGCGAGTAGATCGAGGTCAGCGGGACACCCGCGGGGAACGGGGCGGCGTAGTGGCGCGCGAACGCGCAGCCGCAGCGGTCCGTGAAGCAGCCCTCCTTGCGGCGCGGGGCCTGGGCGGCGCGGGCGGCGGCCACCGCGGCCTTCGTCGGCAGGCTGATGTCGAACGGCGTGTCGAGGCCGGCGCCGAGCGAGATCGCGCCGGCGACGCGTTCGGGGCGCCGGTGCGCGAGCGCCTTCGCGAAGTGCGCGCCGCGGCTGTGGCCGATCAGCGCCACGCGGCGGCCCGTGGACTCGTGGATGTCCGCCAGCCGGGCGTCGAGGCGCTCGAACGCGCGGTCGGAGCAGTCGACGTTGAAGACCATCCCCGAGCCGTGCGGGTCGTAGCCCATGCGCTCGAGCCAGCCTCCCAACACGCTCAGCGACATGTCGCCGGCCATGAAGCCGGGCATCAGCAGCGCGGGCATCCCGTCCCCGCGCGGAACCCCTTCGCCGCGGAAGACCGGGTCCACGAGCAGCCGTGCGAGCTCCGCCTGCCAGCGCACCTCGGCGAGTGGGCGGCCCCACCAGCGGCGCGGCTCCGCGGGCGGCTCGGCCGGAACGGCGGGATCGAGCCCGGCCTCGTCGAGGATGTCGGTCACGGCGGGGAGGCTACCCACGGGGCCGGACCGGCATAGGGTGCGGGTCATGCCCATGGACCTCGCCCCCTCCGAGCGCGCGGCCGCGCTGCGCGACGACCTGCTCGCCTTCATGGACTCGCACGTGTATCCGGCCGAGCCGCTGTACGAGCGCCAGATCGAGGAGGGCGGCGATCCGCACGCGCTGCCGCCGGTCGTGGAGGAGCTCAAGGCGGAGGCGCGCAAGCGCGGGCTCTGGAACCTCTTCCTGCCGGACGAGCGCTGGGGCGCGGGGCTGAGCAACCTCGACTACGCGCACCTCGCGGAGGTGACCGGGCGCAGCCCGCACATCGCCCCGGAGTCGCTCAACTGCGGCGCGCCGGACACCGGCAACATGGAGGTGCTGGCGATGTTCGGCACGCCCGAGCAGCAGGAGCAGTGGCTGGTGCCGCTGCTCGAGGGCGAGATCCGCTCGTGCTTCGCGATGACCGAGCCGGAGGTCGCTTCCAGCGACGCCACGAACATCTCCGGCTCGATCCGCCGCGAGGGCGACGAGTACGTCATCGACACGCGCAAGTGGTTCATCACCGGCGCCGCCGACGAGCGCTGCAAGGTCGCGCTCGTGCTCGGCCGCTCGGATCCCGACGGCCCGCGCCACGTGCAGCACTCGATCGTGCTCGTCCCGATGGACGCGCCGGGCGTGACGGTCGTGCGCAACATGACGGTCTTCGGCTACACCGACCAGCACGGCCACGTCGAGCTGCTGATGGAGGGCGTGCGCGTGCCCGCCTCCAACCTGGTCGGCGAGGAGGGCGGCGGCTTCGCGATCGCGCAGGCGCGGCTCGGCCCGGGCCGCATCCACCACTGCATGCGCGCGATCGGGATGGCCGAGCGGGCGACCGACCTGATGGTGGATCGCGCGCGCACGCGCGAAGCGTTCGGGCGGCCGCTCGCCGACCAGGGCCTCGTACGCGCCGCGATCGCAGAGTCGCGCATGCAGATCGACCAGGCGCGCCTGCTCGTGCTCGCCACCGCGCACGCGATCGACACCGTCGGCGCCCGCGCCGCGCGGGCGCAGGTCGCCGCGATAAAGATCGTCGCCGCGCGCGCCGCCTGCGACGTGATCGACCGCGCGATCCAGGTCTTCGGCGGCGCCGGCGTCTCCCAGGACACGCCGCTGGCGCGCTTCTACGCGAGCGCGCGGACGCTGCGCCTGGTCGACGGGCCGGACGAGGTGCACCTGCGCACCGTGGCCAAGCAGGAGCTCGCGCGCCGGGATCGCTGACCGCCGGCCGAGGGCGTGGTGCCGGCGGACGTCAACGGCGCCGGGTGGGGAAGGGGGAGTTGCCGTCAACGTCGATCGGCGGCACGGTCGGAGCGGTTCGATCGACGTTCACGGCGAATATCGCCGTCAACGTCGATCGAGACGGGTTCGCTCACCGCCGAGTGGACGTTGACGGCACCTGCTTCCCCCTACCCAGCCGCCTTTGACGTACGCGCCGGTGGCACACCAAACGGCCGAGATAGCGCGGACGCCCCCGATCGCGTCCGGCCCGCGCCGTAGCCTTGGCGGTTCATGGTCCCCGCGCTGATCGCCGAGTCCGGAGCCGTCTCCCAGCACCACCCGCTGGGCGCGTCGACGGGCTACATGACCGGCAGCCGCGGCGACTGGCCGGCGATGGTCGCCGAGGCGCTGGAGCTGTCTCCGTTCGCTGCCGAGCTGGCCGCGCTGTCGGAGGGCGAGCTGCCCGGGCTGGAGGAGTACCTCGCGTCGCGGCCGGAGCTGCCGTTCGAGTACCTCAGCGTGCACGCGCCCGTGAAGCACCTGCGGATGCCGGAGGCCGAGCTGGTGCGGAGGCTCACCCGCATCGCGCCGCTGGTGGACGGGATCGTCGTGCACCCCGACGCGATGGACGACCCGCGCGCGTACCGCTCGCTGGGCTCGTGCCTGGTGCTCGAGAACATGGACGCCCGCAAGGCGATCGGGCGCACGGTCGCCGAGCTGGCGCCCTACTTCGCGGCGCTGCCCGAGGCCGGCTTCTGCCTGGATGTCGCGCACGTGCTCTCGGTCGACCCGACGATGGAGGCGGGCGAGGGCCTGCTCGACGCCTTCGCCGGGCGGCTGCGCCACCTGCACGTGTCGTCCGTCGACGAGGCCTGCCGGCACGTGCCGCTGACCGTCGAGCACGAGACGCGCTACGCGGAGCTGCTGCGCCGCTGCCCCGACGTGCCCTGGATCCTCGAGGCGCCGCTCCCGTAGCCGCCGGCCGGCCGCGCCGGCCACCGGGCCCGCGCCGGCCGTCACGTGACGCGCCCGCGCTGGCCGGTCGCGAGACGCGGGCGCGTCATGCGCCCGCCCGCCCGCCCGCCGCGCAGGGCGGGCCCTGCGTAGGGTTTCACCTCGATGAGCGCCGCCGCGAGCGTGACGATCGACCC
>DATFQI010000298.1:0-2888 GCA_035264365.1 Solirubrobacteraceae bacterium
CGAGCGCGAGACCGAGCTCGGCGAGGAGCTCATGCGCGCGCTCGAGCGCTACCTGCTGCTGCAGATCATCGACCAGCGCTGGCGCGAGCACCTCTACGACATGGACTACCTGCGCGAGGGCATCCACCTGCGCGGGTTCGCGCAGATCGAGCCGATCGTCGCCTACAAGAACGAGGCGTTCACGCTCTTCCAGGACCTGATGCACACCATCTGGTCCGACTTCGCGCGCATGGTCTACAACGTCGAGGTCGAGATCGAGGGGGCGAACGGCGTCCCCGAGCACCAGCACCGGCTGGCCAGCCGCCAGCCGTCGCTCGAGTACTCGGGCGGCACCCCCGAGGACCAGCCCAGCGTCTACGGCGAGGGCGGCGAGGCGGCGGTCGAGGAGCCGGTCGCGGTGCAGCAGCGGCGGGTCGACGCGAACGAGCAGCTCGGCCGCAACGACCCGTGCTGGTGCGGGTCGGGCAAGAAGTTCAAGAAGTGCCACGGCGCCAACGCCTGAGCGCGCGCCGCGGCACCTCCTGAATGGCTTAGCGCCGCCTGGTCCGGGGTGCGGGACGGCGGCGGTCGCCCGCGAGCGCGCCTTCCACGGCGCGTCGCGTGACGGTGTGGGCGATGGGGAGGGCGATGAGGTTCATGGCTCCAGGATGCGCCCGGAACGCCATAAACTCAAATCATCGTTTCGGCGGTGCCATAAGCTGTGTGAATGGTCGATCCGCGTCGCGTCCTCACCTTCCGCGAGGTCGCCCGCCTCGGCTCGTTCTCGCGTGCGGCCGAGGCGCTGGCGCTGACCCAGCCCGCCGTCTCGCAGCAGGTCGCGGCGCTCGAGCGCCAAGCCGGCGCCCAGCTGCTCGAGCGCGGCCCCGGCGGACTCTCGCTCACACCCGCGGGCGAGCTGCTGCTCGCGCACGCCGACGTCGTCGCCGACCGGCTCGACCTGGCTGCCGGGCAGCTCGCCGAGCTCGCGGGCCACGCCGCGCGCGAGCTGCGGATCGGCGCGTTCCCGAGCGCGCTCGCCACGCGCGTGCCGCAGGCGCTCGCGCGGCTCACCGCCGAGCGCCCCGAGGTCAAGGCCGACGTGTCCGAGCGCACCACCGGGGCGCTCGTGGAGGGCGTGCGCACGGGCGAGCTGCACGTGGCGGTCTGCTTCCAGGACGCGGCCCGGCCGCGGCGCGAGCACGAGGGTGCCGAGCGGATCGACCTCGGCGAAGAGCCGTTCCGGGCGTTGCTGCCGGAGGGGCACGCGCTCGCCGGCGGCGGCCCGCTCCGGTTGCAGCAGCTCGCCGACGAGGTGTGGGTGGCGCCGTCGCGCGACGGCATGATCGCGCAGGCGTGCGAGGCGACGGGCTTCACCCCGGCCATCCGCTACGTCTCACGCGACCCGCTGGCCAACCGCGGCCTGGTGGCCGCCGGGCTGGCGGTGACGATCAGCCCCGCGGAGCTCGCCGCCGAGTTCACCGGCATCGCCGTCGAGCCGCTGCGTGACGGGCCGACCCGCAGCGTCTATGCGCTGCTGCCCGCCTCCGGCGCGGGCACCCTGGCGCGCGCGTTCGTGGCCGCGCTGGCCTAGCTGCGCCGGCCGCCGATCAGGCGGTCGGAGATCCGGCCGAGCCGCTCGGCCGTGCCCTGCAGCGGCTCCACGGCGGCGGCCAGCGTCTTGGTCGCCGCCTCGAGCGAGCGGATCGACTCGACGGCCTCCGCCATCGAGGGCAGGTCGGAGTCGAGCCGCTCCAGGACGGCCAGCAGGGCGCCCGCGCGCGCGTCGGCGGTCTTGCGCGCGCGTCGCAGCTCCGCCTCGGCCGAGCGCACCTGCTCGGTCAGCCGCGCCTCGATCGCGGGCAGCTCGCGCGCCGCCTCGGCGATCGCGTGGAGGTCGTCGAGCGCGCGCAGCACCAGGCGCGGGTCGATCAGCATCGGCAGGCCCACGGTCCGGCCCAGTCTAGGCGCGCGGCAGTGCCCCGCCCTGCCGCCGTTGCTCCGCTAGCCTCAGCACCATGGCCGCCCCGTCCGCGTCCCAGCCCACGCCCCAGCGGCTGGCATCCATCCGCGAGCAAGTGTCCCTGCTCGCGGACTATCTTTGACCCCGCTTCGCTGCAGGGGCGCCTGAGCGCGCTGGAGACCGAGATGGGGGCGCCCGGCTTCTGGGACGACCCCGACAGCGCCGCGAAGACGAGCGCCGAGCACACGCGCACGCAGCGCAAGCTCGACGCGTTCACCAAGCTGCAGAGCGACGCCGAGGACCTCGAGGGGCTCGTCGAGCTCACCGACGAGGACCCCGACCTGGAGTCCGAGCTCGAGGAGGCGTTCGCGTCGGTGGAGACGCGGCTGGCCGCGCTCGAGGAGGAGCGCCTGTTCTCCGGCAAGTACGACGCCGGCGACGCGCTCGTGACCGTCAACGCCGGGGCGGGCGGGACCGACGCCCAGGACTGGGCCGAGATGGTGCTGCGGATGATGATGCGCTGGGCCGAGCGCCGCGGCTTCAAGGTCGAGCTGCTGGAGGCGACGGCGGGGGAGGAGGCGGGCATCAAGTCGGCGACCTTCCGCGCCTCGGGCGAGAACGCCTACGGCCTCTACTCGGCGGAGAAGGGCGTGCACCGGCTCGTGCGGCTGTCGCCGTTCGACTCCGCCAACCGCCGCCAGACGTCGTTCGCCGGCGTCGAGGTGGCGCCGGTCGTGGAGGAGTCCGGCGAGGTCGAGATCGACGACGACGACCTGCAGGTCGACACCTACCGCGCCTCCGGCGCCGGCGGCCAGCACGTCAACAAGACCGACTCGGCCGTGCGGATCACGCACAAGCCGTCGGGGATCGTCGTGCAGTGCCAGAACGAGCGCTCGCAGTCGGCCAACCGGGCGACGGCGATGGCGATGCTGCGCTCGCGGCTGATCGA
>DATFQI010000299.1:0-2136 GCA_035264365.1 Solirubrobacteraceae bacterium
CCAGCGCCCCTCCGAGCTGCGGCCCCACAGGTTGTCGTCGATCGAGTACGGCGTCTGCTCGGCGCCGCCCTTGATCGGGATGCCGTTCGCGCGCGCGTACTCGATCTCCTCCTCGCGGCCCATCTGCCAGCCGCGCACCGGGGCGATCACCTTGAGCTCGGGCGCCAACGTCGCGATCGTCGCCTCGATGCGCACCTGGTCGTTGCCCTTGCCAGTGCACCCGTGAGCGATCGTGTCGCAGTTGTGCTTGCGCGCGTACTCGACCGCGAGCTTGGCGATCAGCGGCCGGCCCAGCGCGGTGAACAGCGGGTAGGCGAGGCCGTAGATGCCGTTGGCCTTGATCGACGGGACGACGTACCCGGTCGCGAACTCCTCGCGCGCGTCGACCACCTCGGCCGCCACCGCGCCGAGCTGCTCGGCCTTGCCCCGCACGACGCCGTAGTCCTCGCCCGGCTGGCCGAGGTTGATCGTCAGGGCGACCACCTCGGCCTCGTACTCGTCCTGGATCCACTTGAGCATCACGCTCGTGTCCAGACCGCCGGAGTACAGCAGCAGCACCCGGCCGACCTCGCTCGGCTCGGCGAGGTACGAGGCGGTCCGGGTGTGCGGGGTGGTCTTGATCTGGGGCGTTTCGGTGGCGTCCGTCATGTCGGCGGATCAATCTACCCGGCGACGCGCTGCGCCCCCGTGTAGACGTTGACGCGCCCGCGGCGGGCGAACCCGCACAGCGTCAGGCCGCGATCGGCGGCCAGCGCGACGGCGAGCGACGATGGCGCGCCCACGCCGACGAGCACCGGCGCGCCCGCGACCGCCGCCTTCTGCACGAGCTCGAACGAGAGCCGCCCGCTCACGCACAACAGGCGCCCGGCGAGCGGCAGCAGGCCGTCGAGGAGGGCGCGGCCGACCACCTTGTCCATCGCGTTGTGGCGGCCGACGTCCTCGCGCGCGAAGAGGAGCTCGCCGGTCGCGTCGAACAGGCCGGTGGCGTGCAGGCCGCCGGTCAGGTCGAACCCGGGCTGGGCGAGGCGATCGGGCAGCGCGGCGAGCAGCTCGCGCGATATGACCGGGCCGGGCGCCACGATCGGGCAGGCGACCGCGACCTCCTCGAGGGCGCCCTTCCCGCACACACCGCACGACGACGTCGTGTAGAAGCGCCGCGCTCCCGGGTCGCGCAGCAGCGGACCGGAGACCTCGACGATGTTGGCGGCCAGGTCCTCGGTGAGGCCCGCCGCGCGCGGGCCGTCGATCAGGCCCTCGCCGTACAGGAAGCCCAGCGCGAGCTCCTCGTCGTGGCCGGGGGTGCGCATCGTGACCGCGAGCGGCTCGCCGTCGACGCGGATCTCGAGCGGCTCCTCGACCGCCACCCGGTCCTCCTGGCCCTCGCGGGTGATCCGGGCGGTGAGGTGAGCGGTCTCGGCGTCGGTCATCGCCTTGGTGTTCTACCGCGGCCGAGGTACCCTCGACCCAGAGCCGCCATGCTGATGCTCATCGACACGCCGGACCCGCGCTACGGCGGGGATCCGGGGCGCGACGGGCCGGGCCGTCCGCACCTCGGGGCACGGACCGTGGCGCTGCTGGGCGGCTGCGCGATCTGCCTGTACCTGGCCCGCTTCGTCCCCGGGTTCGTCGAGGTCCTGCTGCTCGCCGCCGCGTTCGCGGGGCTGCTGGCGGCGATCTTCTCGCTGTGGAGCCTCGGCGACGGGCCGCCGGCCGAGGAGCCCGGAGCGATGTTCCTGATGCTCGTCGACACGCGGGACCCGCGCTACCGGCGGGAGCCCGACCCCGAGCCCGAGCCGGAGCGCGAGCCCTGGCGCCGGCGCCACCCGCGCGCGCGGCTCGTACTGCCGTGGGTGGGCTGCTTCCTGTGCTTCGGCGTCGCCTACCTCGTGCCGCCCTTCGTCACGTTCGTGCTGACGACCGCGGCGCTCATGCTGTTCTTCGACGGCGCGCTGGCGTTGCTGCCCACGGGCGACGGCCTGTGGAGCAACCGCCAGTAGCGGCGGCTCAGCTGCGGCGCTCGCTCTCGGGCAGGTCCTCGGGCAGCGGCAGGTCGCGCGGCGAGACGGGCTCGCTCGCGTCCCAGTCGGGGTAGGCGAGGCCGTCGCGGCCCTCGTGCTCGCCGGCGCCGCCGAGCGC
>DATFQI010000300.1:0-4009 GCA_035264365.1 Solirubrobacteraceae bacterium
TGGCCGACGTCGCAAGCGCGCCCGCGCTGCCGAGCCTCGCCGCCGCGCTCGCCCCGGACGGCGCCGGGCGGGGCGACGTGGAAGCCGAGGACCTCGCGCTCGCCGAGTCGCTCGAGCCCCAGCACCGGCCGTAGACTCGGCTCATGCGCGAGCCGCGCGACCTTCCGGCCGACCTCGACACGCTCACGGGCTCCGGCACCGCCTGCCTGGCCGCGATCCTCGAGCTCGACGCCGCGGAGCTCCCCACCCTGACCCCGGACCACCCGGACCCGTGGACGGTGTGGAGCAACTGGCTCGCCGGGCGCGGTCTCGGGCTGGTCCCGATCGCCGACCCGGCGGGCTTCTCGTGGCCCGGCCCCTGGCTGGCGGTCCTGCACGGCGAGGCGCGCCGGATCTGCGCCGTCGCGTACGGCCCGCCGTCCACGATCGTCTGGCACCCGCTCGCCGGCCCGGAGACCTTCGCCGACCTCGAGGCCGGCTACGTCGTGGCGCCGGCCGACGTGGCCTTGTGGTCGCCGCCCGAGCGCGGCTCCGCGCGCACGGCCGGGCGCGTGGAGGCGATCACCATCGCGGCCGCCGCCGAGGCGCCGATCGAGCTCGTCGACGAGGCGCTCGCCGTCTGCGGCCGAGGCCTCGCCGGCGACCGCTACCACGAGCACCGCGGCACGTTCTCCAAGCCGTACGCGAACGGGCACGAGCTCACGCTCGTCGAGGCCGAGGCGCTCGCGGAGCTCGGCTTCACCCCGCAGGACGCGCGCCGCAACGTCGTCACGCGCGGGATCGACCTCAACGCGCTCGTCGGCCGCCACTTCACGGTCGGCGACGTGGAGTGCATCGGCCGCCGGCTGTGCGAGCCGTGCGCGCACCTCGAGCGCCTCACGCCCGGGACGCTGCGCCCGCTCGTGCACCGCGGCGGCCTGCGCGCCGACCTGCTCGGAGACGGCGTGATCCGCGTCGGCGACCGCGTCAGCGCGTAGCGCGCCGCAGCGACTCGACGTCCGCCCGCAGCCGCTCGTCCGGCATCGGCGGCGGATCCTGCTCGGGAAACGGGAACGGCCAGCCGGGCCGCGGGTCGTCCGCGTAGCGCGGCAGCAGGTGCGTGTGCAGAGCGCGCTGGATGTCCGCGCGCACCAGGTAGGCGTCGGCCACCTCGCCGGCGAAGAAGCGCACGCCGTGCGCGGTTTCGTCCGGGCGGCCCTCGTCGCACAGCGGGCACGCGGATCCGTCCAGCTGGGCGTAGAACTCGGGCGGCCACTTCACGCCGAGGCATTCTGCCCCCTACGATCGCCGGATGCCCGAGACACCGGAGGAGTTCCATCGCCGTGTCGCATCGTCCCTGCGGGTCCCGCCCGTCGGCGAGTGGGACAGCTGGCCGTTCGAGGGCGAGCTGCGCGTGCGCGAGCTGCGCCCGCCGGAGCCCGAGCTGGAGATCACCGGCGCCGGCGGGGTCGACTGCCCGGCCTGCACGAAGCCCGACGACGACTACCTGTGGGCGGACGAGCGCTGGCGGCTGCTGTCGACGCCCGAGCCGACGGGCCTACCGGTGGTCGTGCTGCTCGAGCCGCGCGCGCATCACTCGAGCCCGGCGGACCTGCCGGAGGAGCTGGCGCGCGAGCAGGGCGTGATGCTCGGGAGGGTCGAGCGCGCCGTGCTCTCCGTGGGCGGGATCGGCAAGGTCCACATCGGCCGCTGGGGCGAGGGCGCCGAGCACCTGCACTGGTGGTTCATCGCCCGCCCCGAGGGCCAGGGCCAGCTGCGCAGCTCGTTCGCAGAGATCTGGGACGAGGTCCTCCCGCCGACCCCGCGCGAGATCTGGGAGGACAACCTCGCGCGGGTGGTGCGGGCGCTGGAGGAGGGCTAGGGACCGGCTGACTCACTGCCGTACCCTTCGCGGCGTGCGAGCCGTCGCCGTCCTGTGCGACATCCACGGCAACCTGCCGGCGCTCGACGCGGTGCTCGCCGAGCTCGCGGCCGACCCGCCGGACGCGATCGTGATCGGCGGCGACATCGTCGCCGGGCCCCAGCCGCGCGAGGTGCTCGAGCGCCTCGACGCCCTGCCGTGGCCGATGCTCGGGGTACGCGGCAACGCCGACCGCTGCGTGGTGGCCGCCTTCGACGGGGCGATCCCGGAGACCGAGCGCGACGAGCCGATGTGGATCGCCGACGCCTGGACGGCCGCCCGCCTCGGGAGAGTGGAGCGCGATCGGCTGGCCGCGCTGCCGCCGCTGGCCGAGCTCGACGTCGAGGTGCTCGGGCGCGTGCTGTTCTGCCACGGGACGCCGCACAGCGACGAGGAGCGCGTCACCGCCGTCACGCCGGAGCCGCGGCTGGCGCGGATCCTCGAGGGTGTCGAGGCCGACCTCGTGGTCGGCGGTCACACGCACCGCCAGTTCGACCTGCGCGCCGGCGGCCGGCGGATGGTCAACGCCGGCAGCATCGGGCGCCCCTACGAGCGCGAGCCTGGCGCCTACTGGCTGCGTCTCGGACCTGGCGTCGAGCTGCGCCGCACCACCTACGACACCGCGGCGGCGCTCGAGGCCTTTCGCGCGCTCGGCTACCCGGATGCCGACGGCATGGCCGCCGACGTCGACGCCGACGAGGTCGCCGCCCGGTTCGAGGCCGCAGCGGACGCGCCGCTGCCGCCGGAGTCGCTGACTGCCGGCGGCCCGGTTAGGTAGCCCCATGCGACCTCCCGCCTGCTGCTCGACGTGACAGGCCTCGCCGAGCAGCCGGCGGTGTTCGCGACGCGCGCGGAGGCGAGGCCGCCGCGAGCGTGATTCGCTAGGCCGCGACGGTCGCGCCGCGCGGGGCGGACTGCCCGGCCGCCTCGGTGCGGGCCAGCGGCGTGCGCAGGACCCGCAGGGTGAGGATCAGGAAGCCGATCCCGCTGAGCAGGAGCGCGACGCCCATCACGATCGCGAAGGTCGCGACGCTCTCGGCGAAGTAGGCGGTGTTCAGCGCCGTCGAGAGCGCGGTCGAGGTGACCCAGATGTCACGCGCCTGGTTGGCCACCGGCTGGCCCGTCTTGGGGTCCTTGGCCGCCGCGGCCTCGTCGTCGGTGCCGTTGCCGTTCTCGTCGAGGAAGCGCGGCATCTGCGCGTAGGTCTTGCCGTCGGTGGCCGCGAGCGTGTGCTTGCGCATGACCGCGGCGAACGCCTGCGCCTCGCTGCCGGTGTCGACCAACTGGTTGGGGATGGTCGAGTCGGGGGTGCCGACGATCTGCTCGCGGGCGAGGTCGCTGCGGACCTGATCGCGGCCGTCGACGCCCATGTAGACCGCGCCGATGCCGAACGCGATCAGCACGATGCTGGCGACCACGCCGCCGTACCTGATGACTTTGCTCATGACTCCTCCAAGCTCTGGGGTTTCCACGACCCGGATGCTGCCTCCGAGCGGGCCCCGCTCCATCCGCGCGCTCCACCCGACCCGCTCCGGGGAAACCCGCAAGAAAGGGGTCTGACCCCGTTCTTGCGCTCAGGTGCGGATCAGGCCGTGGTCGATCGCGTAGCGGACGAGCTCCGCGCGCGATGACGCGCGGGTCTTCTGCTGGATGTGCGCGCGGTGGGTCTCGACGGTGCGGGTGCTGAGGAACAGCTGCTCGCCGATCTCGACGTTGGTGTGCCCGAGCGCGATCAGCTTCAGCACCTCGAGCTCGCGCTCGGAGAGGCCGTCGGGCGGGCCGGATGGCGCCGGCGGCTGGGCTGCCAGGCGCGCGCCGAGCCGCGGGTTGAGGTACGTGTCGCCGCGCGCGGCGAGCTTGACCGCCTCCAGCAGCTCCTCGTCGGCGGCCTCCTTGAGCACGAAGCCGAGCGCGCCGCCCTGCAGCGCCTCGCGCGCGAACGCGGGGTCGTCCTGCATCGTGAGCACGACGATCGCCGTCTCGGGCGTGGACTCGCGCAGCGCCGGGATCGCCTCCAGCGAGGAGCCGCCGGGCATGTTGAGGTCGAGCACCGCGACCTCGGGCCGATGGGCCCGGATCACCTGCATCGCGGTCGGCACGTCGCCGGCC
>DATFQI010000301.1:0-4313 GCA_035264365.1 Solirubrobacteraceae bacterium
GGCCCGCTTGCGGCCGAACAGGTCGCCGACCTTGCTCCCGATCAGGATGAACGCGGCGGAGACCAGCGCCTCGATCGCGATCGCGGACTGCACCCCGCTGACGGTCGTGTCCAGGTCTCGCACCACGTAGCTGATCGAGACGTTCATGAGCGACGTGTCGACCACGAGCACGAACATCGCCATCGACAGCAGCAGGCCGAGCCTGCCCGGCTTGGTGGGCCCGGCGGCGCTCGTATGGCCCGGGTCGCCGGCGGCGCTCATACGACGTCCGTCGCCGGGATGCGGCCGTCGTCGGCGGCCGCCTCGAGCGCCGCGAAGTCCTCGGCGTTGCGGTCCGCGTAGCGGCGAGCGAACGCCTCCATGGCCCGCTCGAACGTGTCGCTGCGGCCGAGGTAGCCGCCGATCGCGACCGCGTCGCCCGAGCGAGCGTGCGCCCGCGCCAGGGCCGCGCCGCACAGCTCGGCGTAGGTGGCGAAGCGGCCGGGCGGCATCCGCTCGAGGTCGGCCGAGCCCTTCGCGTCCCAGAGCTGGCGCACATAGAAGTCGCGCTGCACGCCGTCGAACCCCTCGGCGCTCAACCAGCCGAGCAGGATGTCGCTCGAGGCCTGGATCAGCCGCTGGCCCTCGACGACGCGGCGCCCGTGGCGGGCGTAGGCGCTCGCTCCCAGGTGCGGCTCGAGCACGGAAGGCTGTGCCTCCTTGACCTGCAGCACGAGCGGGTCGCCCTCGTCGCGCCCGAGCAGCAGCACGACCCATGCGCGCGCGCCGACGCTGCCGACCCCGACGACCTTGTGGGCCATGTCGGCGACGGTGAAGCGGTCGAGCAGGGCCCGTTGGGGCGCCGCAAGGCTCGAGCGGTAGCTGCGCAGTGAGCGGCGGAGCAGTTGCGCGGCGCGCTCGGCCTCGGCGGGCTCGAGCAGGTCCTCGAGCGGCACCAGCAGCGGCGGGTCGTGGACGAAGCGCCGCCGGCCCTTGGCGACCGCCGTCAGCTTGACCAGCGCCCGCAAGCTGTCCTTGCCGCGCGCCTTGGCGAGCCGCTTCTCGAGCTCGCGGTCGTGGCCGTTGGCGCCGCGCCGGTGCTCGGCGAGCATCGCCTCGACCTCATAGCGCGCGTACCAGACGTCGAGCGTGCGCATCTCGGCAAACCGGCAGACGACGTGGCGGTAGCGGCCGATGGCCCCGCGCACCGCGCGCCGCCGGGCCTGGGGCGGGAAACCGCGATGGCGGCCGGCGATCTCGATGCTCGCGGCCAGCCGCTTGACGTCCCACTCGAACGGCCCGGGCAGCGTCTCGTCGAAGTCGTTGAGGTCGAAGACCATCCGCCGGTCGGGGCCGGCGAACGTGCCGAAGTTGCTCAGGTGCGCGTCGCCGCACAGCTGCACGCGCAGGCCGGGGGAGGGCTGGGCGGCGAGGTCGGCGGCCATCACCGCGGCGGAGCCGCGGAAGAACGCGAACGGCGACCGCAGCATTCGGCCATAGCGGATCGCGACCAGCTCGGGGATCCGCGACTCGGCTTGGCGCTCGAGGGTCGCCACCGGGTCCTCGCGCCCCGGGGCGGGGCTCCACTCCGCCAGACCGGAGCGCGGCACCGCCCGCCGCGCCGCGCGCCCGGCCGCCATGCGCTCGTCCACTCCACGGGGGGCGGACGGCGGCGGCATGCTCACTCCGGCTCGCGCGCCTGCACGCTCGCGGCCAGCTGCTGGGCCATCTCGCCGACACCCTTCGGCAGGATGATCACCGGGCACGCCGCGCCGCCGGCGACCGCGCGCGACACGCTGCCGAGCGCGACCGAGCGCTTGGGCCCGCGCGCGCGGGAGCCCATCACGAGCAGGTCCACGTGCCGCGAGGCGGCGATCAGCGCGTCGCCCGGGTCCTGCGCGAGGACGTCGATGTCGACGTCGAGGTCCGGCGCCAGCTCGGCCACGGCGTTCCGCAGTGCCGCGTCCGCGGCCATGCGCTTGCGGGCCTCGGCGCCGCCGCGCGGGTCGGCCTCGTGATGCTGCTCGGCCATCATCCCGCTCGTCTGGCGCTCGACGTCGCCCTCCAACGCCGTGATCACGCGCAGGCCGGCGCCGCTGCGCCGGGCCATCGTCGCCGCCGCCTCGAGCGCCTCGCGGCCCTCGGCGGTGTGCGAGTAGGCCGCGCCGATCATCTGCACGCCCTTCTCCGGCCGCTGGTAGCGGTGGGGGACGATCGCGACGGGGCAGGTGGCCTCGTGGATCAGGCGCTCGGCGCTGCCGCCGAGCAGCACCTTGCCGACGCTGCCGCGGGTGGAGGAGCCGAGCACGACCAGCTGCGGCTTGTGCTCCTCGATCGCCTTCAGCAGTCCGGCGGCGATCGTGCGCTCCTGGACGGCCTCGATCTGGGCGGGCACCTTCTCACGCTCGAAGTCCTTGCGGAGGTTGTCGAGCGAGCGGGCGTCGTCTCCGACGGTGTCGTCCACGTCGCCGCCGAACCACGAGACGAGCGGCCCACCGCGGTGGACGTGGACGACGATCAGCGGCGCGCCGGTGACCCGGCTGGCCGCGATCCCGAACTCGATCGGCTCGCGCGAGCTCTTGCTCGGGGCGAAGGCGGCGATGACCGGCGCGTGCGGCGTCATGCGAGCAGCTTCGCCTTCTGGTCGGCGAACTCCTGATCGGTGAGGATGCCCTGATCGCGCAGGCTCGCGAGCTCCTTGAGCTTGGCGATCGGGTCCTCCTGGGGCGGCGGCTGCTGGTAGACCGGCTGGGGCGGCGGCTGCTGGTAAGCCGGCTCGGGCTCGTTGGCGGCGCTCTGCCCGGCCCAGCGCTGGGCCTGCCGACGGGAGACGCGATTCGAGACGGACGTGGCGGTACCGGCGATGACGGCGGTGCGGGCGACCCCGCGGAGCAGACCTGGCATGGTGCGAATCCTCCTGGTTGTCAGCGGCCGGCCTCGGCGGCCTCGAGCGATGCGATCACGGCTTGCAGCGGCAGCCTCCCGGTGGCGACGAGCTGCCCGCCCGAGCGCCGCAGGGCGACCGCGACGGGCGCGGCCCACCGGTTCTCCCAGATCAGGACGGCGGCGCACGTACCGGGGTCGAGCGCCGCCGCGGCCTCGTCGAGGTCGTCGCGGCCGATCAGCCCCGATGAGGCGCCCTCGAAGTCGGCGAAGCCGTCGCCGTCGAGGTCGGCGAGCTCGATCGAGTCCACGGTCCCGTCCTCGCGCTTGACCATGAACGCGACGTCGAGGATGCGAATGATGCCTCGGTCGGCGAGGTCCACGATCAGCGGAGCCGCCTCGCCCGCCGGCTGCTTGCCCGGCCACTCGAGCACCACATAGTCGATCGGGCCCATCTCGTCGATCTCGAGCGTGCTCATGGTTCCTCCTTCGCGGTTGCGTCGACTTCATGGACGAGCATCGGCTGCTGAGCGCCGCCGCGCATCATCCGATCCGGGTGAGTCGGAGTCTCGCGGCGGCCGAGGTTGCTCACGATCAACGAGACGACCGTGACGAGGTAGATCTGACCGATCAGCGCCTCGAACACGCACAGCGTGTGGCCGAGGTTGCCGGCCGCGGTGAGATCGCCGTAGCCGACCGTCGCCAGCGTCACGAAGCTGAAGTAGACGCAGTTGGCCACGGAGGCGGACGTGCCGCCGGCGAAGAACGGCTCGCCGCTGATCTCCTCGATCGCGCCGTAGACGAACGCGAAGAAGAGGCCGATCATGATGTAGAGCGACAGGACGCCGGAGACCGCCTCCAGGCGCACCGCGCCGCTCGCCCGCAGGTTGCGCAGGACCCCGAGCGCGATCATCGGCGGCCCGAGCAGGACGACGAGCGCGTTCATCGCGCGCGCCTCGCCCTCGCCGAGCAGATCCGTCGCAGCGCGCAGCACGTTGACGGCGATCCCGGCGACCGCGATCGCGATCGCCAGCCGCAGCACCGAGCGGTCGACGTTGGCGATCAGGACCGCCAGCAGCAGGTTCGCCCCCAGCAGCACGCTGACGACCACGCGCTGCACCGAGCTCGGGGCGAGTGCGCCCTGCACCGCGACCGACGCGACGAGCGACGCCAGCAACCACCCGTAGGGGCCGACCCGCGCCATCCATCGAAGCTAATCCCGCGGCGGCGCCGCGCCAAGCGTGCGCGCATGTGAGCGGGCACACCGGCCGACCTCATTGCCCGCGCTGGGGCGCGCCGGGAGGATCGGGCATGAGCGCCCTCTGGGGCGGCCCGGAGCCGCGCACGCTCGCAGATCCCTTAGAAGGAGGCTGAGTATGTGCCGCTGGATGGCGTGGTTCGGACAGCCCGTGCTGATCGACGAGCTGCTCTTCAAGACCCAGCACGGGATC
>DATFQI010000302.1:0-12856 GCA_035264365.1 Solirubrobacteraceae bacterium
CAGCTCCGGCCGCGCCACCGCCGCCGAGTTGACCGAGACCTTGTCGGCGCCCGCGTCGAGCACGCCGTGCGCGTCCGCGACCTCGCGCACCCCGCCGCCGATCGTGAACGGCACGAACACCTCGTCAGCCGCCCGCCGCGCCAGCTCCACCACCGTCCCGCGCTTGTCCGAGGTCGCCGTGATGTCGAGGAACACGAGCTCGTCCGCGCCCTGCGCGTCATAGAACGCCGCCAGCTCCACCGGGTCGCCCGCGTCGCGGATGTCGAGGAAGCGGGTGCCCTTGACGACGCGGCCGGCGTCGACGTCCATGCAGGGGATCACGCGCTTGTAGTGCACCGGAGAGAGGCTACGAGCCCGTCAGGTGGCGCTGGAGCGAAGGTGCGGCGCGGCGGACGAGCTCTTCGCGGTCCATCGAGGCCACCGGCTCGACGTGCAGGACGTGGCGGTAGAGCATCAGGCCGATCAGCTGCGAGCCGAACAGGGCGGCGCGCTGGTTCGCGTCGGGGACGTCGAGGCGGGCCGCGATGCGGCCGAGCAGCTCCGCCTGGACGAACTCGCGCAGCTGGTCGCTCGCGGGCGGGTGGCTCATCGCGGAGCGCACCAGCCCGACGAGCGGGCCGCCGGTGCGCTCGTCGTCCCAGACCTCGAGCACCCGGCGCAGGAAGCGCTCGGCGAAGTCGTCGATCTCACCGTGCTCGAGCACGTCGGCCATCAGGGCGGCCATCGGCCGCGGCATCTCGAGCGCCGCCTCGAACAGGCCGTCCTTGGAGCCGAAGTGGTACGTGACGAGCGCCACGTCCACCCCTGCGTCGCCGGCGACGTCGCGCATCCGGACGCGGTCGTAGCCCTGCTCGGAGAACCGCTCCCGGGCGGCGGCGAGGATCGCGTCGCGGGTCGTACTCGGTCCGGGCCTCCGCCCTCGCTTGATTTCAGCCACGGTTGAAATATACGTGACGAACCTGTACGTTCCTCTTTGAACGGTCGATGAATTCCATGGAGGAGCCCGATGACCCGTCCCGTTCCCATCGTCCTCGCGCTGCTGGTCCTCCAGGCGGCGCTCGTGCTGCTGTTCGTGGTGCCGGCGCGCTCACCCGAGCCGCACGGCCTGCCGGTCGGCGTGGTCGGTCCTGCCGCCGCGCTGCGCGGCGGCGGCCTCGACGTCCACGCCTATCCCGACGCGGACGCCGCCCGGATCGCGATCCGCGAGCGTGAGGTCTACGGCGCGCTCGTGCCGGCCGAGGGCCGCGTGCTCGTCGCGAGCGCCGCGAGCCCGGTCGTCGCGCAGCAGCTGCGCGAGCTCGGGGCGCGTGCTGCGAGCGCGCCTGCCGCAGCCGGCGGCTCCGCAGCCGGAACGGCCGCGAACGGCTTGCCGGTGGAGGACGTGGTCCCTGCGGCGTCCGGTGATCCGCGGGGCGCGGTGCTGAACCTCCTGTTCCTGCCGCTGATGATCGCCTGCTTCCCGCTCGCGGCGGTGCTCGGGCGGATGCAGCTGCCGCGCCGCAAGATGCTCGGCCTGCCCGCGGGCTTCGCGGTGCTCAGCGGGCTCGCGCTGACCGCGATGCTGCAGGCGATGGACGCGCTGCCCGGCCCGTATCTGGCGGTCTCGGGCGTCGCCGCGCTCGTCGTCGCCGCCGTCGGCCTGACCGCGGCAGGGCTGTTCCGCGTGTTCGGGCCGGCCGGGCTCGGGATCGCCGCGGTGCTGTTCGTCGTGCTCGGCAATCCGGGCTCGGGGAACGCGACCGCGCCCGAGCTGCTCCCCGGCTTCTGGCGGGTCGCCGGCCAGTTGCTCCCACCCGGCGCGGGCGGCCAGGCGCTGCGCGACGTCGCCTACTTCGACGGCCACGCGCTGCTCATGCCGGCGTTGGTGCTCGCCGCCTGGGCACTGGTCGGCGGCGCGCTGCTGCTGATCGGCCGCCGCGAGCGCCCGGCGCGCGAGGCCAGGGCGGGCGCGCCGGAGCCCCGGATCGCGGTGCCGGCATGACCCGCGAACCGCCGAACCCGGAGTTGTTCGGCCTCAGGCCGAACAACTCCCGACTCAACCGCGCGCGGGCCCGGTCAGCGGCCGGGAGCGCGCTGTTCCTCGCCGTCGCGCCCGGGACGATGGCGATCCTGATCCCCTACCTGCTCACAGGCTGGGACGCCGGTGACGCGCCCGCGGCCGCCCGCATCGCCGGCGCCGCGCTCGCGCTGGCCGGCGCCGCGGTCCTGCTCGACGCCTTCGCACGGTTCGCGCTCCAGGGGCTGGGCACGCCGTCACCCACGGCGCCCACCGACCACCTCGTCGTGACCGGCCCGAACCGCTATGTGCGCAACCCGATGTACCTCGCGGTCACGGCCACGATCCTCGGCCAGTGGCTGCTGCTCGGACGCCCCGTCCTGCTCGCCTACGCGATCACCTTCGTCGCGATCACGTACGCGTTCGTGCGCGGCTACGAGGAACCCACCCTGCGAGCCCGCTACGGGGCCGAGTACGAGCGCTACCGCGCGAGCGTCCCGGGCTGGTGGCCGAGGCGCATCGAGAAGACCTGACCGACCCACCCGCCCACGTCGAAGGTCCCGTCGCGCACGAAGCCCTGGGCCTCGTAGAACTCGACCAGGCGCGGGGCGCCCGCCCAGCAGTCCACCCACAGCAGCAGCATCCCGGCAGACACGGCCAGTCCCACGGCGTGCTCGAGCCCACGAGCGCACCCGCGCGACCATCTTCTCGTTGCGCGACATCGGCTCCGAGCCCCACTGACCCGTCTGCCCGCGCGCGACCATCCAGGCCACGGCCTCGTCGAAGAGCGCGATCACCGCCTCGGCGTCGCCCGGCCCGCCGCGCCGGATCCTCATCGCAGGTCGAGCGCAGCCTGACCCTCGGGGATCGTGAAGCGCCCCTCATAGAGCGCCTTGCCCACGATCACGCCGGCCAGGTTGACCTGCCGCAGCTCCGCCAGCCCGCGCAGGTCGTCGAGCGAGCCGATCCCGCCCGAGTAGATGAAGCGCCCGCGCACCGCCTCCGCGACCGCCGCGACCTCGTCGAGATCGGGGCCCTCGAGCAGCCCGTCGCGGTCGACGTTGGTGTACACGAACGAGCGCACGCCGCGGTCGGTGAGCCGCCGGATCGCGTCCGCCGCCGGCATCTGCGTCGTCTGCGTCCAGCCGGAGGTCGAGATCAGGCCCCCGCGCACGTCGACGGAGACCACGATCCGCGGCCCGAACGTGCGCACGATGTCGTCGAGGAAGTCGATGTCGCGGAAGGCCGCGGTGCCGACGACCCCGCGCTCGGCGCCGGCCCGCAGCGCCTCGCGGACCGCGGTCAGCGTCCGCAGGCCGCCGCCGTACTGCACGGGCACGCCGGTGCCCTGCACGATCCGCCGCAGGTGCTCGATCGACTTCGGCTCGCCGGAGCGCGCGCCGTCGAGGTCGACCACGTGCAGGAAGCGCGCGCCCGCCTCGACCCAGCTCTGCGCCGCCGCCAGCGGGTCGTCGTGGTAGACGGTCGAGTCCTCGAAGTTCCCCTGCCGGAGCCGCACCGCGCGGCCCTCCATGATGTCGATCGCCGGGTAGAGGATCACGCCGCCACCCGCGCGCAGACGCGCGCGAAGTTCGCCAGCAGGGCGAGGCCGTCGCGCGAGGACTTCTCGGGATGGAACTGCACGCCGTAGACGTTGCCGCGCTCGACGATCGAGGCGAACGGCTCGCCGTACTCGCCGCGACCGACGACGTCGTCTTCGTCGGAGGGTCGGCAGGCGAACGAGTGCACGTGGTAGAAGGCCGCGGCGTCCCCGAGCCCCTCGGTCAGCACGGATGTGCGAGCGAACGTCACGAGGTTCCAGCCGATGTGCGGCAGCTTCGGCGCGCGCAGCGCCGTCACCGAGCCGCCGAGCAGGCCGAGCCCAAGAGCGCCCTCGTGCTCGTCGGAGCGCTCGAACAGCAGCTGCTGGCCGAGGCAGATCCCCAGCAGCGGCGCACCCGATGCCGCGCGCTCGCGCAGCAGCTCGTCGAGCCCGGCCGCCGCCACGTTGCGCATCGCCTCGGGGAACGCACCGACCCCGGGCAGGATCACGCCGTCGGCGGCCCGGATCTCGTCGTGCGAGGACGTGATCACGGAGCGCGCGCCGACGTGCTCGAGCGCCTTCTCGACCGAGCGCCGGTTGCCCATCCCGTAGTCGACGATGGCGATCACGACGTCAACGTGCCCTTGGTCGAGGGGACGCCCGTCTCGCGCGGATCGATCGCCACGGCCGCCCGCAGGGCGCGGGCGAACGCCTTGAAGCACGCCTCGATCATGTGGTGCGCGTTCGTGCCGGCCTGCAGCTCGACATGCAGCGTCAAACGTGCGGCCGACGCGACGGCGCGGAAGAACTCCTCCGCCGCCTCGTGCTCGAAGCCCGCGATGTCGCCCGCCGGGAGTCGCTCGAAGCCCTCGCAGGCGCAGTAGGGGCGGCCGGAGACGTCGATCGCGCACGCGGCGCGGGACTCGTCCATCGGGATCACGGCGAAGCCATAGCGGGCGATCCCGCGGCGCTCTCCGAGCGCGCGGTCGAGCGCCTGCCCGAGCACGATCCCGGTGTCCTCGACCGTGTGGTGCGAGCCGGTCTGCAGGTCGCCCTGCACGCTCGCCTCCAGGTCCAGCCCGCCGTGGCGCGCCAGCAGGTCCAGCATGTGGTCGAGGAAGCCGACGCCGGTCGCGCGCGTGCCCGCACCGGAGCCGTCCAGCGCCAGCTTCAGGGCGACGCTCGTCTCCCCCGTCCGGCGTTCGATCTCCGCGGTCCGCTCGCTCATGGGCGGGGATTCTCGCGAATCTCCATCGACTCGGCGTGCGCCGTGAACCCCTCGGCGCGCGCGATCGGCGCTCCGGCCCGGGCCAGCGCGGCCGCGGCGCCGCCGATCCGGACCTCCGCCATGCGCCGCCGGAAGTGCCGCGCCGACAGCCCGGAGGCGAAGCGCGCGGCCCCGCCGGTCGGCAGCGTGTGGTTGGAGCCGGCCACGTAGTCGCCGAACGCGGTGCCGCTCGCAGCGCCCACGAACAGGCAGCCGGCGCGGCGCACGCGCGGAGCGAGCGCCTCCGCGGCCTCGCCCGCGAGCTGCAGGTGCTCGGGCGCGAGCGCCTCGCCGAAGGCCAGCGCGGCGTCCATCGAGTCGGCCAGGATCTCGGTCGCCGCCCCGCCGAGCGCATCGAGCAGCGCCGCGTCGTCGCTGACCGCCACGACGAGCGAGTCATCGCCGTGCTCGGCCTGGGCGAGCAGGTCCAGCCGCAGCGGCTCGGGGTCGGCGCCCGCGGAGAGGATCACGGTCAGGTCGCTCGGCCCGGCGAAGCCGTCGATGCCGACGTCGCCGGACACCTGGCGCTTGGCCTCCTGCACCCACAGGCTTCCCGGCCCGACGATTACGTCGGCGGCGCGGACCGTCTCGGTGCCGTAGGCGAGCGCGGCGATCGCCTGCGCCCCGCCCATCCGGAAGACCACGTCGACCTCGCACAGCGCACACGCCGCCAGGATCGCCGGATGGTCGCCGCTGGCCACGACGACCTCGTCGACGCCGGCCGCCCGCGCGGTGACGGCGCCCATCACGACGGTCGACGGGTACGGGTTGCGCCCCGCCGGCACGTAGATCGCGGCCCGGCGGACGGGCAGCTCGCGCAGCCGCACCGAATGCCCCTGCGGCAGCTCCGCGGCGGCCTCCTCGTCGAGACCGGCCTCGGCGACGAGCCGCACGTTCTCGACGGCCACCTCCAGCCCCTCGCGCACGGCGGGATCGAGGTCCTCGAGCGCGCCGGCCAGCTCCTCCGGCGCGACGCGCAGGGCGCCTCCCCCGCCGAAGCGCTCCTCGTACTCGAGCAGCGCCCGGTCGCCGCCGGTGCGCACCGCGGCGACGATCTGCCGGACGGAATCGGCGACCGAGTGACCGCCCCGGACGCCCTGGCGCACCTCCGCGGCGACCTGCGCCGCGTTGGCGACGCTGCAGCTACGCCGTGCCACGGATCCGGGCGATCAGGTCGTCGATCGCAGCCGCCTTGAGCTTGTGCGCGACCGGGTTGGCGATCAGCCGCGCGGTCGAGGCGTAGATCTCCTCGCGGATCTCCAGGCCGTTCTCGCGCAGCGTCGTGCCGGTCGCGGTCAGGTCCACTATCCCGTGCACCATGCCGGTCAGCGGCGCCAGCTCGACCGAGCCCTTGACCTCGACGATCTCCGCCTGGCGGCCCGTGCGCTCGAAGTAGGCGCCCGCGATCCGCGGGTACTTGGTGGCGACGCGCATCACGCCGAGCCGCCGCAGCGCCTCGGCCGCGCGGTCCTCGCCGGCGACCGTCGCGAACACCATCCGGCACGGCCCGAAGCCGAGGTCGAGCAGCTCGTAGACGTCGCGCTCCGGGTGCTCGGCGAGCACGTCCTTGCCGGTGATCCCGAGGTCGGCCGCGCCTGCCTCGACGTAGGTCGGCACGTCGGACGGCCGCATCGTGACCAGCCCGGCGTCCTCGAAGAGCAGCTTGCGGTCGTTGGCACGCACCTCGGCGGTGTCGATCCCGAGCCGGTCGAGCAGGTCCAGCGTGTCCCCCAGCAGGGCGCCGCGGGGCACGGCGATCGTGAGGGCGCTCATCGGCCCTCCCCGACGCGCGCGGCGTGCAGGCGCTCGACGTCGAGCGCCCAGCCGCAGGCCGGCAGCGGGCGGCCGAAGCGTCCCAGCAGGTCGTCGTAGCGCCCGCCGCCGCCGATCGGGGCGCCGAGCGCCGCGTCGTAGACCTCGAACACCGCACCCGTGTAGTAGGAGAGCGGGCGCGTGAGGCCGAGGTCGAAGATCATCCGCTCCGCCACGCGCTCCGGCAGCAGCGCGTGCAGCGCGGCCAGGCCCTCGGCCTCCGGGGCGTCCAGGATCTCGGGGCCGCCACGGCGCTGCGGCAGCTCCAGCAGGTCAGGCGCCCCGAACGCCTCGACCTCGCGCGCAAGCCCGACGTAGTCGCGCGTGACGAGCTCGTGCAGGATCTGCGCCCGCGCGCCCTCGGGCACGCCCACGCGGTCCAGCAGGCGCGGGTACAGCGACGCGTCGCCGAGCCCGATCCGCCAGTTCTCGAGGCCCGCCGCCTCGAGCGCCTCGCACAGCACCAGCAGCGCCTCGGCCGTGCCCTCGGGCCCTGGCCCGCCGACGAGCTCGATCCCCGCCTGCAGCATCTCCCGCGGCTGGCCGCGCTGCGGTTGGACGCTCCGGTAGGCGTGCTGGAAGTAGCAGAAGCGCAGCGGCAGCTCGGCGGTCGGGTAGCGGGTGGCGACCACGCGCGCGATCGGGATCGTCATGTCCGAGCGCAGCGCGAGCACGTCGCCATGCTCGTCGAAGAGCTTGTAGGAGGGATCGGCCGCGGCGGCGTCGCCGCGCACCAGCACCTCCTCGTACTCGAGCGCCGGCGTGGCGACCTCGCCGTAGCCGCGCGCGTCGAGCACGCCGCGGATCCCCTCGGTGATCGCCCGCAGCTCGCGCAGCTCGTCCGGCAGGACGTCGCGCGTGCCGGACGGGATCCGGTGGATCACGCCGCGGATCGTTCGATGTTCGCGCCGAGCTCCCGCAGGCGCTCGTCGATCCGCTCGTAGCCTCGGTCGATCTGGCGCACGTTGTGGATCTCGCTGCGGCCCTCAGCGCACAGCGCCGCGATCAGCTTGGCCATGCCGGCGCGGATGTCGGGCGAGGAGAGGCGCTGGCCGCGCAGCTTGCGCGGGCCGATGATGATCGCCCGGTGCGGGTCGCAGATCGTGATCTCGGCGCCCATCGTGATCAGCTCGTCCACGAAGAACAGCCGGTTCTCGAACATCTTCTCGAAGATCAGGACAGAGCCCTCGGCCTGCGTGGCGAGCGCCACGGCGATGCTCGTGAGGTCGGCCGGGAAGGCGGGCCACGGGCCGTCCTCGATCTTGGACTGGTAGTCGCCGGCGTCGCGCTCGACGCGCAGCTGCTGGCCGCCGGGGACGAAGCAGTCGCCGTCGCGCATCTCGCTGCGCAGGCCCAGCCGGTTGAAGGCGAGCCGGATCATCCGCAGGTCGTCGGCGACGCAGCCCTTGATCGTGAGCTCGCCGCCGGTGACCCCCGCCAGCGCCATGAACGAGCCGATCTCGATGTGGTCGGGGCTGACGGCGTGCTCGCAGCCCCCCAGCTCGGAGAGGCCGTGCACGGTCATCACGTTGGAGCCGATGCCCTCGATCGCCGCGCCCATCTTCACGAGCATGCGTGCGAGGTCCTGCACGTGCGGCTCGGAGGCGGCGTTGCGGATCACGGTCGTGCCGTCGATCAGCGCGGCGGCCATCAGAGCGTTCTCGGTGCCCATCACGGACGGCTCGTCCATGAAGAAGTCACACGCCTGCAGGCCGCCCTCGGGCGCCGTGATGTCGATGTCGCGGCCGTGCCCCACCTCGGCCCCGAGCGCGCGGAACGCGTCCAGGTGCGGGTCCAGCCGGCGCCGGCCGATCACGTCTCCGCCGGGCGGCGGCATCAGCGCGCGGCCGAAGCGGGTCAGCAGCGGTCCGGCGACCAGGAAGGAGGCGCGGATCGGCTCCGCGAGCCCGGCGTCGGCGTCGGTCTTGCCCGCGCCGTCGCCGCGCAGGGCGACGGTGTTCTCGCTGCGCCGCTCGACGCTCACGCCGAGGTCGGCGAGCAGGGCCAGCATCGCCTCGACGTCCCGGATGACCGGGACGTTGTGCAGCACGATCTCCTCGGACGTGAGGAGGCTGCAGGCGAGCAGCGGCAGGGCCGCGTTCTTGTTGCCGGCGGGCACGATCGTGCCGGACAGCGGCACCCCGCCTTCGATGAGGAACTTCTCCACGGGGCGGCTAACTTAACAGGGGTGCCGGAGCCCCTGAACCGCGAGCAGGCCTGGGATCTCGTCCGCGAATGGACGGCCTCGGAGTCGCTGCGCCGCCACATGCTCGCCGTCGAGGCCGCGATGCGCGCCTACGCACCGAAGTTCGGCGGTGACGTGGAGACCTGGGGCATGGTCGGGCTGCTGCACGACCTCGACTACGAGCGCCATCCCGACCTCGAGACCGGCCACCCGCGCGTGGCGCTGAAAGAGCTGGAAGCGCGCGGGTTCTCGGAGGAGTTCGTGCGCGCGGTCGCCTCGCACGCGGACTTCCTCGGGGTCTCCCGCGACAGCCCGATGGAGAAGACGCTGTTCGCCGTCGACGAGCTGTGCGGCTTCCTGATGGCGTGCGCGTACGTGCGCCCGCAGGGGATCCACGGGATGACGCCCAAGTCGGTCAAGAAGAAGATGAAGACGCCGGCCTTCGCGGCCGCGATCAACCGCGAGGAGCTGCGGGAGGGCGCCGATCTGCTCGGCGTCGACTTCGACGAGCACCTCACGTTCGTGATCGCGGCGCTCGAGCAGCGCTCGGCCGAGCTGGCGCTGGACGGCGCCGAGCCCGCCTCCACCTGAGCGGTAGCCTGCTGGCGCCATGGGCCAGCCACTGAAGATCATCGTCCTCGAGGGCGACGAGACCGGCCAGGAGCTGCTCGAGCAGTCCGTCCGCGTGCTCGACTCCTCCCTGCTCGGGATCGAGCTCGAGCTCGAGCATTACGACCTCTCGCTGGAGAAGCGGCGCGAGACCGGCAACGAGATCGTCCACGAGGGCGCGCGCGCGATGCGCGAGGCCGGCTTCGGGCTCAAGGCCGCGACCGTCACGCCGGAGGGCAAGGACGACGTCGGCTCCCCCAACCGCATCCTGCGCGAGGAGGTCGACGGCAAGGTGATCGTGCGCACCGGGCGGCGGATCCCGGGGGTGGTCGGCCCCGTCTCCGGCGTGCATCACCCCATCTCGGTCGTGCGGATGGCGGTCGAGGACGCCTACGGCGCGAAGCAGTGGCGCGAGGGCGAGGAGGGCGCCGACGACGAGCAGGCCTTCCGGACCGAGAAGGTCACCCGCTCCACCTGCCGCGCGGTCGCCGAGTACGCGTTCCGAACCGCCGAGCGCATGGGCGGCGAGACGCGCGTCTACGGCGGGCCGAAGTGGACCGTCTCCCCCGTCTACGAGGGCATGCTCAAGGAGGAGCTGGACGCGGCGGCCTCACGTCACTCCGACGTGCCGTACTTCCCGGTCCTGATCGACGCGACCTACGCTGGGCTGCTGACGGGGGCGACCGAGACGCCGCTGGTGATCCCGGCGCTGAACCGCGACGGCGACTGCCTCTCGGACCTGGTGCTGCCGATGTTCGGCTCGATCGCGGGCGCGGAGTCGATCCTGCTGGCGTTCGACGACGACTACGCCGTCGACGTCGCGATGGCCGAGGCGCCACACGGCACCGCGCCGTCGCTCATGGGCAAGGACCTCGCGAACCCGATGGCGATGCTGCTCGCCTGCGGTGCGTTGATGCAGTACGCGGCCGGCAAGGGCGTCGACGGCGCCGAGCGGGCGTCGCGCGCGATCTACGAGAGCGTGCTCGAGACCACCGCCGGCGGCGTGAAGACGATCGACCTCGGCGGCCACGCCGGCACGACCGAGTTCACCGACGCGGTGATCGAGAAGATCCGCACCAAGGTCGACATCTGGTCGACGCTGGGGTCGTGAGAATCTCGACCGACGGCCCCTCAGGCGGCCGCTGAGCTCTCGAGCTCGCTCTCGTGGCGCCGGAGACGGCGCAGGTAGAGCACCCGCTGGAAGGTCAGCACCGCCGAGCCGGCGAGCAGGATCGCCGCGAGGTTGATCGCCAGCTGCGCGGCCGAGCCGCCGAAGCTCTCCCAGTCCCCGTAGGCGGCGGTCACGCCGATGTCGGCCGCCGCCGGGATCGTCGTCACCGAGATCAGCACGCCGATCAGGGCGCCCGACTTGGCGGTCGACAGCGAGAGCATCCCGGCCGCTCCGGCGCAGGCGGCGACGAAGAACGTGAAGAAGTCCGGGCTGGAGATGACATTGGCGATCGTGTGCTCGGACTGGTCGAAGTCGGCGTCGGCGAGCCCGGTGGCCTTGAAGATCAGCGTGGCCGCGAAGGTGGCCGCGATCGCCAGCGCGAAGCCCAGCGCGAGCGCGACGCCGGAGCGCAGCGCGAGCTTGCGGCGGCGCTGGACGAGCGCCACGCAGATGCCCGCGATCGGCCCGAACTCGGGGCCGACGACCATGGCGCCGACGATCAGGATCGGCGAGTCCTGGTAGATGCCGACGGTGGCGATCAGCGCCGCCAGGACCATGAAGGCGAGGAAGACGCCGGAGAGCTCGACCTGCTCGTCGGTCTTGGCCTCCACCTCCTCCCAGACAACGGCGTCGGCCGGAGCGCCCGTGGCATGATCCTGCGCGCGCTGCGCACGGTCTGAGATCGCCGTGTCGATCAGCTCGAGCGCGATCGAGCCCTCGTGGTGGATGCCGAGGCGCTTGAGGTCGCGGATCACGACACTCGCGTCCTCGCGTGCGACGTCGCACATGATCACCACCCCGTCCGGCCGCTGCGAGCGCGAGTCGAGCCGGATCACGTTGAGCACGGAGTCCGTCGCGCAGAGCACCTCCATGGCCTCCTCGGCGCGCGCCTCGGGCGCCACGATGCGCAGGTGGACCATGGCGGCGGAGCCTACGGCCGCCAGCGGCGGTCCGCAGCTCCGCGAGCCATGGCGGCGAGCCCAGGGCCGGCAGTGGCGGTCCCGCAGCTCGGCGAGCCATGGCGGCGAGCCGCCCGCCGGCAGCGGCGGCCGGCCGCTCCGCGAGCCATGGCGGCGGAGCCTACGGCCGGCAGCGGCGGCCGGCCGCGCGGCGAGCCGCCGGGCGCGCGCGGCGGGCGCTCCGCAGCCCGGGGATGGAACCCGTGCGGGGTGGAATCGGTTCCATCTCGAGGCGGTCTCGGGCCGTGCAAGATCGGTTGCAGAACGCGTGTTCCGGAGCGCGCGCGCAGAGCCAAATCGGGCCGATCCGCCGGCTGAGCGACCCCGGATTTTGCGGCTTCCGTCCGAGCCCGGGCGTAGGTTTCCGAACACATGTTCCCCCCGCAGACCGCATCCCGCCGCCCGCAGAAGCGCTCGTTCGCAGCGCTGGTGCGCGACGCCGTGGACACGGCGCTGGCGTTCGCCACGCTGGGTGAGGCAACGTCGCAGGGCTTCGTCGAGGAGCCCACCGCGACACCGTCGCCGTCCGTCGCAGAACGGCCGTCGACCACCGCCCCCAGCGCCGAGCACCCGCACCGCCGGCAGGTCGGTCGCGCACCGCGCAGGCGCCGCCCGGGAGAGGCGACGCCCCGCGCACAGGTCTGCGTCACGCCGGTTCATCGCCCGGCACGACGCGACCGCACCGAGAGCCGGCCGATCTCGAGGCCGGCCTCCTAGGTCGCCGCCCGCCGGCCGGGAGAGACTGGGAGGTCTCCCGAGCGCCGGCCGGGCGAGCGCCCGAGCTTGACCACGCCCTCGGGCCGTCCCCGCTCCGGCGGGGCCGGCCCGCGAGCTGCTCGCTCAAGGCCAGTCTGGACCGCGACCTGCTCGGCCGGGGCGCTGTGCGATGCGGAGGTCAACGGCGCTGGGTAGGGGAGCGGGTCTGCCGTCAACGTCGATCCGAGGCATCCACGCGGCCGCCGGATCGACGTTCACGGCGAATAGCGCCGTCAACGTCGATCGAGAGGGGGCCCGCACTCCGCCGATCGACGTTGACGGCGCACGGGTGGCACCCGCAGTTCCCCTACCCCGCGCCGTGCGCCAGCGCCACCAGGAGCTCGGCGCCTTGCCCTCGAGGGTGTCGAGTCCGCACCTCCTCGACCTCAGACCGAGTAACTGCGGACTCGGCGCCGCCGGCGGGATTCCCGCCGGGGGCGTTAACGACGACGAGCCGCCCATTGGGCGGCTCGTGAGTGAAGAACCGGCGGCGACCTACTCTCCCAGGCCCGTGAAGGCCAAGTACCATCGGCGCTGTGGGGCTTAACTGCTCTGTTC
>DATFQI010000303.1:0-3717 GCA_035264365.1 Solirubrobacteraceae bacterium
GTCGTCCTCGGGGATGCCCGCCTCGATCTTGCCCACGATGTCGGCGCCGACGTCGGCGCCCTTCGTGAAGATGCCGCCGCCCAGACGGGCGAAGACGGAGATCAGCGAGCCGCCGAAGCCGAGGCCCACGAGCGCGTCGACGGCGTCCTTCTGGTCGACGTCGAAGCCCCACGTGAGAATGCCGTAGTAGGCCGCGACGCCGAGCAGCGCCAAGCCGGCGACGAGCATGCCGGTGACGGCGCCGCCGCGGAACGCGACGTCGAGCGCCGGGCCGATGCCGCCGCGGGCGGCCTCGGCGACGCGAGCATTGGCGCGCACGGACACGTTCATGCCGATGAAGCCCGCAGCACCGGAGGCCACGCCGCCGATGAGGAAGCCGATCGCCACCTCGATGTCCTGCAGGAAGATCAGGGCGATGAACAGCACCACGCCGACGGCCGCGATCACCGTGTACTGGCGGCGGAGGTACGCCGACGCGCCCTCCTGCACGGCCAGCGACAGGCTCTGCATCGTGGCGTTGCCCGGCGACAGCGCGAGCAGCGCCCGGCTCGTGACCGCGCCGTAGACGACGGCGAGGCCGGCACACACCAGGGCGATGACGACGCCATGGTCGATCAGGAGATCTTGCAAGGTAACCCCTCTGGAATTCTGTTGATCAGCGAGCGCAGGCTCGCGTGAAGCCTCGAAACGCGCGGAGCGGCAGCCAACGGCCGCCGCTCGGACGCGGTGAGTCTACAAGGTGATCCGGCAGCGCTACTGGCCGGGGATCCAGAGACGCCCCGAGGACTGCGCGGGGCCCGGTCCCTCGGGCTTCTCGGGGCCCTTGGGCGGCTCGCCACCGCCGCCGCCACCTTCGCCGCCCTCCTCGGGCGGCTCCCCGCCGCCGCCCTGCCCGCGCAGCTGCGAGTAGGCCATCTGCAGCTGGGACAGCGTGTCGCGGACGGGGCCCAGCTGGTCGGCGTGGCGCTGCTCGACGAGCGGCAGGATCGCCCGCGCGCCGTCGATCGCCTGGCGCATCTGCTCAAGGTCGGGCGGAGGGCCTTCACCGGGGGGCGAGGCGAGCCCGGCCTTGCGGGCGGCCAGGTTGAGCAGCGTCACGAGCGTCTGCAACAGCACGTCGTCGACCGAGATGCGCTCCATCTCGGCCTCGATCTGGCGCAGCTGCTCCTCGGTGAGCTGGGGTTCGTTCGGTGGCTGGCTCATGGGACGCGTTCCTCCTCCTGGTGGTAGGTCGCGTATGTCTCCGCGACGGCCGCCGCGTACACCTCGGCCGGGGAGGCCCCGGAGTCGATCATGCGGCGCTGGCGCTGCGCGCCGTTGAGCGCGGGCAGCACCACGTCGGCGCCGGTCCACGCTCTCAGGCGGTCGAGCGCCTCCGAGGCTGGGAACGGCTCGATCCGCGGCGCCTCGAGGTCCAGCAGCGAGCCGTCGAGGCCGTAGCGGATCGCCCGCCACATGTTCTCCTCGATCAGCCGGCCTGGCACCTCGGGCGGGATCTCGCCCGCGTCGATCTCCTCGGCGGCGCGGCGCACGCACGCGACGATCAGCGCGGCGAGCTGGTCGGCCTCCTGGGCGGTCGTCTGGGCGTCGCAGATGCGGACCTCGACGGTGCCGAAGTCGTGGTGCGGGCGCACCGACCACCACAGCTGGGTGAACTCGACGATCGACTCCGTGCGCACGAGCAGGTCGACGTAGTCGGCCCACGCCCGCCAGGAGCCGAACGCGTCCGGCACACCGCAGCGCGGGAACGACTTCGTGAAGGTCTGCGTGCGCGCGCTGTGCAGGCCGGAGTCGATCCCGTCCACGTAGGGCGAGTTGGCGCTGATGGCCAGCAGCAGCGGCAGCACGGGCCGCAGCCGGTCGCAGACGAGCACCGCGCGGTCGGTGCCGCGGACGCCGACGTGGACGTGCATGGAGAACGTGTTGTTGCGCCAGGCCACGTACTTGAGGCCGTCCTCGACGCGGTGATAGTGCTCCGTGTCGATGATGTGCTGCTCGCGGTAGTCGCTGAGCGGGTGCGTGCCGGTGGAGCCGAGCGCCACGCCCTGCGCCGCGGCGAGCGTGAACAGCCGGCCGCGCCGGTCGCCCTGGCGGATGCGCGCGTCGACCACGTCCTCGCCCCGGCCCGAGCGGATCTCGATCTCGCTGGAGATCAGCTCGCCCGCGATCGACTCGGCGAGCACCGGGTCGGCCTGCGCGGCGCCGCGGAGCAGCTCGAAGTGCGGCGCCAGCTGGTTGGTGCCAGGGTCCAGGAGGGCGAATTCCTCCTCGATCCCGACCGTGTAGTCGGTCGAGCTCTCGAAGGTCTCGCGCGCGGTGGCGAGGTCGATCACAGGGCGCTAGGTCAGGTAGAAGTACAGCGCGTACAGGAGGTCCACCGCGGGGCTGGACGTGTGCACCGTCACCTCCGGCGGCACGTGCAGCAGCGCCTCGGAGTAGTTGAAGATGATCTTGACGCCGGCGTCCACGAGCTGGTCGGCGAGCTCCTGGGCCGCGGCCGTCGGGACGGCGAGCACGCCGACGACGATGTCCTCCTCCTCGACGATCTGGCGCAGCTCGCCGGGATGACGCACGGTCGCGGGGCCGACCTGCTCGCCGATCTTGGACTCGTCGGCGTCGAAGATCGCGACGACGCGGAAGCCGTGGTCGGCGAAGATGTCCGAGGAGGCGATCGCCTTGCCCAGGTGCCCGGCGCCGAACAGGGCGATGTTGTGCTGGCCGCTGGTGCGCAGGATCTTGCGGATCTGCGAGACGAGCGAGTCGACGTTGTAGCCCACCCCCCGCTTGCCGAACTTGCCGAAGCCGGACAGGTCGCGGCGGATCTGGGTGGAGTTGACGTGCGTGTACTCGGAGAGCTCCTGCGAGGAGATCGTCTCCTTGCCCATCTTGCGCGCCTGGGTGAGGACCTGCAGGTAGCGCGAGAGCCGCGCCGCCACTCCGAGCGACAGCCGATCCGAGCCCAGCCCGACCCCAGCGTCACCCGACGCGGCGCCACCGCTGGAGGGTGTCGCGACATCGCCGTAGCCCATTGAGGGCTTCACGATAGAGACAGGCGCTGCCGCAGCGCGGCCTCGTCCACGTGGAACTCGAACAGCTGCTCACCATTGAGGCACACGACGGGGATCCGCTCGAGGTAGCGCTTGAACAGCTCGTCGTCGCGCTCGATGTCGATCTCGAGCAGCTCGAACGGTGCGTCGGCGCGCACGCGCAGCAGGGCCTCGCGGGCCTCGTCGCAGAGGTGGCAGCCGGGGCGCCCGTAGAGCGTGACGGCGGCGCTCACGCGGCCGTCGGGTAGGCGTCGAGGCCCAGGTACTCCGGATGGGCGACGGGCTCGACCCAGCGCGCAGCCGAGGCGATCATCGCCGCGTTGTCGGTGCACAGCGACGGCGGCGGGATCTTCACCGGCACGCCGAGGCCGGCCGCGCGCTCGCGCAGGCGGGCGTTGGCCGCCACGCCGCCGCCGATCGCCAGGCGCGCGTCCGGCTCGGCCTGCAGGGCCCGCTCGACGCGGCTGATCAGCGTCTCGACGATCGCGTGCTCGTAGGAGGCCGCGAGGTCGGCGCGGCGCCGATCCGCCTCCTCCTCGCCCAGCTCGCGCACCTTGTAGAGCAGCGCGGTCTTCAGCCCGGCGAAGGAGAAGTCGAGGCCTTGGACGCGCTGCGCGGTCGGGAAGGCGAACGCCTGCGGGTCGCCGTCGAGCGCGAGCTTGGAGAGCGC